>JANXNV010000153.1 GCA_025353925.1 Armatimonadota bacterium
GATAACACGGACGATGTCGATCTCACGGTCCCCGCCCCGCCGCCGCCCAAAACTCCTGCTCCCTTAAATTCCCTGCCCAGCGCCGCACCTCCGGCGGGAACGGCTGCCCGCTGATGGAAGTGCTTTATGGAACAACCGGGCACCCGGGTGTCGCAATCGCCGTCGCCGCCCGGCTGCATGATGATTTCGGTGTCCCCTCTCTTTCTCCCGAGCGGCTGCGACGGCTGGGGGAGCGGCTGCGATCCTTTGGCATGGATAACCCAGAGCCGGAGCAGATCATTCTGATTGCTGACCGTGTTCCGCCCGGCTACTGGCTTTCCCCCCTGCCCGGAATTCAAATTGTGGGGCTGGCCGCGCAGACTTCCGCTCCGCTGTCTCCCGCCCCAGACCGGCCTGTGGTGGTGGGGATCGGGGAAGCACTTCTACGGGCTGTGCAGGAGAACGATATTGTGATCGTCGACGGCGACCGAGGCCGGGTCTATGTTGCTCCTGATGCCGCTACGATCGCCCGTTATCAGGCCCCTTTGGCACTCTCCCGTCGCTTTTTCCTTGAGGGCGATCATCTTCCCGCCCGGACCGCCTCGGACAACCGGATTATCGCTGTCCTTTGCGCCGCCCCGACACTTGCACTTGCCGAGGCGGCGATGACGCACGGCGCGGACGGCTTAGTCATTCCGGAAGCCAACGATTTCTTGGGCGGCCTGCATCAGCCGCAGACAGCGGGAGAGCAGGCGCAGACACTCGGCGATCTGGCGAATGTTATTGGCGGTCAGCCCCTCTATCTGGACATCCCACCGGAACGTCTGGCTCTGGCGGCACTTGCCCGCGGTGCCGCCCGCCTGCCGCTGCATCTTGTGCTGCGAGACCCCACCGAGCGAGTGGAGCTTCAAGAGCGTTTGGAAGAGATCGAAGCGGTGCTGGAAGAGGATGACGCCCTGTTTGGCCGAATGCAAATCGCAGCAGGTATTGCTGCGGCGGGGGACGACTTGCTGGAGACGCTCGCGGGGTATTCGGGCAGCTTTGTCACTGGAACGCTGCTGGACGCCTCCTGGGAGCGGCTGCTTCTGGCGTCAGGACAGGCGCGGGCGGCAAGTAAGCCGATCACGGTCGCACTCAACGGGGACTGGTGGCCGCAGGTGTTAGGCGACGCCCTCGGCATGGGATTCGGGCAGATCATCGTGCCGATCCACGCGGTTGCGGATGTCAAAGACGCCATTCGGGAGTTATGATTACTCCCCTGGTTATCACGACTGCGGCGAAGCTCACCCCCACCCTTGAGCACATCGCCTCGGAAATGTCAGCGCAGCTCGATGCCCCACTTATCTCCCGAATGGGCCGTTCTCTGCCGGATATTTTCGAGGTGACCGGGGCCGAGCGGTTATTGGTGGTCGGCAGCGATCATCTGCGCCTCTATGACCGGACCACGGGGGCAGAGTACTTTTACCACCCGAATATGTTTTTGTCGCGCGGCTCGGTGGTTCTGTCAGGTGGATCGGACCACTTTCTTTCCGCCGTCGACTTGAACCCCGGGGACCGCCTTCTCGACTGCACGCTGGGCTTCGCGTCGGAGTCCGCACTGGCATCGCTGGCACTAGATGGTACGGGTAAAGTCGTCGGATTGGAGAGCGAACCGGTGCTTGCGGCGATTACGCGCCGGGGCCTGCAGACATTTATCCTGCGCTCAGCACCGCTGACGGCGGCTTTGCGGCGCATTGAGGTAGTTACGGCGGACTATCGAACGTACCTAAAGAACTGCGAATCGCACGCGTTTGACGTGGTCTATTTCGATCCATTCTTTGACGAGCGGCTCTCCGGGTCGGAGGCTTCCGTCAGCCCTTTGTTTGTGTTTGGCAACCCCGCCCCCCTCTCCCCGGAAGCGGTTGACGAAGCGCGTCGCGTCGCCCGGCGGTGCGTGGTGATCAAGCATCCCGGCTCCACCGAGCTGCCGGGGCCGATCACGGAATGGGTGACGAAAACCCAGGGTGGGCGTAAAAGCCGCGTCATCTACAGCGTCATCGAAAATTGAGATTACGCCGCTGCCAGCAGGGAAGACTCCGGCCGACTCAGGTCTTTCAGAGACTTCGGGGCAAGAAGCAGCCCCAGATTCTCTGCCGGCATCGGCCGGTCGATAAAATACCCCTGGCCGAAGTCGCAGCCGAGCGCACTGAGCTCGGCGAGCTGATCCGAGGTTTCGATGCCTTCGCTCGTGATCCGCAGGTCCAGCGTTTTCGCCAGGGTCACGATTGCCCGGACGATTGCCGCATCTTCGTCGCTGCGACTCATTTTGCTAATAAATGAGCGGTCAATCTTGAGCGTGTCGATCGGCAGGCTGCTAAGATAGGCCATCGATGAGTAGCCGGTGCCAAAGTCGTCCATCGCCAGTCGAACCCCAAGATTTCGCAGCTCGTGCAGCCTCGGAATGATATTCTCGGCGTCCTGCATCATCACGCTTTCCGTGATTTCCAGCTTCAGATACTGAGGTAAAAGTTCGGACTCCTTCAGCACGCAAACGACTTGCTGTACCATATCCGTTTGATGGAGCTGATGTGCGGAGACGTTAACGCTCACGGTCAGCGGCGGCTCGTTAGGGTATTGCTGCTGCCAAGCACGCATCTGTCGGCAAGCCTCACCCAGCACCCACCGGCCCAGTGGGATGATCAGTCCCGTTTCTTCCGCTAGAGGGATGAAGGTACCCGGTGGGAGCAGACCACGCTCCGGGTGCTCCCAGCGCACCAGAGCTTCCACTTCACTCAGTGACGATGAGTCCAGAGCGATGATTGGCTGATAGAAGACACGCAGTTCCTCACCGTTTTCCAGTGCATGGCGCAGATCAATTTCCATTTCCAGCCGATCCATGGCCTGCCGGTTCATCTGGCTGCTGAAGACCACGGAGCGTGCCTTGCCACTGGTTTTCGCCTGATACATCGCCGTGTCCGCTTCCCGCAAGAGCTGGGCAGCGGTACTGTTTCCCGCATTGGCACTGGCGATTCCCAGACTACCCGACATGACGATCTCCCGGTCCGAGAGGAGAACCGGCGTATGGATCGCTTCACAGACGCGATCCGCCAAATCATGAATTTGTTCTTCCCCCGGCAGATCTTCCAGCAAAATCGTGAATTCGTCGCCGCCCAGACGTGCCACGGTATCACCGGGTCTGACACAGGCACTAAGCCGCTGGCCGACAGAGATCAGCAGCCGGTCCCCGGCTTCATGCCCCAGACTGTCATTAACCACCTTGAAGTTGTCCATGTCCAGGAACAGCACCGCGACCGTCGTCCCCTGACGCACGGACCGGGCCAGCGCATGGACAAGCCGCTCCATGAAGAGCGCACGATTTGGCAGGCAAGTCAAAGAGTCGTGAAAGGCTTGATACGCCAGGTGCTCTTCGAATGCTTTGCGCTCACTGATGTCTCGGCAAGTAAGCACGATGCCCTCGATACCCGGCTCCTGGAGAAGATTCGTCAGGACAATCTCAAACATGCGCCATTCCCCTTCGGCGGGACGCAGGCGAATTTCCAGAGAGTGACATTCATTGGGATTGGATTGGGCCAGACTGAGGTGGGCCGACATTCGCAGCGTGTCCTCCGAATGCAGGAGCGCAAAGACGCTGGTGTTTTCTAAGGCTTCTGACTCATAGCCCCAAACACGGTTTACGGCGGAGCTGAGGTAGCCAAATTTGCCATCCGGTGTAACGATCGCGATCACGTCGGAGGCATTGCGGATCAAGGCACGAAAGCGCTGCTCACTGGCGAGCAGCATCGCCTGCTCCGTGGCAAGCTTTGTCCCTCGCCGTTTGGCTCCCACAAATCGCCGAACAAAAATATAGAGCATCAACGCTCCGCCCAGCAGCACCCCGGCGGTGCCGGCATCGGCAGTCTCGTTCGCTAGAACCGCTTCGTCGTTGTTGCTTTTATCCGCCGCATAAATCGCTCCAGTGAGGACATCGGCTGAGGCGTTAATGTGTTCGTCGTGGACGCGTCGGGCCGCCGCAGGGGCGTCGTCGAGATACAGCAGCATCTCCTGAGCGACCTGCTGCTGATACACGGCAAGTGCCTTCCGGACCTTAAGCCAGGAAACGGTACTGCGGGCGGAGACCGGCAGTCGATCGAGGCAGCTCTGCATCTCCGAATTCAATGCCTCAAGCTGGGACATATCGGATTGGATCAGCTCTGGGTTCCCTGACATCTCACGCTCAAGATTGCGCAGCTCAACCACTTTTTTATCCAGGCGCATCAGCACGATCTGTGCCTGACGGCCTTTATCAGCCTGATGCTGGATGCGGGTGATGATCGCCGCGACAAGAAGTGCCGTCGCCAGGGCAGCCAGTAAAGCCAGCGCGGAGAGGGAAATCGAACGCCAATCCGTACCGCTCAAGATTTTTTTCATGGTGATGTTTACAGGGAACGATAGCAAGCGCAATGATTGTATTTGGACTAGTTTTTCTATTATCGGCAGATATACGGTGTTTCTTACCCCCAACATAACACAGGCCGAAATCCAGCTGTGTATCTTTCACCGGGTCTGGGGTACAATAGAAGCACAAGATTTCATCGCAGCGAGACAAGGTGCTGGATTTTATGAGCGATCTGAACGAGTTTTATGGCCCCAACGCCGGGTATGTCCTCGATTTGTATGACCGTTACCAAGCGGACCCCGCCACAGTGGACCCCGCCACACAGGCAATCTTTGCGGATTGGACCCGGCAGGGGTCTTTCCCTCCCCCGATTCAGGCAGAGACAACCGCAGCAGAGATGAGAGCCGGAGCCGTCGATGTGATGAAAGTCGTCGGGGCCGCCCGCGTGACACGCCTCGTGCGTGAGCTGGGGCATCTGACGGCTCACATCGACCCGCTCGGCAGTGAACCGCCGGGCGACCCTGGGCTGGAGCTGGCGACGCATGGCTTGACGACAGACGATTTGGCAGCCCTGCCGGCCTCCGTCGTGGGCGGCCCGCTGGCGGAGGGGGCGGCGAATGCGCTGGAAGCTCTGGGTCGGCTGCGGCAGGCCTATTCCGGAGCAATCGGCTATGAGGATGACCACATCCAGAACCCCATCGAGCGGGAGTGGATTCGCGAAGCGGCGGAGACGCGCCGGTTTTTTTCCGGCTTCGAGGCGGATGACAAGCGGAAAGTACTGCAGCGTCTGACCGAAGTCGAGACGTTCGAGCGGTTCCTGCATCAGACTTTTGTCGGAGCCAAGCGCTTCTCGATCGAGGGCCTGGACATTTTGGTGCCCATATTGGACCGGATCATCCACGAAGCGTCGCTCTCCGAAACCCATGAGATCGTCATGGGCATGGCCCATCGCGGACGTCTAAACGTTTTGACACATATTCTCGGCAAGCCTTATTCGGCGATCATGCAGGAGTTCCAGTCTGCCAAGCAGGACGACAGCTCCTCCGTGGCGGGGACAGGAACGCAGGGCTATTCCGGCGACGTCAAATACCATATGGGCGCACGACGGGATTATACCGATAACGGCGTGGAAGAGATGCCGATTACACTGGCCCCGAACCCCAGCCACCTGGAGTTCGTGGACCCGGTCGTGGAAGGCCGTGCCCGCGCAGCGCAGGAGCAGCGGAAGCAGCGCGGCGAGCCGAAGCAGGACCCGCAGGCATCCCTCGCCATCCTGATCCACGGCGACGCAGCGTTTCCCGGTCAGGGAATCGTCCCAGAGACACTTAACCTCTCGCGTCTGCCCGGATATTCCGTCGGCGGCACGATCCACATTATCACGAACAATCAAATCGGCTTTACCACAACCCCGCGCGACTCTCGGTCCACCCTGTATGCCAGCGACCTGGCGAAGGGCTTTGAGATTCCCATCGTTCATGTCAATGCCGATGATGCCGAAGCTTGTATCGCCGCCGCACGAATGGCCTTTGCCTACCGTGAGAAGTTCGGCGAAGACTTTTTAATTGATCTCGTCGGCTATCGCCGGTATGGTCACAATGAAGGCGAAGAGCCTGCCTACACGCAGCCACGGATGTACGATATCGTACGAACCCATCCGACCGTACGCGAGATCTGGGCACGAACGCTGGCCGCCCAGGGAGTTGCCACGGCTCAGGAGGCCGATGCTCTGGTGACCACGCAGATGGCGAAGCTTGCGGAGTCTCGCACGACACCTTCGGGTAAAGGCTTGCAAAAAGGCCCCGTGGCCCCCGAGCGATTTGCCGAGCTTTCGAAGAATGTTAAAACCAGTGTGCCCAGCGAGGAGCTAACGGCACTCAATGAGGCACTTCTCGCGAGGCCGGAAGGCTTCACGGTCAACTCCAAATTGGATCGCCTGAAACTACAGCCAAGACGGGCTGCCCTGACGACGGACGGCGCGATTACCTGGGCGCATGCCGAGACGCTGGCGTTTGCATCTATTCTCGCCGACGGTACACCCATTCGTCTTTCCGGGCAGGACTCGCAGCCGGGCACCTTCAGTCAGCGGCACCTCGTGCTGCACGACCCGGAGACAGGCGAATTCTACTGCCCGCTGCAAGTGATGCCGGAGGCTAAAGCCTCGTTCGCCGTCTGCAACAGCCCCCTCTCGGAAAATGCCGTACTCGGCTTCGAGTACGGCTACTCGATGCACGCCACCGGCTGTTTGGTGCTCTGGGAAGGCCAGTTTGGGGACTTCGCCAACGGCGCCCAGGTCATTATCGACCAGTTCCTGACATCCGGCAACTCCAAATGGCAGCAGACGCCCTCTCTGGTGCTTCTGCTCCCTCACGGTTATGAAGGCCAGGGACCGGAACATTCCAGTGCCCGCTTAGAGCGGTTCCTGCAGCTTGCTGCGAATGATAACATTCGGGTCGCCTATCCGACGACCTCCGCCCAGTATTTTCATCTTCTGCGGCGACAGGCCGCCCTGCTCTGGGATGCTCCCCGGCCTCTGGTCGTTATGACGCCCAAGGGTCTGCTGAAAGTGGATAAGCCGCCGGTCGGCTCCTCTCTTGCTGATCTCGCACTAGGTGCTTTTCAGCCTATTCTGGACGACCCGCGTCCGCGCGACCGTGCCGGGCAGGTCACACGCCTTGTGCTGTGCAGCGGCAAAGTTTATGTGGACCTCGTCGCCCGGGAAGAGTACGCGGCGGCGGGCAATGTGGCTGTCGCTCGGATCGAGGAGCTGTATCCCTTCCCGCACCGGGAGCTTGAACAGCTGCTGTCCGGGTATCCGAACCTGCGCGAAGTGATCTGGCTGCAGGAAGAGCCGCGCAACATGGGCGCGTGGGTATTTATCTCGTCGCGCGTTCGGGCATCACTGCCGCCGGACATCCTGCTCACTTATGTTGGTCGGCCTAAAGCCGCCAGCCCTTCGGAAGGCTCCTCGCGCCGCCATTCGGTCGAACAGAACCGTCTGCTGACGGCGGCTCTGAGCGAAGCCCCCAAACTCAGCCAAAATGGCGCCAAGTCGAAAAGGAGTACGATAGTCCATGCCCATTGAAATCCGTGTCCCGCAGATGGGAGAGTCCGTGACTGAGGCCACCATTCTGCGCTGGCTCAAAAAAGAGGGCGATACGGTCGCCGCCGGAGAAGCCGTTGCCGAGCTGGAGACGGACAAAGTTAATGTGGAAGTCCCTGCTGATACCGGCGGCACGATCCAGAAGCTCTCTCACGCTGAGGGCGATACCGTTGCCGTCGGCGATGTGCTCGCCATCATGGGTGATGCCTCAGCAGCAGTGGCTGCAGAAGCGGCCCCAGTGGCTGCGGAGACCGCCCCGGCGTCATCACGCAATGGCGAGACGGCGCACATCGGTGCGGCCTCTCCGCTGGCCCGTACGCTGGCGGAAGACGCCAAGGTGGACCTCAGCCTGGTTAAGGGCAGCGGCCCCTCCGGGCGCATCACCAAAGACGATGTCGCGAACTTTATCGAACATACGAGTGACGCTCCGGCGATCTCCGCGACGCTGACCGCCCAAACCGCGACCGCCCAGGCTGCCGAGCGCTCGAACCAGAGTGCCGCCGAATACGATACCTGCCCGCCTATCCGGCCCACCCCTCTTGCCACGAAGCAGGAAGCAGCACAACCCGCTGCTCAGACAGTTATTCCGGCTGCTTCACAAAGCGGTCGCCCGGAAGAGCGTGTCAAGATGTCGCGCCGCCGCCAAACCATCGCCACACGGCTTGTCGAAGCGCAGCACACCGCTGCCATGCTGACGACGTTCAACGAAATGGATATGACCGCTGTGATGGCACTGCGGGCGAAGCGCAAAGACTCATTCAAGGAGAAGAACGGCATCGGCCTCGGCTTCATGTCGTTCTTCACCAAAGCAACGATCGGGGCCTTGAAGTCCTTCCCCCTGCTGAACGCTGAAATCCAGGGCCAGGAGATCGTCAAGAAGGGCTATTACGATATCGGGATCGCCGTCGGTGCGGAGGAAGGCCTGGTCGTCCCGGTCGTCCGGGATGCCGACCGAAAGACCTTCGCCGAGATCGAAAAGACCATCGCCGACCTCGCGGCGCGTGCCCGTGCGAACACGCTTACGCTGCCGGACCTGACAGGCGGGACATTTACCATCACCAACGGCGGCGTCTTCGGCTCCCTGCTCTCCACACCGATCCTGAACGGCCCCCAGGTAGGCATCCTGGGCCTGCACAAGATCGAGGAGCGGCCCATCGCCCGTAATGGGGAGGTAGTCATCAAACCCATGATGTATGTCGCACTGTCCTACGATCACCGGATCGTCGACGGCAGTGAAGCCGTGCGCTTTTTAGTGAAGATCAAAGAGCTGATTGAGGACCCCGAAGCCTTGCTGCTGGAGGGGTAAAGACAAACAAAAACGCCGGAGGATCTCATCCTCCGGCGTTTTTTCTGATTTGATCTCTGGGCTTTTATACAGACAGTGCTTCCGGCTGGTGCGCCGTCTCCGCTGCCGGAGTGAAAGTCACCGTGCGGGCATCCTGCCGCTTGCGGAAATGGATCATCTCCCACTCCCGAATATAGTCCAGTACGACCAGAGCGAGCTTACGGACTTCAAACTCCGGCATCTGGATTGTCAGGCTGTCGGTGGCCTTAACCATCTTCACCTGCCCTATCCCGTAGACCTCACCCTGTCCGTTATCGATGCGCAGCACGTACGGCTGACGGTACTTCGTCTCTTTCTTCAAAGACAGCACACGCGCCTCCGTGTAGTCGTCGTGGACGCTGCCCTTTTGGTCCTCGAAGCTCGTAAAGCTTCCTGCCAGAAGGTCGTGGCAGATCAGTTTCATATCGTCGGCATCTATGTAGTGCCGCACCCGCTGGGTCGCTTTGTTGGCATCGTCGAACTCGACCAGCGTCACGACGATCTTGCTGCGGCGCGGATCGAAGGCCAGCAGATCGGTCAGGTCCAGTATCTTGTCTTTCACGACGAGCCGAAAGATCTGTATCTTCGAAACGTCGCCACTTTTCTCGTAGGTTGTCATTTTCAATTCTCCTTAAACCAGGTCATCACTCGTATGGATGTGTCCTAAAGCACTTTGCGATAGGTACACGTATAATCGTCCTGCAAAGAGGCCCAGCAGTCCCAGACCACCAGGTAGCCCCGCCCGCCGACGTAATAGCAATTTGAGACCAGCTCCTCCCCGCACTGCGGGCAGATGCCGCGCACCCACTCGGGTCGGGGCCGGTCAGATTTTCCGTCATGCGCCAAGCGGACACTTTCCACTGCGGCGTTTGTTTCTAAGATTGTGTCCATCATAGTTCCTCTCACTAAACCTTTGTCACTGTTCAACTCACAGATATATTATATCTTAATTGGCAGTGAGTATCATCAAAGAGCGAGAAGTGTGCAGGACGATGTTCAAAAATTCTCACTTAGTGAGAATTTGGTGGGCGAAAAATCTGGGAGAATTACTGTAAAGGAGAGAGGTGAGAGCGCCGATAATAAAGTCAAAGGGGATAGACAATCATGTTCTTATGGATTGCAGCAGGTTACGTTCTCTCCGCGATAGCCTTCTATTCATACATCGTCGCCACGGCCCAGGAAGAGCCGCAGCAGCATGTCGCTACGCTTCAGGATACGAACGAGCGGCAGTGGGTACAAGATCAGAGCAAGCGCAAAGCGGCGTAGCTCTCACAACAAATAGCCCGCGCTTCCTCCTAGGAAGCGCGGGCTAAACTTGTTTGTCCCTGAGTCCGAATTGTTAATTGCCGCGAAACGCGACCGCAACTAGGATGCTGATGACCCCAAACGCGATCGCCGTGTTTTGAGTGTACATCTTCAGACGCTCCTCAAATCCCGGCTTGCCCTTGAAGTTGGCACTCACGTTGCCGCCGATGGTCCCGGTCAGGCCCTCGTTTTTGGTCGTCTGTGACATGACGAGGCCGACCAGCGTGACACTCACCAGCCCCTGCAACACCAGCAAAATAATCTGAAAAGCGTTCATGCGTTACTTCTTATCTTCGGCGGAAACACCGCCGACAGCCACCGGTGGCTGCAATGGAGCCTGTACGGCGGTCGGAGAGGCCGGTGTTTCCGGTTCTTCGTCAGTCGTCGCTTTCTTGAACTCTTTGATACCCTCGCCGAGCGACTTGCCGAAACCGGCCAGCTTCGAGCCGCCGAAGAGCAGCAAAACCACTCCCGCAACAATCGCGATCTCGACGGGGTTCCCGAATCCAAATGCTAATGGAAACATCTCAGTGTCCTTTCACGTCAGCAGCGTTCGGCTCTACAGGATGCACCGGCGTGACAGTCGGCACCATCAAGTCTTCGGGATCCTGATCATGCGTTTTCTGCGTCATGACCTTTTCCACCGTTGGACTGGTCGTAGACTGATACGGGTTGCCGTAATCATGCGGCGGCGAGAACACAGGCTTGTACACGGATTCGACCTCGGAATGGACCGAATGTACCGCACCCGTCAGCTCGTCCGTCACCTTACGCAGCTCACGCATCGCCTGACCGATCTGCTTACCGACTTCCGGCAGCTTTTTCGGTCCGAAAATGATCAACGCCAACACCAGAATGATGCCGATGTCGGCAGGGTTTCCAAAGAACGCCAGGGGAAACATACCGGACTCCTCTCCCCATACTACGCTGCAAGAGCTGGGCAAAAGTTCCCATGCTCACCTTGAAGTATTCCCGGATTTGCCCCAGCAGAAACGCTGAACGCTTCCGAATTACCGCTTGCTGAACTGGAAACCACGACGCGCACGCTTGCGTCCGGCTTTCTTACGCTCTTTAACACGCGGGTCACGGGTTAAGTATCCCAGCTTACGGAGAATAGGCCGCATATCGGGATCGGACTCGACCAGAGCTTTAGAGATGCCGTGACGCAGCGCACCGGCCTGGCCGGAAATGCCGCCGCCGAGGGCGCGGCAGAAGACGTCGAACTTGCCGACAGTCTCCGTCACTTCGAACGGCTGCATGATCAGAGCTTCCAGGGAAGCTCGGCCAAAATAATTGCTGGTCGTCCGGTTGTTGACCGTGATATTGCCTTCGCCGCTGGAGAGCCAGACTTTGGCGATGGCGTTTTTACGCTTGCCCGTTCCGTAGTAGCGTGTGGTAGTTTGTGCCATAGATGTTCCTTAGATTACGCGAGGTCCTGCGGCTTCTGCGCCTGATGCGGATGGTCTGCGCCGGGGTAGATACGCAGCTTCTTCAATGTCTGTGCACCCAGCGTGTTGTGCGGGAGCATTCCCTTAACGACGCGCATTAGGGCGGCAACCGAGTCTTTCTCGATTTCGCGGCCACGGGTGACGCTGCGGATACCGCCGGGATACAGCGTATGACGGTAGATCGGCTCGTCTTTCTTGTTGTTGCCCGTCAGCCGCACTTTGTCGGCGTTGATGATGATGACATGGTCGCCGCAGTCAACGTGCGGGGTCCACTCGGGTTTAGTCTTGCCGCGCAGGATCTTGGCGGTCTCGACGGCAACACGGCCCATGGGCTGGTTGGTGGCGTCGAGGATGATCCATTTGCGGTTTTTTTCCATCTCCAGCGGCTTGGCGCTATAAGTCGGCATTTTGTTTCTCCAGAGTCAATCGGTTCCAGGTCAGTAATCCACTCGCAGCAGGCACAGTCCGTGCGGCGCGGCGGGCGGTATCGGGTTGCGGCTGCGGTCCCGCAAATTCAGTATTTCCGTCAGAGCGTCCGGCGGCATCTCGCCTGCCCCGACCGTGATCAAGGCTCCAGCTAGGTTGCGTACCATTGTTCGCAGAAAGCCCGTGGCGGTCGCCGAAATCAACAGGCCATTCGACATGCGGCGCACCGACAAGCGGCGCAGATCCCGTACGGTGGTCATGCCCGGATTGCCTCCGCCCCGTGCATAGGAAGCAAAGTCATGCGTCCCAATCAGCAGCTTCGCGGCTTCGCGCATCGGCTCGATTTCCAGCGGACGCCGGTAGTGCAGACTGTACCGGCCCCAGACAGCAGAGCGTGTCCGACGTGTCCAGACTAGGTAGCGGTAATGCCGCTGGCGAGCCGAAAATCGAGCATGGAAGCCTTCGTCGGCCTCCTCCGCGCGGGCGACTGAAACATCCGGTGGCAGCAGGCTATTGAGTGCAATAGCCCAGCGGTCGATCGGCAGGCCGCTCTCGGTATGGAACGACACCACTTGACCCAAGGCATGCACCCCGGTATCCGTGCGGCCCGCCCCGTACAGAGCTAACTCCTCACGGGGGGAGAGGATTGCCAGTGCTTCGGAGAGAACGGACTGCACAGTCCGCTCCCCCTTGCCCTGGGCCTGATAGCCGCAGAAGTCGGTGCCGTCGTATTCGACCGTCAGCTTGAGCGTTCGCACCGGCAGGCTGCCTATCGTACGCGGTTCGGCTGACCGGTTTTCTCCGGAATCACCGGCATCCCGAACTCGCGCTCGGTACACAGCGAAAGCTGCACGATGGTCGCGGCGTCACCCCGGCGCTGGCCGATCTTGACGGCGCGGGTGAAGCCTCCCGGTACGTTGACGAACTCCGGCGCGATCTGCGTGAACAGATGGCGCACCAGGGTCTCATCGCCTAAGAACTTCCGTGCTTCGCGGCGGGCATGAAGCGAATCGACACGAGCGTTCGCGATCAGTTTCTCTGCAATAGAGCGGACATCTTTCGCCCGCGTCTCCGTCGTCTTGATCGTCTGGTAGATCAGCAGTGCGCGGACCAGGCTTTTCAGCAAGGCACGCCGCTGATCGCTGGGCAGACCGAACTTGCGGCCGCCGATACGATGGTTCATAAAATTACCCCTTTATTCTTCGTCACCGCCGGTGGCAGCCGTTTCGTCGTCTTCTTCGCCTTCGGTCTCATCTTCATCGCCGTATTCCGTATCGTCATCGGTCGCACCGGGGATGGTCAAACCAAGAGTAGCCAGCTTTTCTTTGACTTCGGTCAAGGACTTCTTGCCAAAGTTGCGGATTTGCATCAGCTCACTCTCGGAGATCTGCACCAGATCACCGATGGTCAGCACACTTGCCTTTTTCAGGCAGTTGTATGTCCGTACCGAGAAGTCCAGCTCCTCGATCCGGGCATCCGGTGCGCCGGACGCGCCGAGCGGGAAGCCCGCGCCGTTCGCGCCGCCCAGCCGTCCGCCCATTCCCTGCGGGAACTCGACGAAGCGGTGGAAGAACGTTTCCAGCAAGTATGCCGCCTGGCTCAAGGCATCGCCGGGAGCCATCGTGCCGTTGGTCCAGATTTCCAGCGTCAGCCGCTCGAAGTCCGTCTTGAAGCCGACCCGAGTCGCTTCGACATTGAACGACACTTTGCGAACAGGTGTGAACGAAGCCCCAATCGGGATGACTCCGATGATCTGCTTGCTCTTGTCCTGCTTCTCCGGCAGGACATAACCCTTGCCTTCGTCAATGGTCAACTCCATTGCCAGATGCGCTTTGTCATCCGCAAGGGTCGCCAAGTGGACTTCCGGGTTGACAATCTCAATATCACTGGGGCACTGGATGTCCGCTCCGGTCACGTGGCCCGGTCCGGTCACATCGATTTTGATGGTACGCGGCTCCGGCTTGACTCCGTTGGTCAGAACACCGTTGCGGCCATGCACTTTGACATACAGGTCTTTGAGGTTCAGGATCAGTTCCGTCGTATCTTCTTTGACACCGGGAATCGTCGAGAACTCGTGCAGCACACTGTCGATTTTGATCGACGTGACGGCTGCTCCCGGAATAGAAGACAGCAGGACGCGGCGCAGAGAGTTCCCCAGCGTCACGCCATAGCCGCGCTCCAGCGGCTCGACCACAAATTTGCCGTAGGTGCCGACCTGCTCAAGCGTCTCAATACGCGGGGCGGTCGGTTCCGTAATCATCTCTGGCATAAGTATTCGTCACTCCTTCAAGCCGCGCACACAGCACAGGCGCGTCAGGGACAGGCGAAAACCCGCCGAAAAAGGCGGCGGGTTTTCACGCATCCCGGCATCGGCACCGCGTTGGCGGCACTCTCTCCGTCATCGCGAGTAACACTTTATCGCGAGTAGTACTCAACGATCAGCTGTTCGGCAACATCCGTATCAATCATGTCCCGTGTCGGTACCGCGACGATCTTACCAACCAGTGCGTTAGCGTCGAAGGTCAGCCATTCCGGGATCCGTCGGCCCATGCCGCGCAGCGACTCCAGCATCGGCCCCAGTTTGCGGCTGTTGTCATGCACGGAGATCGTGTCGCCGACACGCACCTGATAGGAAGGAATATCCACCCGCTTGCCGTTCACCAGAAAGTGGCGATGCGAGACGAGCTGCCGGGCCTGAGCGCGGGAAGCACCAAGGTTGAGACGGTAGATCACGTTGTCCAGCCGGGTTTCCAGCAGGGACAGGATGTTCTCACCCGTCACGCCCTTGCGGCGAAGGGCTTCATCTACGTAGTTGCGGAACGGCCGCTCAAGCACACGGTAGGTGCGCTTCATCTTCTGCTTTTCGCGGAGCTGATGGGCGTATTCCGTGGTCTTCTTCTGCATACCCTGGCCATGCATGCCGGGGGGATAGTTGCGCTTCTCGATGGCACACTTTTTGCTGTAGCAGCGCGTGCCTTTCAAGTACATTTTGACACCTTCGCGGCGGCATTGCCGGCAGCGGGCGTCTCCCGACTTACTGACGGGTCCTTTTTTAACGGCGGTCATTTATTTCTGGTTCTCCAAAAGCGATCTTAGGTCTCCGAGCCAATGCTCTAAACGCGGCGGCGCTTGGGCGGGCGGCATCCATTGTGGGGAAGCGGGGTAACATCTTTGATGTAGCTCACTTCAATGCCGACGGCCTGCAAGGCACGAATGGCGGTCTCGCGGCCTGACCCGGGTCCCTTGACCTGGACATCCACGCGGCGAAGGCCATGTTCCTGCGCTTTACGGGCTGCATTCTCTGCGGCAAGCTGCGCACCAAAGGGAGTGCCTTTGCGTGAGCCTTTAAAGCCGACGGAGCCTGCGCTGGCCCAGGAAATCAAATCGCCTTTGGTATCGGTGATCGAAACAATGGTATTGTTAAAGGTGCTCTGAATATGCACGATGCCCTGTGCGATATTCTTTTTCTCTTTCGGCTTCTGCCGAGTCGTCGTTTTCTTCTGTGCCATTCGGTCTGTGAAATCTCCTATCATCCCGTCCCAACACTCATCCCCGCTTAGAGAGCGGAAAGGCGAGGGGCAGTACAGGGGGGCGCAATCACTCGCGCCCCTGTGGTTTACTTCTTGATCTTCTTCTTACCGGCAACGGCGCGGCGCGGGCCACGGCGTGTGCGGGCATTGCTCTTGGTCTTTTGACCACGCACCGGCAGGCCCCGGCGATGCCGGATCCCGCGGTAGCAGCCAATCTCCGACAAACGCCGGATATTGATCTGGATCTGGCGCTTGAGATCGCCCTCGACCCGGAACTCGCGCTCGATTGTCTCGCGCAGCTTACTGACTTCCGCCTCGGTCAGCTCCCGAACACGAGTGTCCGGACTGACTCCGTTTTTCGCCAGAATATCGCGGCTGCTGGTCAGCCCGATCCCGAAAATAGAAAGGAGCGCATACTCCACCCGCTTGTCGCGGGGGAGATCAACGCCTGCAATACGTGCCAAAGGTGCCTCCTAAAATGGCTCGAGCTAAATTAGCCCTGCCGCTGCTTGTGCTTCTTGATGATGCAGATGACGCGCACGACACCGTCGCGCTTGATCACTTTGCACTTGTCACAGATCTTCTTGACGGATGCCCGTACTTTCATTGAAAACTCCTCAACGGATGATTACAACCGTTACTTGTAGCGATACAGGATCCGGCCCCGTGTCGGGTCGTAGGGGGAAAGCTCCACCTTGACCCGGTCACCCGGCAAAATCTTGATAAAGTTCATGCGGATCTTGCCGCTGACCTGAGCCAGCACCTGATGTCCGCCTTCAATATTGACACGAAACATGGCGTTGGGCAAAGTCTCCGCGATCGCCCCCTCGACTTCGAGGGCCTTCTCTTTCGCGTAGGTCTCTGATTCTTCAACGCGGCGCTCATCGCGCGCAACATGCTGTTTACGTGGTCGTCGAGCCATAGACTCCCTTATTTCTCCTGAGTGCTTATCAACTTACTTTTCCAAAGACGGCGGCAGGGTCAAAATATCCGGCCCGTCCTCAGTGATCGCGACTGTGTGCTCAAAGTGTGCGGACAGCGTGTTGTCCGTCGTAAATATCGTCCACACATCGCCTTTGCGGTGCATGACTTCGTGACCGCCGATATTGACCATCGGCTCGATGCAAATCGTCATTCCGGCCTTTAGACGATCACCTTTGCCCGGCCGACCATAGTTGTTGACCTGGGGGTCTTCATGCGGCGTCCGCCCGATCCCATGCCCTACCAGGTCGCGAACAACATTATAACGGCTGCGCTCAGAATGCCGCTGAATAGCTGCCCCGATGTCTCCAACCGTGTTCCCAACCCGCGCCTGCGATATCCCCCGAAACAGTGCCTCGCGCGAAACCGTCAGCAGGTTCTTGGCGGCCGTCGAGACGTTTCCCACAGGAACCGTCAGCGCAGCATCCGCACACCAGCCGTCGACCGAAGCGTCTAAATCCAGGCTGACAATATCGCCCTCTTTAAGAACACGCTTCGCACTCGGCACCCCATGCACCACTTCATTGTTGACCGAGATGCAGGTATGATGTTTGTACGGGACCCGGCTAAAAGATGGCTTGTACCCTAGCAGTGCCGGGACCGCCCCACGCTTCGCCAATACCGCCGCCGCCACTTCGTCCAGGTCCAGAGTCGTTGTGACGTTCGGCACAATGGCATCGCGCATTGCCGCCAGGGCTTCTGCGACAACGCGCCCGGCTCGGCGCATCATCTCGATCTCTTCCGCACTCTTGAGCCGAATCATCCGCGTAGTATACCCTTAAAAATCTGTTTTTGCAAGCGGCGTGGCAAGCAATGCATGTAGGATCCGCTCTGTCACGACCTCAGCGGCGCCCTCTGCATCGATAATCACCAGTGCGGTCAATGCCGCATAATGCTCCGCCACCGGCCACATCTGGCTCCGGTTATAATCCAGACGAAAACGCATCTTATCGAGTGCATCTTCCGGACGCTTCACCAGATGCACAGAGTCCCAGTCACATACCCCGGTGATGCGCGGCGCACAATGGGTTAGGTGATACACCGTGCTGCATTGTGGGCAGACCCACCGACCGGCAATCCGCTCCATCGCGGACAGCTCCGGCAGATCCAGCCAGAACACAGCGTCCACTGTGCCACGAAACGCTTTGGCTTGCGTAAGTACGCGCGGAAAGCCGTCCAGTATATAGCCGCTCAATGCATCCGGCTCGGAAAGCCGACGTGAGACCCAGTAGTTAATGTCTTCGTCGGACGCAAAGTTCCCGGCGGCGATTGCCGCCTCGACCTTGCACCCAAATTCGGTCCGTTTAGCGATATGCTCCCGGATGATGTCTCCTGTCGCCACATGCGGGACCCCGAACTTCTCGGCCAAGATCTTCCCCTGCGTTCCTTTACCCGCACCCGGCGGACCGAGCAGGACAATACGCATCAGCGGATGAAGCCTTCGTAGTTTCGCATCAAAAGCTGCGCTTCAATCGCCTGCATCGTGTCCAGTGCCACACCGACCACAATTAGCAGGGAAGTACCGCCCACCAGGGTAAAGCCTCCAGAGCCGCTTGTTCCGGTCGCAGCGGGGATCCAGTATTGCAGCAGTGCGATCACCGCCAAGAAAAGTGCGCCAGCCAAGGTGATACGGGTCATCACACGGTCCAGGTACTCCATCGTCGGCTTGCCGGGCCGAATGCCCGGAATGAATGAACCGTATTTCTTCAGGTCGTCCGCCATCTGCTCGACATTCATCGTGACCGCCGTGTAGAAATACGTGAAGAACACAATGATGGCCGCGTAGACTAGTCCCGTCAGCGGGTTTTTGCCGGGTGACAGGAAGTCAGTCGCGTTGTGAAGGAATGTCCCCAGCTTCGTCGACGCCGGCACAAACTGGGCGAATGTCGCGGGTAAAAGCTGGATGGAAAGCGCGAAGATAATCGGGATCACACCGGCGGAGGCCACGCGGAACGGAAGGTAAGAAGTTCCGCCCTGCGACATCTTGTTGCCGACGATCTTGCGAACATGCTGAATTGGAATCTTACGCTGGCCGAGTGTCACAAACACCACACCGACGACGGTCACGATGAACGCGACTACAAGCAGGAGTACCTGCCAGGGTGCAATGACACCGGAGATCGCCAGCTTGCCGACGTTCAGCAGCTGCCCCGGCAGACGCACCATGATACCGCAGAAGATGATCAATGACACGCCATTGCCAATGCCCTTGTCAGTGATCTGTTCGCCCAGCCACATTAAGAACGCTGTACCCGCCGTTAACGTCAGGATCACCTGAATCATCAGAAAAATGTTTTTGTCCAGAATGCCTTCGTTGCGAAGAAGCAGAGTCATACCTGTGGCTTGAACCAGTGCCAACCCGGTGGTTAAATAGCGTGTATACTGCGCAATTCTCTTACGTCCAGACTCGCCCTCTTTCGACATCTCCTGCCACTGCGGGATCGCAAAGGTCAGGAGCTGCATAATGATTGAGGCATTAATGTAAGGGATGATCCCCATCGCAAAAATGGTAAATCCTTTGAGCGCACCACCCGAAAACACATCCACCAAGTTCAGCATGCCGCCGCCATTTGCGCCGCCTCGGTTGAAGTATGCCGCCAGTGCCTCGTGATTGATCTTCGGCACCGGAACGTGCAGACCGACGACATAGATGCCGAACATGGCGAATATGAACAGCAGACGGCGGCGCAGCTCCGGGATAGCCCAGGCCGCAATCATCGCCTCGATAAATGGCGTGTTGGAACTGCGAACTGTCGCAGGACGGCTCCGTCCAGCTCCCCCAAAGGGAGCCGGGGTATTTGCACTAGGTCGTTTAACAGCCATGATTTTGCCTCAGAAGGGCCACTTACAGAGTCTCGGTCGTACCGCCGGCGGCGGTGATCTTTTCCTGCGCACTCTTGGAGAACTGCGCAGCGCGAACAGTTAGCTTTTTGGTAATCTCGCCATTGCCGAGGATCTTCACGGCATCTTTCAGATCGCCAAGCAAGCCAACGGAATGCAGCAGGTCGGGGGTGACAATCGTGCCGTCTTCGAAGCGGTCCAATGCGCTCAGGTTGACGACCGCAAACGGAGTCTTCGGCGGAGCATTGAAGCCACCTTTGCCGGTCAAACCGCGACGCTGGGGAAGACGGCGATGCAAAGGTGTCTGGCCGCCTTCAAAGCCGGGCTTGGTGTTGCCGCGTGCTTTGTCGCCCTTGTGGCCACCGCCGGATGTCTTGCCGGTACCGGAGCCGGGGCCGCGCCCGATCCGCTTGGGGACTTTTCGTGCCCCTTCGTTGGGTTTCAGTTCAGACAGATTCATTGATTCACTCCGAGGCCTTCATGGGGACCATAATGATGCTTGCGTCCGGCACGGGGCTGCGGCATTGAGACCAGAACTCCGTCGGCGGTCTCGACTTTGAGAACATGCGTGATCTTCTTGATCATGCCGCGAATGGGAGAGGTGTCCGGCTGGGTCACGCTGGACCCGAGCTTGCCGAGGCCTAAGGCACGGGCCGTCAAGGCTTGCTTCTTGTCGTAGCCGATCAGGCTGCGAATGAGTGTGATTTTGAGTTCGGCCATGGGGGTTAGGCTCCTTCCACGGCGGGCGTTTCAGCCGCAGCCGGGGTTTCGGTCGGAGTCGCTTCCGCAGCGACTTCCACAGGGGCTGTGTTTTCGACGGGGGCAGGAGCGTCAGCAGGTGCAGCGGCATCGACTGGAGCAGCGGCTTCCGTTGGGGTATCCGACTCCGCCGGAGCTTCCACTGCGACCGGAGCAGCCACCGCCATCGGGGCATCGGAGACGACGCTGGCGATGCCATGCGACAGGTCATCCTGCTCGGCATCCGCCGCCGCCTGTGCAACGGCACGGGAGACCAGCTCGTTGACATTCTTGCCGCGCAGCCGCGCCACATCGGTCGCTCGTTTGAGCTGCTTCAGTGCCGCGATAGTTGCCCAGGCCGTGTTGACTTTATTGGACGAGCCAAGCGACTTCGCCAGAACGTCTTTGACGCCTGCCGCTTCCAAAATGGCGCGGACCGAGCCGCCGGCCACGACACCCGTACCCGGCGAAGCGGGCTTGATCAGCACTTCCGCCCCACCCTGCCGAAGCAGGACGTCGTGCGGAATCGTGGTGCCGACCATCGGGACGTGAACCAGGCTCTTACGAGCCGCTTCGACACCTTTACGGATCGCATCGGGGATGGCGCGGGCCTTGCCGATACCGGCACCGACGTAACCGTTGCCGTCGCCGACCACGACCAGGATGCTCCAGGACATGGTGCGTCCACCCTTGTGGGTCTTCTGGACTTTATTGGTTTGAATGACGCGCTCTTCCAGGTTCAGCGTATCGGGATTGATCAATGCCATGGGTTAGAAATCCAGTCCATTCTCGCGTGCCGCATCGGCCAGTGCCTGAATGCGCCCGTGATAGAGATAGCCGCCGCGATCAAAGACCACTTTGGTGACGCCCGCCGCTTTCGCACGCTCGGCAACCAGTGTTCCTACGGTTTTTGCCGCTTCGACGTTACCACCGGTGCTTTTATCGCTTTTTTCGCCTTTCAGCGAAGCATCCAGAGAGGACGCAGCGACCAGCGTTTTGCCGGCCAAATCGTCGATGATCTGAGCGTAGATATTGTTTGTGCTGCGGTATACGTTGAGCCGAGGCCGCTCAGGCGTCCCCTGAACGCGCTTGCGAACGCGGGTATGACGCTTCTGCCGCGCCTCGTTTTTGTTGATTGTCGCCATAATTGTTCGAGTTTCCTCTTGGCCCACCGTGTCACGGACGTTTCAGCGTCTCGCGTTATGAGCCAGGTTCGTAGTTTATTTCTTGCCGCCCTTGCCGCCTGCCTTACCGCTCTTGCCCGCTTTGCGGCGAACCAGCTCACCCTGGTAACGGATACCCTTACCCTTGTAAGGCTCCGGGGGCTTCAGCTTTCGGATGACGGCGGCCTGCTGACCGACCGACTCTTTGTCGATCCCGAGGATCACAATGAACGGGCGACGAGTCGCGGCGTCCTGACCGACTTCGAAGTTGATGCCTTCCAGCGGCACAATCGGCACCGGATGCGAGAAGCCCAGGCTCAAAATCAGGCCGTTGCCGTCTTTCGTGGCACGGTAGCCAACGCCTTCGATCTCCAGCACGCGCCGGTAGCCGACAGAAACGCCCTCAACCATGTTGTTGACCAGCGAGCGGGTCAGGCCATGAAGTGCGCGATCCTGCTGCCCGTCTGTCGGACGCTTCACAAGCAGTGTGCCGTCTTCCTGCTCAATACTCATGCGGGGATGAATCTGGCGGGTCAATGTTCCTTTAGGGCCTTTGACTGTCAGCAGGCCATCGGTGGCCGACTGAATGTCCACGCCCTGCGGCACTGTAATAGGCCGCTTTCCAATACGAGACATGGGAGGCTCCTTAGTAGATAAACGCCAGGACTTCGCCGCCAATTCCCAGCTTTCGGGCCTTTTTGGCGGTCATAACTCCCTGAGACGTACTGACGATGGCAATGCCGAGGCCGCGCAGAACCGTCGGCAGCTTATCATGCGACCGATAGACACGCAGACCGGGCTTCGAAACTCGCTTGAGGGTGGTAATAACCTTCTCGCGGTTGCGGGCACCGTACTTGAGGGTGACTTTGATTTTGTCCTGCACCGGCTGTTTGATCACTTCGTAGGACTTCAGATAGCCCTCTTCGTGCAGGATGCGAACGACTTCGATTTTGAGGTTGGAAGCTTCTATTTCGAGCGATTCGTGGTTTGCCGAATTGGCATTCCGGATACGCGTCAACAGGTCGCCAACGGGGTCACTGACCGGCATGGATGTTTTCTCCCATCAGGCGGGCCGGCAGGAGTGTTCTCCCTGTCGGTCCCGATATGGCTAATTCTTTGATTTCGACTTTAAAACTCTACCACGACGATTTGGTCACGCCAGGGATAAGTGCCTGGTGCGCCAATTCGCGGAAGCAGATCCGACAGATGCTGAACTTACGCATGTATCCATGCGCACGCCCACAGAGCTGGCAGCGATTGTAGCCGCGTACCGCAAATTTCGGTTTCAACTTGGCTTTTTGTATCAGGCATTCTTTGGCCATAAGGTCCCTTTAAACTTTTTGGAGCGTGGAAGCAGGTCTAAGTATACCTGATAATTCCATAATAACTACGCGATGAACGAAATTACAGGAGACGTTCGCCCTGCTTTTCGCCTCGGAATGGTACACCGACTGCTTTTAACAGGGAACGGGCCTCTGCATCGGACTCAGCATTGGTCACAATGATGATGTCCATGCCCCGAACCGCGTCTACTTTATCGTAAACGATTTCCGGGAAGGTCAGCTGCTCTTTGAGGCCCATAGCAAAGTTGCCGCGCCCGTCGAACGAATTCGGGTTGATCCCGCCAAAGTCGCGGACACGGGGCAGTGCAACGTTCAGCAGACGGTCCAGGAACTCGTACATCCGTGCGCCCCGAAGCGTCACTTTTGCGCCGATCCGTGCACCCTGCCGAAGCCGGAAGTTAGCAATGGACTTTTTCGCGCGTGTCACCGCAGGCTTCTGTCCGGTGATGGTCGCCAGGTCAGCAACCGCACCGTCCAGCTTCTTCGCATCGCCGCCGGTTTGACCCGCTGCGCCGACACCCATGTTCAGGACGACCTTTTCAATGCGCGGGACCTGCATGATGTTCTTGTAGCCAAACTCTTTTTGCAGGATCGGGATGACTTCTTCCTGATACTTCGTTTTGAGCCTCGGGGCATTCGTTTTCTCGTTAGCCATTCTCGATCACTCCTCCCGACTTCTTGGCGAAGCGGACTTTCTCCCCGGCATCGTTTACTCTGACACCGATCCGGGTGGCCGTCTTGCCGTCTGCCGGGTCAATCAACTGAACTTTGGCGATATGCAGCGGGGCTGCCTTTTCGATCCGGCCACCCGTCGGGGCACCACCGCCCATCGACGTGCGCTGGGACTGCTGACGCGGCTTCTCGTGTTTGATGACAATATTGATGCCTTCGATCACGACTTTGCCTTCAGCGCGAAGAACGCGAGTGATCGTGCCCTCTTTGCCTTTGTCTTTACCGGCAATCACGCGAACAGCGTCGCCGGTGCGAAGCCGGACCTTGCCCGTAAACTGCGCTTCATTGCGGCGCGGGCCTTTTTTCTTGGGGGGAGCATACATAACTTAAAGTACCTCCGGGGCCAGCGAAATGATCTTCATCGCCCCGTCAAACTTGGAATCGCGCAGCTCGCGGGCCACAGGTCCGAAGACGCGGGTGCCACGAGGTGCGAGGTTATTGGTCAAGACGACTGCCGCGTTCTCATCGAAGCGCAGCACCGAGCCGTCTGCCCGCCGGATCGCCTGACGGGTGCGAACGACGACGGCCTTGACCACATCGCCCTTTTTCACTGCCGCACCGGGCGTCGCGGATTTGACCGCAGCCACGATGATGTCTCCGATATGGGCATACTTGGCATTCGAGCCTTTGAGGACACGCATGGTCATCAATTCCCGCGCCCCACTGTTGTCCGCCGCCCGAAGGCGGCTGTAATCTTGTATCATGTAATTTCCTTTTGCGCTGCCGGTCCAGGTCGAAATGCCCTGATTGGAAGGCATTCCGCTTTGTGACCGGCCCTAGCAGTTTTTCTTGCTGTTAAGCGGCAGCTTTCTGCCGCATGGATGAAGTCAAATGTCTGACTTCGAGTTTCGCCTCCTTGCGGTCGCGCAGATTTTCTAGATGCCGCTTTGCCGCCGCCAAAAAATCTGCGTCTTCCACATCCCATGACGCGGATGTTATTGGACCTTTAGCAAACAATGCGAGACTCGAAACAAGCTGTCCGAAGCGCATATCCGGTTGTTCCTTGAGTATATCAGCCATTACCTCTAAAATTTGCTCTTGAATCGCAGTGTTCATTTGCGCTGCTCCTTTTAGGCTAAAACCCGACACTCTCTTCAACGGTTGAGCAGAAATCGAAGTTCCACTCTGGGAAAGCACCGGTTACTTCCACATAGACATTCCTGTAAGGATCGGTCATGTAGGCCCGCGTTGCGCGTGTCACACCGTCATAGATTTGCAGTTCCCCGTTCGCGCCTTCGATTACCAGGATAGGCGGCATTGCTTCAATACTTTCTCCATACTCGTAGTATTGGCTAGTCAGTTTGAAGTTATCTGCACCGCCCTCCCGCTCAGGCGGCAATCTTAATCCTCCCGGATTGACTTGCCGAATGTCGGGCATATTCTGGTTCCGGTTCGCTTACTTGGCACGCTCGACAACACGAACAACGCGCCAGCATTTGTCTTTGCTTAGCGGACGAGTTTCCATGATCTCAACCGTGTCACCCGTGTGGACATCATTGGTCTCATCATGTGCTTTGAGCTTTTTGTCGCGCTTCAGAATACGGCCGTACATCGGGTGACGTACGAGGTTATTGATCGTCACAACCACCGTCTTGTCCATCTTGTCGCTACTAACCACGCCGACGCGGATTTTGCGGCGGTTGCGGGCGTCATCCGTCTCAGTGGTCGTTTCCAGTACCGGCTCAACGACCGGCTGCTTTGCTTTTGCCATCTCTTACCCCTTGTCTCCGGCCAGTTCCCGCTCACGCTTGATTGTCAGCGCACGGGCAATCTCCTTGCGAGCGGTACGGACAACTTTCACATTCTCCTGCGGCTTGCTCAGGCGATCCTTGCGGAAACCATAGATTTTCTTGTGGGCGTCGGCGACGACCGTGACCAGATCGGCCTCGGACATCCCGCGCAGCACCTCGCGGCGGCCCTTGATTTTGACTGTTTCAGCCATGTTATTCTCCTGCCGCTTCTTCAGTGCCGCTGGTATCCGCCAGCGCATGCGCCGCGATTTCCAAAGACGACTCGTGCCGCGTGACAAACTTGGTCGCAATCGGCAGCTTGTGCTGGGCCAGCCGCATCGCTTCGCGGGCCAGCTCGACATCGACCCCCGACATCTCGAACAGCATACGGCCCGGTTTCACCACTGCAACCCAGCCTTCGGGAGCACCCTTGCCTTTGCCCATGCGGGTTTCCGCAGGCTTTTTGGTGAATGGTTTATCTGGGAACACGCGAATCCAGATTTTTCCACCACGCTTGATCTTACGGGTCATCGCAATACGAGCCGCTTCGATCTGTCGGTTAGACATCCAGCAGGCTTCCAGCGCTTGCAGGCCGAAGTCACCGAAGTCCACATGGTTGCCGCCTGAGGCAGCCCCGGTGCGACGACCACGATGAACGCGGCGTCGCTTAACTTTCTTTGGCATTAACATAAATAAGTATTCTCCATTCGTCTCCCGGCCCTCGAAATCGAGGACCGGAAAACGGAATTGTTAGCGACCACCGCCACCGGGGCGTCCGCCGCCACCGCTGAATCCACCACCGCCGCCAGGGCGTCCACCGCCGAAGCCGCCGCCACCGCCGCCGGGGCCACCGCGACCACCACCGCCGCCAGGGCCACCGCGACCACCGCCGCCAAAGCCACCGCCGCCGCGTCCGCCACCAGCCCCACCGCGTCCACCGCCAGGGCCGCCGCGACCGCCACCAGCACCGCCGCGTCCACCGCGTCCACCGGACGGGCCGCGGTCGCCGAAGCCTTCGTCGGCGTTCAGGCGACGCTGCTGCTGCTGCTGCAGCGCGATATCAGCCGTAGTCAGTCGTTTCTGACCCGGCAGAATGTCGCCCTTGTAGATCCAGACTTTGACGCCGATATTGCCGTAAGTCGTGCCCGCTTCAGAGAAACCGTAGTCGATATCCGCACGCAGTGTATGCAGCGGAATCTTACCCAGTCGGTCCCCTTCTTTGCGAGCCATCTCACTGCCGTTCAATCGGCCGGAACACAGGATACGGATACCCTTCGCTCCCAGCTTCATGGCACGGGTCACAGCCTGACGCATTGCACGCTTGTAGGAGACCCGCTTGGTAATCTGCTGCGCGATACTCTCAGACACAAGCTGCGCATCGAGTTCCGGGTGACGGATCTCGTTGACATTCGCCTGGAACGATTTCTTGAACTTCGTTTCGAGCAGTGCCCGCAGATCGTCGACACCCTTGCCGCCGCGCCCAATAATAATTCCGGGTTTAGCCGTGTGCAGCGTCACTTTGACACGGTTCGCCGCACGCTCGATCTCGACACGCGCGATGGATGCGTTCTGCAGCTCGCGGCGGGTCTTGATGTAATCGCGGATATGGAAATCTTCGACCAGCGCCGCTGCATAGCCTTTATCCAGATACCATTTGCTTTCCCATTCGCGGTTCACGCCAACGCGAAACCCAACGGGATGAATCTTTTGTCCCATGCGTTATTCTCCCTCTTCCCGCTTCTGGTCGGCGCCATCACTCGAGTCGGGCGCACGGTCTGACATATCAATCTCAGGCGCATCGGACGCTGTTACGGGCGTCGCTTCCTGAGGAACTTCGGCAGAGGCCTGCGCGGCTTGACCACTGTCCGGCGTATTCGCCGAATCGCCGGTTGAGCTTTTGCCCTGTCCCGAGCCTGGGACTTGCTGGGTTTCCGTTGCAGGTGTCGCTGTGATCGGCGCATCTAGCGTGGCTTCTTCCTCAGCCTGCTTCGTTACAGTCTGCGACTTCGGAGACGCCGGGGCAGCAATTGCCTTCGGCTTGGCCGGTGCCGCAATACGGCGCGGTTTAGCGATTGCCGGCGGTGCATCCGTCAGGATCACCGTCAAATGGCTGGTACGCTTCAGGATGCGGAAGGCACGGCCCTGGGCACGGGCACGTACCCGCTTCAGGCTCGGGCCGCCATCGGCCAGAATATTCTGCACCTTCAGCTCCTCGACCCCGGCCCCCCACCCGTCCTGGGCGTTCGCCGCTGCGGAGATCAGGACTTTACTGATCAGCTCGGCGGCATGATTTGGAATGAACCGCAGCATGGCAAGTGCTTCCGAGACGCGCTTACCCTTGATGACATCGATCACCAGGCGAGCTTTGCGGGGCGATGCCCGCAGGTACTTCGCCACGGCGCGGGCTTCGGCGATCACTTCCAGCTTGAGTGCCCGCTCCCCGCCGATCTTCTCTTGAAGCGCATCGGTCAGTGCCTGAGACTCCATCCGAACATTGTTCGGACGACTGGTGTGCAAGGCGACGGTCAAACCGCCATCTTTGTCCTTCGATAATTTGAGCTTGGAAACCGGTGTCCGCCCCAGTACGCCTTTGACGGCGGGGAGCAGGGCGCGGTCCCGTGCGGCAGTGTTCATAGTTTAATGTTTCTCCCTAACGCCCGCGCGTCGTCCGCGTGTCCTTCGAGCCGGCGTGGCCCTTGAACGTGCGGGTGATCGAGAACTCGCCGAGCTTGTGCCCGACCATGTTCTCTGTGACGAAGACGGGGATGTGCTTGCGCCCGTCGTGAACAGCCAGCGTGTGACCGATCATCTGCGGGAAGATCGTAGAGCGGCGCGACCATGTCTTGATAATGCGCTTCTCGTTCCGCGCATTCATATCATCAATGCGCTTGAGCAGCTTCGGGTCGGCATACGGCCCTTTTTTGAGTGAGCGTCCCATAAATTAATTCCCCAGTTACTTGGAGCCTCGGCGGCGGACAATAAATTTCTGCGTCGACTTGTTGCGGCGTGTTCGGAACCCGTTGGCGCGGACACCCGTCTTTGAGACCGGGCCTTTTTTGCGTCCAACCGGAGACTTCGCTTCGCCGCCGCCATGTGGATGGTCGCGCGGAGACATCACGACGCCGCGTGTGTGCATATAAACACCCAGCCAGCGCTTTTTACCCGCTTTACCGTGCTTGATATTCTCATGCTCGATATTCGCGATCTGGCCGATAGTCGCACGGCACTCCGCAAGGATCATGCGCATTTCGCCGGACGCCAGCCGGATGGTGACGTACTTGCCGTCTTTTCCCATCAGCTGCGATGCCCCGCCTGCACTGCGAGTGATCTGACCGCCCTTGCCGGGAATCATCTCGATGTTATGAACCAAGGTTCCGACCGGGATGGCACGCAGCGGAAGCGCATTGCCGGGCTTGATGTCGGCCGTCTCGCTGGAGATCACCGCATCGCCGACTTTGAGGCCGACGGGCCACAAAATATAACGCTTTTCGCCATCAGCGTAGAAGACGAGCGCGATACGAGCCGAACGGTTCGGATCATACTCAATTGTCGCCACTTTGCCGGGGATGCCGTCTTTGTCGCGCTTGAAGTCGATCAGGCGGTACATCGTCTTGTTGCCGCCCGCCGTATTGACCGCTGTGCGGCGGCCCTGATTGTTTCGCCCGCCACTGTGCTTGTTCGGGCGCAGCAGGGATTTCTCAGGCTTCGACGCCGTCAGCTCGGCATAGTCCGACGCAGTGCGGAAACGCTGAGAAGGCGTTGTGGGTTTGTAACGTTTAATTCCCATTGTTGTTAAACTCCCTCGACCACTTCAATCGCCTGGCCGGGGCCGAGCGTGACAATGGCTTTTTTCCAGTCGGAGGTTCGACCCTTGTTGGCACGCTTGAAGAAGCGGCCCTGACGGCTCTTACCTTTGCAGACCATCGTGTTGACGGCAATGACGTTGATCACGTTCTTGGCATCGGCCTGAATACGCTCGACCGCTTCGGCGATCTCGTACTTGTTGGCATCTTTGGCGACGACAAACGTGTATTTGTTTTCAACTCCGCCGTTCATCGTCTTTTCGGTGACGATGGGGCGAACGATGATTTGATAGGGGCTTTTTGTTGTTGCGCTCATGATTACGCTGCCGCCTCCTCTGTTTCAGTGGTCTCAGCCGTGCTGCCGTAGATGTTATCCAGCTTGCTGAGAGCACCCTGGGTCATCACGATCTGCTCGGCGTCCAGCACGTCCCGTACGGAAAATGCCGGGGCAACACGGACAGTAATGCCCGGGATGTTGCGGAACGATTTGTAAATCGTCAGGCTGACATCAGGAAGCACGATCAGTGCTTTGCCCGTGATACCCAGCGACTTCAGCAAAGCCGCCGCGGTCTTGGTCGAATGCGTTTCCATTGTCAGCGTGTCGAGAACGATGATGACATCGCTCGCCGCTTTAGTTGAAAGCGCAGAAGCCAGTGCCGCACGCCGGGCTTTCTTCGGAAGCTTTGCCGACAGGTCACGCGGATGCGGGCCGAACACGATACCGCCGTGCCGGTAGTGCGGCGCGGAGATCGTACCCTGACGCGCACGTCCGGTACCTTTCTGGCGATAAGGTTTGCGTCCGCCACCGGCCACTTCGGCGCGGGTTTTGGTGTCGCGCGTGTCTTGGCGGCTATTGGTCGCTTCGTTGACGACGGCCTGGTGCATCAGGCCAGGATTGATTTTTGCACTGAACAGCTTGTCACTGAGGGAAACATTTCCCCCGCTTGTGCCATCCGATTTTCTAAGAATGGTTTCCGGCATGGGTCGTGTTCCTCCTAGCGTTTGAATTTCTTGATCATGACGAGGCCGCCATTTGCACCGGGGACGGCACCCTTGACCAGCAGCAGATTCTTCTCGGTATCGATACGAACGATCCGAAGGCCTTGCTGCGTAATCTGAGCATCTCCCATGTGACCCGGCTTGCCTGAACCCTTAAAGGTTCGAGCGGCATCGGTACCACCGCCGGAAGCCGGCTTGCGGTGAGAAGTCGATGCACCATGCGTGGCTTTGTTGCCGCGCCAGCCGTACCGCTTCATGACACCGGCAAAGCCCTTACCCTTCGAGATACCCGTGACGGCGACTTTCTCGCCCTCAGCGAAGATGTCGGCACTGAACTCATGGCCTTCGGCCAGAGTCTCGCCCGGCTCAATAGGAATCTCGCGGAGTGTCCGCTTTGGCTTGACTTCGTGCGCTGCAAAATGTCCCTTGATGGGCATGGTCAGACGATGCTCTTTCACATCCTCAAACCCGATCTGCATAGCGGAGTAGCCATCTTTGGCAATAGTTTTTAGTTGTACGACAATACAGGGACCAGCGGCGATAACGGTGACCGGAGTCACGCGACCGCCCTCTTCGAAGATCTGGGTCATCCCCAGCTTCTTTCCCAAGATGGAACTTGGCATTTTTTCCTCCACGGCGCACCTGGCAAGCGTGGGACAGCTTGTTACGTGACGCGGTTTTGATTTTAATAGAGTGCGAGAACGACTAACGAACAGAAAACTTACAGCTTGATCTCAATATCCACGCCCGACGGGAGGTCGAGGCGCATCAAGGCATCGATGGTCTTTGGACCGGGATCGTGGATATCGATCAGACGCTTGTGCGTCCGCATCTCAAAGTGTTCGAAAGACTCTTTGTCCACGAACGTACTGCGCTGCATCGGAAGAATATTCTTCTCGGTCGGCAGCAGAACCGGCCCGGAGATTCGAGCACCGGTGCGCTTGACGGTATCGACAATTTTCTCCGCGCTCTGATCTAAAACGCGGTGGTCGAAGGCGCGAAGGCGGATGCGGACTTTATCACGTCGCATAATTTGTAATTGCTCCTGGCACAGAAGAAGGGGCGTGATGGGTCACGCCCCTGCGTAAAATAACTAAGCGAGAATTTTGGTGACGACGCCCGCCCCCACCGTGTGGCCGCCCTCGCGGATCGCAAAACGCAATCCCTCTTCCATCGCAATCGGCGCGATCAGCTCCCCCACAATCGTCACGTTGTCGCCCGGCATCACCATCTC
>JANXNV010000124.1 GCA_025353925.1 Armatimonadota bacterium
GGCGAAGTGAAAATGCTGCTTGAGATACGCCGTGAAGGTACCTTCCAGATTGCCGAACGCAAAAGTCACGGCGAAGGTAAGCAGGTACAGAAAGCCGAGGGGGCCGCGCACGGCTTGAACCATCTGGTTCACCCGCGCGGCAAGGCCGGACTTCTGGGCTTCCGTTGCTTCGGCGGGGCGCAGCGGCTCGGGCAGGTAACGCCAGATATAGACAACGTTGATGAGGGCCAGAGCGGCGGAAAAATAGAGTGGCCAGGCCAAGCCGAGCTGCCCGAGGAGGCCGCCGAGGGCCGGGCCGAAGATGAAGCCGACTCCGAATGCCGCGCCGAGGTAACCCAGGCCCATCGCCCGCAGATGGGGTGGCGTGATGTCGGCGGCGTAGGCCTGCGCGACCGCCAGCGAGGCCGAAGAGAAAATGCCCGCGAGTATCCGCGCGGCGAACTGCCCGGTCAGCGAGTCCGTGGAAAGGCCGAAGAGGGTGTAGAAAAGGGCGTCGCCGAGAAGCGAGCCGATGAGGATCGGCTTGCGCCCGATACGGTCCGAGAGGCTGCCCCAGAGCGGCGCGAACAAGAACTGCATCAGCGCGTATGCGGCAGTCAGCCAGCCGCCGTATTCGCCGATCCGCCCGTCATGGGCTGCTTCCAGGCGAGTGAGGTGCAGGCCGCGCTGGACATATTCGGGGGCCAAGGGAATGATCACGCTGAAGCCGACGACATTGATCATCACGGCCAGTGCCAGCAGGGCAAGCTGGACATGCATTCGCTTGTCTTCCGGGCTGAGAGCTTTTTTATCGGGAGCGGGCATGGGGTCGGGCATCGAGGGCAGGGTCTCCGGCAAATTTGTTCCGTCCTGAGTATACCCCAGTTGGGCACGGCGTGTGTAAACCGAGCATCCCACCGAAAAATGGACAAGCCCCTTGAAAAAATCGAAACGACGGTGCTATAGTGTGGAAGGATTCTCGGCTTCCCCCGGTGAATGTTCCCCCCGCAGCCTCCCAACTGGAAAGTTATGACCACTTTGCGAGTTTTATGCTGGAAGACATGTTTCAAACGTCCCTCGGTTCGGCGCTCTCTGGCCGTGTCGCAGACGGAGCAGGTGGTCCTGGGAGCGTTGCTTGCGGTCGCGGCAACACTGTTTGTCATGCAGGGCTTTTGCGTTTCCGGGGAGTGTATGCAGCCGCACCTGTTTACAGGGGAGCGCGTCTTAGCCAACAAGCTGGCGTACCACTTTGCGGCTCCGCATCGGGGCGACATCGTCATCTTCGACTACCCCAAAGACACGCGGCAGATCTTTGTCAAGCGGGTCATCGGCCTGCCCGGCGAAACGGTGGAGATCCGGGACGGGCTTGTGACCATCGACGGCAAGCCGCTGCCGGAGCCGTACAAAACATTCACGGCCCACGGCGATATGGCTCCGCAGTTTGTGCCGCACGACCAGTTTTTTATGATGGGGGACAATCGCGACGTCTCCGACGACAGCCGCTACTGGGGCAACCTGCCGCGCTATGACATTATTGGCCGGGCGGTGGCCTGCTACTGGCCGCTGCAGCGGTTTCACACGCTTCGCTGAAAACTACTAGGGTCCAGGAGAAACACTATGTTTTGGAAACGATTCACTTGTTTGCTCACCGCGCTTGCTTTCGTGTTCTGCTTCATCAGACCGACGACAGCCCAGATCGGGTCGCAGGATTTGCCGGACCTGTCCGAATTGGCGGATGCCCTTGAACACTCTGCGAAGACTTCGCCGGTCAAGAAGCCCGCTCCGGGGACTCTGTTCAGCACTGGCCTGACCGTGCCCTCCGTGCATCCGGGAGAGACAGCCCGGGGAATTGGGCGGCAACTCCGCGAGACATTCGAAAAAAGGGTGGCCCAAACCCGGCACTCAAAAAGTTGGAAGAGGGAATGCCGGGGATGCTTTCCGATTTCGAGGCCTACATGGTCAAGTCGGGATTTGCGAAGCGTGATTTGGGCAATGCCCTCGGCGTGTTCTTCGCCGAGAATTGGATGACCGCCACCAAGCAAAAGCTGAGTGACGATGCCGAAGCTTCCGTCGTTCGCTCCGTCGGTGGAATGGCAGGCACGAAGTGCAAAGCCAAGTTTGTCGGAATGGCTCCGGTGGCGAAGGAGAAAACATACGAATCCGTGCTGATGGGCACACTGCTGCTCGGCCAGTTCGTTCAAGTTTACGAGAAAGCGGGCAAGACGCAGGAAGAGGCGGCGATGCGCCGGGCAGGTGCGGCTCTCTTTCAAAAGGTCGTGGGCGTGGCTGCCGCCGATGTCAATATCTCCGCCGACGGCAAGATCACAAGTGCTTTGCCGAAAGAACAGGCATCCCCGCCGGCTGATATGACCACGCCGGATGTCACCACCCCCGATGCCGAGCCTTCGACGCCTGGTAAAGGCAACGGCAAGCCCGGTCCGCAATCCGCGCTTCCGGGGCGAGGCGTGAAGCCGTCGCAGGTCGCCGGAGTCTACTGCCAGCCCTCTTATGGCGGCGGAGCGGGCGGCTTCGTCTCCGTGAGTTATGAGCCGGTGCTTGCCTTAAAAGACGGCACCTACTGCGCTCACTTCGAAGTGCCGCCCGTCGACCTCGATGCTGCCGCGTCCCGCCGGACCAATCCACGGCAATGGGGCCGCTGGCGGAGTGTTGGGAACCGCCTCGAGAAACAAGATGCGAAGGGCCACTGGGAGAGTGCAGGCTGGATCGGGCCGCTGCCGAACGCCCAAGCCGGACAGGCCCTTTCCGGGACGTACAAAAACGTCAGCGGCGGCGGCACGGCGGCATTTGGCGGAGATGTTTTTGTCGCGTTGGAGAAAAGGATTACATTCAAGCCCAATGGCCGCTTTCAGAGCGAAAACACGGCTTCTTCGACATCGAGCACGGTGGCTGTTGGGTCGAACCGGGTGTCCGGGGGCACTTACAAGATCAGCGGCAATATGATCGTGATGCGCTTTCAAGACGGAACGACGAAACGCTGGTCTTACGCCCGCACGGCGGATGGGCTGGTTTTTCTGCATGGGGACGCTTATACCACCGACGACTGATTTGGCGATGACTGATTTGGCGATGACTAACCTGGACTTCACAGCACTGCGCACTTATGCCGAGGAGAACGTCTCCGGGCTGCTGTTTGTCACCGTCAGCGGGGCGCATCTGTACGGGTTTCCCTCGCCGGACAGCGATGTCGATCTGCGCGGCTCATTTGCCGCACCGCTTCCATCACTGCTTGGACTGGATAAGCCGCGCGAAACGCTGGAGCCGAAGGGGTATGTGGGCGGCATCGAAGTGGAACTGGTCGGGCACGAGATCGAGAAATACTTGAGGCTTCTTGTCAAGCCGAACGGGTACGTTCTGGAGCAGATATTTTCGCCGCTCCTTGTACTGACTTCTCCCGACCACGTGGAGATGAAAGCGTTGGCACTGGCGGGCCTCTCCCGAAAGCTTTACCATCATTATTCCGGGTTCGCACACGGCGAATGGAAAGACTATTTGAAGTCGGGCACTGGCAAGACCGTTAAGCGGCTGCTCTACCTGCACCGGGTGCTGATGACCGGCATCGTGCTGATGAACGAGGGCGTGGTCGAGGCCGACCTGCACAAGCTGAATACGCGCTTCGGCCTGGACCTCGCCCCGCTGCTGGCGATGAAGACGCGGGAGCAGGCTGACGTGGAAGGCGACGACGCGGTTTGGAAGACGACCATCGGGAACTTATTCGAGGAACTAGACGCTGCCTGGGAGCGATCCATTCTTCCCGAAGAGGTGCCGAACCGAGCGGCAATCAGTGATTTTTTGGTGCGTTTACGTCTTTCTTAATAAGGATCGGAGTTTTTATGGTCACAATGCAGTTAGAATTCGAACAAGATATCGCGCAGGTACTGCTGACGCAGGAGCAGATCGCGGTCCGTGTCGCCGAGCTGGGGGCACAGATCTCCGTGGACTATGCGGGTAAGGAACTGATGCTGATCTGCATTCTCAAGGGGGCCAATATCTTTCTGGCCGATTTGGCCCGGCAGATCACCCTGCCGCTGTCGTACGATTTCGTCGCCGTATCGTCGTATGGGGCAGACACCAAATCGTCGGGCGTCGTGCGCATTCTCAAAGACTTGGATGAAAGCGTTGAAAGCAAACATGTTCTCGTCGTGGAGGATATAGTGGACACAGGATTGACCCTGCGCCTTTCGTATCTTCTGGAGAATCTCCGTTCGCGCCGTGCTGCCTCGGTTAAAGTCTGTACCCTGCTGGACAAGCCCTCCCGGCGGCGCATGGATGTCCCGGTGGACTACTACGGCTTTCAGGTCGAAGACCGCTTTGTAGTCGGTTACGGCCTGGATTATGGCGGCAAGTACCGCAACTTGCCCTATGTCGGTGTTCTCAAACCGGAAATTTACGGTGGCGGCTGATATTTGTTTAAAAACGCATTCTCTGTGGTATAATAGTGTTAGAGCGGTTAACCACCGCCTTGGCCGGCACCATCCCCGATTCTTGATTTCATTTTTCGATTGCTTTCTCAGACATTCTCTCCTCTCAGCCGAACTTACCAGCGTTCTTTAGTCAACTTTCCATCAATCCCACTCACTATAACGAACTGACTCAATCTCGATACCCAAAGGTAACCACACAGACAATGGCACAAGACGATTCCCCCAACACGCCCCCAATCCTCACTAACCCGCCTCCCCCTCCGACCCCCCGTGCGCCGCGAAACGGCAAAGAGGGCAGTCGGGACAACTCTGTCCGGGAGGGAAACTCAGCTCGGGAGGGAAACTCAGCCCGGGAGGGAAACTCAGCCCGAGAGGGTAACGGACGCGAAAGTGCGCCGCGCGAGGGTAACGGACGCGAAAGCTCCGCTCGGGATGGCAATGGCCGGGACGGCAACAGCCGAGAGGGTGCTGCTGCGTCTGTGGAAACCGAAATCGAGGCACCGCTAATCAAGTCCGGGGTGCTGGAAATTTTGCAGGAGGGATGGGGCTTTCTGCGCCAGAACAACTTTGATCCGGGCAGCCAGGATATTTATGTCGCGCAGGCACAGATCAAGCGCTTCAACCTCAAAACCGGTGACACCGTGACCGGCCAGGTCCGACCGCCTAAAGACACGGAAAAGTATTACGGCCTGCTCCGCGTCGAGTCCGTCAACAGTGCGTCGCCGGATCAGGCACGCAGCCGGGTCAACTTCGATGACCTCGTTCCGATTTATCCCGAAGAGCGGTTCAATCTGGAAACGGACCCAAAGAACCTGACCGCCCGTGTTATTGACCTGATCGCACCCATCGGCAAAGGGCAGCGGGCTATCATTGTGGCCCCGCCCAAAGCCGGTAAGACGACTGTGCTGAAGTCAATCGCCAATTCCATCACGACTAACCACCCGGAAGTTCACCTCGTCGTACTGCTAATCGATGAGCGCCCGGAAGAGGTCACGGATATTCGGCGCTCAGTTAATGGCGAAGTGGTTTCGTCGACCTTCGACGAGCTGCCAGAGAACCACATGCGGGTCGCTGACATGGTCCTGGAAAAAGCGAAACGGCTTGTCGAATCCGGCAAAGACGTGGTTGTCCTCCTCGACAGTCTCACGCGGCTCTCCCGCGCTTCCAACCTGACTGTCACGCCCTCGGGGCGTACTCTCCAAGGCGGTTTGGACCCAGCTGCGATTTATCGCCCGAAACGATTCTTCGGCGCAGCCCGTAATATTGAAGAGGGCGGCAGCCTGACCATCATCGCGACGGCACTGGTCGAAACCGGCTCGCGCATGGACGACATCATCTTCGAAGAATTCAAGGGAACGGGCAACTCGGAGCTTAAGCTGGATCGAGAGCTTGCCAACCGCCGCATCTTCCCCGCGATCAATGTCAAGGAGTCTGGAACGCGCAAAGAAGAGCTGCTGTACGACGAAGAAAGCTTGAAGTCCGTGTATCAGCTGCACCGGGTTCTCGCCGGACTCGGAACCGTGGAAGCCGCCGAGCTGTTGATCGACCGCCTGAACAACAGTAAGGGTAACAAGGAATTCTTGAAAACCGTCAGCAAGACGGGCCGCCGGGAAGATTAAGGACCTAAAGATTAAAAAATCTAAAGGTTCAGGAACTAGGAAGCGAGAAAAAGGTGCCTGGCGATTTCGATAAATTGTTCGACGATGACTGGCGGCCCCAGGATGCCGATCCGGATGGCCTTGCTTCCCTGCGCAATTTCAGCACGGAGAATGGGGGGAGCAGCACGGGCGATTTTGCCTCGGAGCCGGAAAACCGCAAGCCGCACTCCCTGCACGAGAAAGAAGTCAAAGTCATGGGCGTGTACGCCCATCAGGACCAGGGAACCATCGCCAACCACTTCGTCCTGCTGCGCGACAACCGGGGCCGCCGCGTCCCGATTTTCGTCGGCCAGTTCGAGGCCTTCGCCATTTCCGTCGCCCTGGAAGGGGATTCCCCAGACCGGCCTTTCACGCACGATCTGATCCGCCAGATGCTGGAACGGCTCGACACGACTATCGAGCGGGTCGTGATCGATGATCTCTGGAACGAAACGTTCTACGCCAAGATTGGTCTGGTCCGCGCCACCGGTGAGACCCTGGAAATCGATGCTCGCCCCTCCGATGCCATCGCACTCGCCCTGCGTGTCCGCGCCCCGATTTACATGGCGGAAAACGTGCTGGAAGCGACAATCCGGACGGAGTAAATTTTGCCCCGATGCCTAATGTCCTCCGAAGCGGTCCCTATCGATTTTACTTTTATAGTCACGAACCCGACGAGCCGCCTCATGTGCATATAGATCGTGATAATCTTTCGGCGAAATTTTGGTTGCAGCCTATCAGTTTGGCACAAAACTTAGGGTTCCGGCCAAAAGAATTGCGGCAGACCCAGGATATTGTGGAGCAGAATCAAGAGCGATGTTTGGAGGCTTGGAATGACTACTTTGGCATTGAATAACCCCAACCCTCCGCTGCGAGCCGATGAGCGTGTTGCAAGTGCTGAGTTCTCCGAAGATGCCTTGAGCGTGGCGCTCATGGATGGCCGGACAATCACAGTGCCATTGTATTGGTATCCTCGCCTTCAGGACGCAACAGCAGAGCAGCGCCTAAATTGGCAGATCAGCGGTGGGGGATATGGTTTACATTGGCCGGATATAGATGAAGACCTGAGCGCGTCGGGACTGCTTCGCGGTGCGCCTGCCCCACGTCGCCAATTGCAAAAATAACTAGGTGTAACCCACCGCCAATCTGGGAATACTTCGCCAGAACCTAATGCCTTCACGGCATTCACACCCAGCGAAGGAAACCAAAATGGCCCAAAATAATCACGCAAACGGAAATGGCAAGCTTGGCGAATCTTACCAGACTCGTGCTCAGGTTGTCCCCAATCCGATTGGCTTTGACCTTGATACGGCGAAAAAGATCGTTGACGATTTCAATACGCATGTCGCTTCCTCCATTGTTCTCTACCACCAGATCAAAAAGCACCACTGGCTCGTCCGCGGCCCGCAGTGGAAGCAGATCCACCTGACTCTCGACGAGTATGCCGACGAGATTCTGGAGCAGGCGGATTTCTTTGCTGAGCGGATCACCTACTTCAGTGGTATTCCCGTCGCCGGTCTGAATACGTTTGAGGAAGTGTCGTTTATTAAGTCGGAAGCCCCAGATCTTTATGACCTGAAGAAGATGCTCGCGAACGACATCCATGCGACCAAGGAGACCCTTGGGAAGCTGCGCGAGACCCACGAGCTGACCGACGAGGCGAACGACTTCTTCGACACGTCCCAGATCGAGAACTTCATCGGCCTGCGCGAGAAGTTCTGCCATGAGCTGCATTTCCTGCTGGAACCCGATGAGCTGGCCGCAGACACGCTGGACCCGCACAAGGAAGTCCTGCTGGCAGACAAAGCGATCGCGGAGATCGTCGCACTTTAGAGTCCGCGGAAATCGAAATGACAATCCGTGCCCCGTGCTTGGCAGCACGGGGCTTTTTTGTCGGGTACAATCGGCGGTATGAAGAAGCGTGTTTTGTTCTGGGTGGGCGTGATCGTCGGTGCGGTTTCGGGGTTCGCTCTTTCGAGTCGTCGAAGCGTTATTCCCGCAGAGCTAGGCCCTGCCGACCCGCTTCTCGGCTTGGTAGGCGAAGCGGTGCTGGTCTGTGATGCGGCGGGTGTCGTGACCTATTTGAACGCCGCCGCGACAGAATGGTTTGGCGATGACGGGGCGGCGGCATTTCATCTGCGGTATCCGAGCGGGCAGACGGTCCCGCCGGGGCAGGTGCCGCTGATCCGCACGCTGCGGACCGGCAAGCCCGGCGTGGGAACCGGCTACGGCTGCACTTCTCCGGATGGGACGGAGCGGATGCTGGAAGTCACGACCCGGCTGCAAACGGCGGGCGGAGCAGTGGCGGTCTTCCGGGACATCACGGAAGTGAGTGAGACGCGAAATCAGGCGGCGCAGGGCGACCGGCGCGAGGAAATCCTGCGCCGCCTCTGCCGCCGCCTGTCCGCCGCCCTCAGCCCGGACGATCTCGCCCGCAGCATCGTTGAGAGTGCCGGAGCTTTGCTCCGGGATAAGTCCGAGGCGAGCGTGCGGCTGTATTCTTACGATCCGTCGGCGAAGCAAATCACACGTCTGGCAGCTTTGCCGGAGAGCCGCGCGAAACTCGTGCGGTCTCAGAACGCTCCGCAGGCCGCGAGCTTCCCCCTTGATGTCACGCAGGTCCTGCTTTGGAGTGTCTATGTAGGACGGGAGAGTTTCACCGGAGCATTTGTCGATGCCCTCGGCGAGGAACCGGAGGCGGCGCACCTGGCATTGCCGCTGATAGCAGGGGGTGAAGTGATCGGGCATCTCTCGCTCACGTCCGCCGACCCGGAAGCACTTTTCGCATCGGCACTCCGCGAATCACTGACCCTCTTGGCTTCGGTTGCGGCCCTGGCCCTGGCGGGGCCATCCCAGGCGGCGCAGACAGAGACGCTGGCTGCGCAGGTGACTGCCCTCCGCGAGATCGTGGGCGCAGTGGCGAAGCGGCTGGGTCCCGGCGATGTGGCGGACCTGGTGGGCCGTCATGCCCGGCGCGTTCTCGGGGCGGAGGTGTGTATTCTGGTTCTTGCCGAGGCTGACAAGCTGCGCGTACTGGGGCGCGATTACCTAGACGCCCTGCTTTTCCCGGAGCGTTATACGGCGGATAGTGCGCCTCTGACCCAGGGGGAGAGCGAAAAAGCCCAGCGTACCGGGAAGACGGTACAGACGACCGGGCGGAAAAACCCGCGTATGGAAGACGGCCCTTGGCGAGCCTTTGCAGGCCAGTCCGGGCGGCACTCGGTGCTGTCCGTGCCCCTGCCGACGGGGCTGGGGGTGGTGACGGTGCTGCGGGCGGGGGAAACGGCGTTCAGCGAAGCTCAAGTCCGTTTTATGGAGACGCTGGCGGCACTGACGGCGGCGGCTCTGCCTGCAGCCACGACAGCAGCAGCGCGCGAAGATTAGTCAGAGACGACACCCTGCCGGGGCGCAGCAGCAAAGCCCCCACGACTCCCTGCACCGATCCATAGGTGATGCTTTCGCTGCTTTGCCCCTGCGCCTGGCCAACAAACAGGCACCAGGCGTGGACAACGCTTTTCTGTCCCTGCGGTCCGAGGATGGCATCCCGGTAGGCATGCATCTGGTTGATGTCATCGCCCTCGTCACCCGGCTGGGCGTACGCTTTGAACTTGGCATCCAAAATCCACTGCCGATCCGTCTCAATCTCCTCAATCGTAATATCCGGCTGCATTGTGCGGGAGAGGGAGCGATCTCCCTGGGCAAAAGTCTGCTGATACAGCAGCGATAGCCGCCGCCCGGAGGGGTGGATAAGCCGGATGCGGGAGGTTTCGCCCTGCGACAGCCGCATCGTCAGACCGACCTCCTGACGACGAAATGTCACCGCTACACTCGCCGGAGCGTACCCGAGCGTCATCAATGCTTCCAGCGTCTGAAACAGGCACCACATCTCGTAAAGCTGCCAGTTTTCGCGGGAGGCCAGAAGCGGCAGTGGGTCAACAGTGTCAAAGACAAACTCTCGGCGATAATGGTCCCGGGCGGCGCAAATTCGGGCGTAAGCAGGGCAAGCCAAAGCTCTCGCTGTGGGCGGCTGTTTCCACTCCTCAGGGCGCGTCTCGATCTGCTCCCAGTGGGAACCCGCAATCAGGTGCCGAAGTCTCTGCGAGCAGGCGGCGGCCCGATCAGCCACTTCCGGCTCATGCTCTGAACTTGCCCGCAAACCGATCTCTATGCAGCCGCGCTGGAAAAATGCAAGGAAAGATTTTACAAACCTGTTTTCCGGCGTGTCGCTCGTCGGCTCGGAAATCGTCTCTTCCCAGTGCCGGTCAAAGTGGCCGCGTCGAACCGCCGCCAGTGCGGACGCCGCCAGCACGCGCCGGGCGCGGATCGGGGGGCGAACCGTGCGCGTTGCCGTGCGGTTTGCCCGAATTGGGCTGCGGCGTATTTCGATCATAGCCCGGGCGAGCAGGGGGACTAAGTGTTCGATAAAGGCCAGTTGTTCGATAGGAGATTTGCGGCTGATCGCTGCCCCGGTCGAGACGCTCAGTGCCTTTTCCGGCGACAAGCGCACCCCAGCGGCGAGTGAGACCCGCGTGATATCGGCGAGCATGGCCGCTCGTTCCTCCGGCGTGATCAGCTCCGGCAGCTCTTCATTCATAGAAACGTACATACCCCGTCTCCAGGCCCAAATGGCGCATCCGGGCCAGCTTTGCCGCCGATTGGGACAGTCCCTCGCTGGCTGCCCATTGCTGCACCTGTTCCAGAAGCGGCAGACGTGTCTCGCTTAAACCGTGAAGCTTCGGCAGAACCTTTTGCAGGATTTGGAGGTCCAGTGCCAGCGTGAAGTTCTCAGGGGCGTCTGGCCGCAGCAGGCCCAGGCGCGTCTCGGCATCGAAGCTGTTGGCGAGATACATGAGTACATCGTCGCGGACACGGTAGGCAAAATGCAGCCGGTGCGCGTACAGAATATCGTTGACTGTTTGCAGTGCCGTCAGCGCACGCTCGGGAAAACTGGTTTCGATCTGCGTAAGACGCTCCTTCGCACGTCCAAATCCGGCGACCCGTGCGGCCAGAAAGAGTGTCTGCCGCTGGGCGGCGTCGCTGCCCAGTAGCTCGTCAAGGGTAATCACGCCTTTTCCGGCGGGACCAAGGGCCAGCGGTGGGGCTTCGTCGAATTCCAGTGTGTTGGCCCGGTCCAGGACTTTGCGCGAGAAGCCGTGAGTTGATTCGTCCACATTGACCGTGCCGGTGACAAACAGGTTACTGGGCAGAATCAAGTCGGGCACATCTTCGTGCAGGGGAATACGATGTGCCCGGGATTCCAATCCGGAGAGGTAGTCGGCCAAGTAGTGTTCGACGGGAGCCAGGTTCATTTCGTCGAGACAGACGAAATAGGCTTTTCGCCGATTTTCCGGCTGAGAGGCCGCCCGTGCGATCTCCAGGAACGGGGTGGAGACGTAGCGATTTGCGAGGATGTTTTGATACCCGAACAGGGCCGTAGAGTCGTTCCAATCGGGCCGGACCGGGATGAGGCGAAACTGCTGCGCCGAGTATCCGGTCAGAGCCTCCGCGAGCAGCTCGGCCATGCGCGTCTTGCCCGTACCCGAGACCCCCGAAAGAATGGCGAAGGGCCTCGTTTTCAGCGCGATGTAATAGGACCGCAGCCGGTGCGCGGGGAAATTCAGCCCCTGTTCCAGCGCGTACTCCTCGAGCGCGGCCAGCAGGGCGGTCTCGGTCAGTGCTGGGCGAGAATCCGCCATGTAAACTGCCCCTGGCTCGCGTACTCGGGCTACGGACCTGCCGGTGTCGAGAGGCAGGGAAATTCGCAGGGCGGCATCCACCTCCGGGAACCCCGTGAGCTGAAGCGCCGCGCGGACCTGCTCGTAGACCACAAACAGCGATAAAAGCCGCTGTGCCAATCCCGGCTGGCCGCTTGGGGACAGCTCAAAGCCGTAGCGTTCGGCGGCATCCGAAAGGGCTTCGCGGCGTTGCGACGGGGTCAATCCCAGGCTTCGCAGCCCCATTTGGCTGACGAGGGGATAGGCATTGGGGCCGGCGGCGCATAGCAGGCCGGATGTAGTCAGCATCCCCGTGCCGCGCACAGCAACAAATGTCTCGATACGCTGGAGCAGTGACTCTGAGCCAAAGAGCAGATTTCGCAGACGGTCATCGAAACCTCTTGGGTCCTGCGCGGTGAGGCGGCGGGAGAGGTTACCGTTGGGAGCCAGTTCCGCTGCCGATTCCAGCAGAGTGCGCCGTGCCGGGTCGGTGAGGCCGCGCCCGGACCGCAGACCGCTCTCCGCTACTGTTTCGCTGAAAATCTGGGCGGCGGAAGCCTGAGCCTCGCGGCGCGACCAGAAATCGTACCGCCGCTCGCCTTCGTCGAGAAAGGCTCGGATGGAGGCCAGCCTTGCCCGCTGGGTGTCGTTGAGAGTGAACATGATACACTTTAATGCCGCTTATTGAAAAGCGTTACACACTAATTGTACCCGATTTCCTACGGTTTACGAGCGGAGACGGCATACAGCGGGTCGGAGCGGCCCGGGGTGGGGCTGAGGTCGTGGGCGGAGATGTTTTCCCAGTCTCCACTTTCCTCGAAGTAGAGACGCACAAGGGCGATATGCTGAGAGTCATCGGTGGAAAGCCAGAGGCGCGTCGCTTTAGTCGGAAAGCAGCGGTTCGAGAATGACACCAGGAAGCTGCCGCCGGGACGCAGAACTCGGCGTACCTCGGCAAAAACAGCGTCGGCTCGAAGCAGGTACTGCACACTCACGGTGCAAAGCACGGCGTCAAATGACTCGTCGGGGTAGGGTAGCTTCGAAGTGTCGTTCAGACTCTGGACGACATGCTCAGTCAGCTGAGAATTCGCCGCCATTTCGACCCTGCTCAGACCCAGACCCGCCACCCGGCGGCACTTCGCGCGGACCTCTGGGGGAAGGTGGGTCAGGTAAGCCGACATTAAGTCCAGCACATCTGCATTTTCTGGAATAAAGGGTCGGAAGAACTCACCGAGTGCCGCAATCGCCGGGTCATCAATATGCGCGACCAGGCGAGGGGAGCGGTAGAAATCGCCGTCCGGCGATTCGTCCTGCCGCCGGAAATATTCCGCTGGAATCTCATTTATTTGCATCGGTTGGTGCTGAGACATTCTATGACAAAAGCGGCCAGCCGTTCATGCCCTTCGTCGTTGAGATGGGCATCATCGGCGGAGAGCTTCGCAAAGTTATGGCGATCGATCCCTGCGCTAGCGGCAGCGTCGGCAATTTTCAGCCCATAGCGGTCCGCGAGGCGGCGCACTGAACCGTTGTAGCTTTCGAGTGTCAGGCCAAGGGCATTCGGCGAGTCGGCATCGGCCCGGTAAACAAGTGTCAAAAGCAGAATCTGCGCGTCGGGCAGATTCTCGATCAGGCCCCGCAGTGCCGTGTCGTAGTCCCAGAAGAACGTCCCCTGCTGAAAGTGGTCTGGATCGCCGAGAGGCTTGCCCGAGGCGAAATCATTTGCGCCGTACAGAATCACGACCCAGGCGGGATTTGCGTGGAGAATATCGGGAATGCGGCCAATCCCGCTTTCTTCGTCCACTACCATTCCCTTGTCGTCGCGCCCGGTCATCGACGTGCCGCCGATCCCCAGATTGGTCTCCTCCCAACCCAGTGCCCGGCAGACCAGCGCACTGAACCGCCTCTCCGGGAGAGAGGCCCCAGTTCCCTCGATGGTCGAAGCTCCAAAAAATACGGCTTTAATCATTGTTAGTACATTCCCTGTATGGTGCAGGTTTAATCGTCCAGCCTTCTCGATATATATCCCTGCGGTTACCGATTCGGATTACAGTCACCAGCAAGGCGCGATCTTCAATCGTGTAAATAATGCGAAAATCGCCAACTCGAATACGCCAGCCTTCACGACCAGTCAGTTTAATGCAGCCAGTGGGGCGCGGGTTGATCGCAAGACTTGAAATGGTGTCACGCACGCGTACGTAGTCATCTTGGGGCAAGTCCTCGAGTTCTTTTTGAGCGCGACGTATTATGGATACGATATAAACGTTTTCGCTCGATCTCTGCAACCGCTTGCGTGAATAGAATGGCCTCGTCTTTGCTGGCGATGGCGGCATCGAAGGATCGGATGTCATCCAATTCCTCCAGATCTTCCAAAATACTCTGAAATTGCTTCATGTCGAGAACGACCCCCAATCGATTACCCTCTCGGTCAATGAGGTATTGCTCTTGCAGTGTCATAGCTTTGTCTCTTTCAATGGACTTCTGGTGCTTCTTGCGTTTATTATCTGCCGGGCAAAAAGACGTCAGGATCATAGTGCGGTCTTGGGATGCGGCGAACGATAGAACACGGTCGGATCGGTCTCCCGGAGAAACTTACGCCAGTAGGGAATGTCAAAGGCACGTTCCTTGAATCTATTGCCCAAACAATGCGGAGAATGCTTGTAGTTAGCTCCATACTCATCAACGCGATACAGGGCCAATGCGTGATGATACCCGAGTCCGTATCGTGAATGTCGCGAGCGCAACCGAACGTAATTACGACGACGCGCATAGCATTTTATCATGTGTCGCTCCGTTGTTATTTTACATCCCGCATCAGCCTGATCGTCTCCTGCATTTCGGGCCGGGTCAATGTTAGTTGGTCCCCCGCAAGAGCGTAATGATAGGCTGTCTCCATTGGGCTGCCCAGCAGCACTTTCTTCTGCTGACCGGCGACTACCGTCGAGCGGGTCGTCGTAACCTGTGTCAATACGCCGCTGCGAAGCGTCCAGGTTCCCTCGGCGATCAAGATGCCCTGAGGCAGTATCACGGTGATCGTCTCCGTGCCATTGCGGCGAAACTGCTCCGCTATCGGTATCGAGACGCTGCCCGTTTGGGACTGGCCGTGCCAGTGGCCGACCAAACTTTCGCTGTCCGTGGGATGATGACAGCCACTCAGAAGTGACGGAATCAGGCATACCGCGAATAGTGGCTGGAAAATACGGCGAAACATCAACACTGCGCTTGCTCCATACTCCATCGCTTGTTCGCCGCGCGTGCCCTGTTCTCCTGCGTTTGGGTTTTTGGGGTATAACCAGCGTACGAGGAATACCCCATGCCTAAATTTCCGTCTCTTTCGCCGAAACTCGCCCCGATCCCCGGTCATGTCGGAGCCGCCTGGCGGCTTTGGAGCCACTTCAAGTCGCTGGACGTGGCGGCGATCGCTGAGGAGGCCGAGCGGCCGTTTCATTTGGCACTTATCGGAACAGATGACCAGACGGCCCTGCTTTCGGCCCGGCTGGCACTGGAGTCGCCCGCGCCGCGTGATCTGGGAGCAAACGGTCCCGCCAATATCCAGCCGTATCTCGGCACCTATTCCGCGGCGGCTTCGGCACCGCCCGACAGCCTGCTTCTTCATGCCGATCCGCTAACTGCCGATGAGGCGCATCTGGCGGAAACACTGGCGAAGATGGTGCTGGCTCATCCTGAGCTGCGGCTGTCGCTGGCCCGGCACGTCCCGGCGTTCCGCCCGGCAGTCTCGGCACAATTGATCGGCGAGGCTTCGAAGGACAATGCCCGGATCGCGCTGATTTCGGCGTTGCCGGGAATCCTGCCGATGACCGCGTTTCTGTCTCCGGCGACCGCCCTGGGAGATATGTTTGTTCTCACACGAAACCAGATCACGCTGCTGCTGAAAATCGCTGCGGTTTACGGCAAGGAGATTGACCTGCGTGCCCGGACCAAGGAGCTTCTGCCCGTAGTCGGCAGTGCCTTCGGCTGGCGTGCGGCGGCTCGGGAGCTGATCGGGCTGGTTCCTGGGGGCATCGGATTGGTCGTCAAAGGCTCGATCGCCTACGCCGGGACTTACACGGTCGGCAAGGCCGCCATGATCTATTACAGCACCGGGCAGACCCTGACCGGTCCGCGTCTGCGCCAGCTCTATTTGGACTCCTTGAAGGAAGCCACGGGGCGAATCCAGCCGCTTTTAACGCGTATTCGGCCTGCCGCTAAGGTCAAATCCGGGCTTGACAAACCTACCTCCGCCGGGGTATAATGCCGCGCAAACTTTTGCAGTATTTGTGCCTGAAATTCCCATACTCCACCGGACTGCGACGTGAGTCGCAGTGGGTATTTGGCGGCTGCAAAGAATTTCCCGTGCGAGGAGACCGAGCGATTTGGGTGATATTGAAGAGATCGTGCTGACACCGGTCGGCTACAAAGAACTGGTCGACGAATTGGAATCCCTGCGGACGACGGAGCGGCGCGATGTCGCCGAGCGGATCCGCGATGCCATAACCTACGGAGAGCTGACCGAGAACTCCGAGTACGAAGATGCCAAGAATGCACAGGCGTTTCTGGAAGGCCGTATCGAGGACCTGAAGCACATCATGCAGCTGGCACGGCCCATGGAGATTGACGAAATCCCCACCGATCAGGTAGGCCTCGGATCCATCGTCACGGTGCGCGATGACATCGAAGACTGGGAGTTCACACTGGTGACTCCCGTGGAAGCGGACCCCAGTCGGGAGAAGATCAGCGATGAGTCGCCCGTGGGAGAGGCTCTTGTCGGCAAAAAAGTCGGCGAGGCCGTGACAGTCACGACCCCTGCCGGGAAAACGCGCTACGAAGTCGTCGCGATTCGCAAGTAGTTTCGCAAATAGTTAAGGACATCTCGCTTGCCTGAAGAAAATTCGATTGTGACGGAGCTGGTCGCCGACGGCGTCGGCGGCCTGGATCCGGTTCGTTTGCAGAAGCTGAACGCCTTGCGAGAAGCAGGCCGGGACCCGTTCGCGCATGAGCGGTTCGACGTGACCCACCACGCGGCGGAGATCGTCGCCGGATTCGACACGCTCGACGGGCACACGGTGTTTGCCGCCGGGCGGATCACGTCGGTCCGTGTCCAGGGCAAAGTAGCCTTTCTGGACATCACGGATGCCACCGGACGTATTCAGCTTTATGCCAGGCGCGATGAGGTCGGTGACGACCTGTTTGAGGACATCAAGCACCACACCGATCTTGGGGACATCGTAGGCGTTTCGGGCTTCGTGTTTCGAACCCAGCGCGGCGAGATCTCGATCCATGTCCGGGAATGGACCCTGCTTGCCAAGTCTCTGCGCCCGCTGCCGTTCGGCAAAGAATATGAGACGGACAGCGGCGAAGAGAAGCATGCGGGTGGCCTCAAGGATCCTGAGATGCGCTACCGGCAGCGTTCGGTAGACCTGCTGGTGAACCGAGACTCGCGGGAGCGGCTGCTGGGCCGTATGAAGATCGTCCGGGCAATGCGCGATTACCTGGACTCGCATGACTATCTGGAAGTCGAGACGCCTGTGCTGCAGGCGGTGGCCGGAGGGGCGGCGGCACGTCCGTTTTTGACCCATCACAATGCGCTGGATACGGAGCTGCATCTTCGGATCTCGCTGGAGCTGTACCTGAAGCGGCTGATTATCGGCGGCCTGGACCGGGTTTATGAGATCGGGCGTGTCTTTCGCAACGAAGGCATTTCCACTCGGCACAACCCCGAATTCACGCTGATGGAAGTCTATGCGGCCTACGCGAACCTCGACGATATGATGACACTGGTCGAGGGCATGTTTCGGCACATCTGCCGCGCCCTGCACGGCCGGGAAGATTTCACCTACCAGGGACAGGCCATTGACCTGGGTCCGAATTTCGCCCGTTTGCCGATACTCGAGGGAATACGGCGGAACGCCGGGGTCGCGCCGGAGGAACTTGCGACGCTCGAGTCAGCCCACGCCGCTTTGACGCGCCTGGGCCTGCCGACCGGCAACGAGCCGACAGTTGGGGGTATTATCGAAAAGCTGCATGAGAAGTTCACCCAGCCGACCTTGATACAGCCGACTTTCATTACGGAGTTTCCCACAGAGACATCGCCGCTGGCAAAGAAGATGCCCGGCAACTCAGCCCTGACTCGGCGGTTCGAGATCTACATGGCGGGAGCGGAGCTAGGCAACGCTTTCAGCGAGATCAACGACCCGATCGACCAGCGGGAGCGGTTCGCCGCGCAGACCGATCTGCGAGCGGGCGGCGATGCTGAAGCTCACCCGATGGATGAAGATTTCCTGCGGGCGATGGAGTATGGAATGCCTCCGACCGGCGGGTTCGGCGGTGGGGTGGACCGGCTGGCCATCATCCTGACCGACGCACCTTCCATCCGCGACGTGATCCTGTTTCCGCTCCTGCGCCCGGAGCGCGGATAGGCCGACCAAACTATGGGGGAGATGTCGGAGCAGTCTGCGGAGAACGAACACCGGCTTTTGTCCGGCCTACTTTCCGGGCTGGTGTGTCTTGCCGTCGGGCTGCTGATTCTGGCGGCGGTCCTGAGTCGCCAGTCCGACCAGGAGCTTCTGGCGGCACGTCAGTGCGCCCTGCTCTCCTCCGATGCCCTCTGGATTTATTCCGTGGTCTCGCATCCGGGCGTTGTCGCTCCGGCAGCGCCGGGGTCAACGCCGCTCGTGCTGCTGCGTCCGCCCACCATCGACGGCAGCACTTTGAACCCTCCGCTTTCTCCCATAGTTCAGGACACTCCCACCCCCTCAGAATCTCCACCGACTGACGACTGGCATCCGCTCCTGCGCGGGATGGTCTGGCAGCATGATCGTCTGCGGCACCTGTTTCCGCGCGAGGTGGGTCAGGCGGACCGGAGCTGGCAGCCGTACGTTTCCTCACTCCAATCCACGGGCCAGCTTCGCTGGTCGGATACAACTTCTCTGAGTGGAGCTTTGCGCAGCGCGGGGGACAGTCTTCAGGCGCGGGCATATTCTCTGCGCCACATTTCTCTCCTCCTCGTAGTAGGCGGGCTGCTGCTGCTTGCGGGCCTTTTTGCCTGGGCTGCCGGGCTGCTGGGGCGTCGCCGCGTGGAGGCGGAGCGTGTGGAAGGGGAGCTGAAACGCCTGGAGACGGTGCTGGAAGCCGCCGGGGAAGGTGTTTACCAGGTGGATGCTTGGGGCGGCTGCACTTATGTCAACTCGGCGGCGGCCTTGCTGCTGGGATACCAGGCCAAAGAGCTGCACGGAAAGAACATGGCCCGGCTTCTCTATCAGAACCCCGAGGAAGGAGCCACTCTCGATTCTGAGGACAATCCGCTGCAGCGTGCTCTCAAGACGGGTGGGGCGATTCGCGAGGATGACGATGTTCTTCGGCGGCGTGACGGCACTTCGTTCCCGGCGGCGACTGTCGCTTCTCCGATCATCACGCTGCGCGGCTTGCGCGGTGCGGTCGTGACATTTTCTGACATTTCAGGGCGTAAATCCGCCGAAGTGCTGCGCGATGACCTGACCGAGATGATCGTCCACGACCTGCGTACGCCCCTGACGTCACTCCTGACCGGGCTTCAAACCCTGTCGCTGGCGGGCGAAATGAACTTGGCCCAGACGGAGATGCTGGGGATCGCCGTGGGCGGCGGCGAGACACTGCTGGGGATGGTCAGCGACCTGCTGGACATCAGCAAAATGGAAGCGGGGCTGATCGGCCTGGAAAAACGCCGCGTGATGGGTGCGGAAGTGATTGAGCAGGCTCTGAGCCAGATCGCGCCGCTGGCCCGCACGAACGGCCTGCGCGTCGCCCGCCACATCGCCCCCGATCTGCCCGTCGTCATGGCCGATGAAGACAAGCTGCGCCGCGCTTTGGTCAACCTGCTTGGCAACGCCGTCAAGTTCACTCCGCGTGGAGGCATCGTGACGATTGCGGCCTCTTACGATCCCGCCGAATCGGGCGTCGTCTTCGCGGTCGGCGACACCGGCGAGGGCATCCCGGCCCATGCCGTCAAGCGTATCTTCGAGAAGTTCGG
>JANXNV010000169.1 GCA_025353925.1 Armatimonadota bacterium
TTCGACGCAGAAGTTTGGAAGGCATTTATTTAGTTGCATGGAACCTTACCCGTGGGTATAACGTCCTAAAGCCAACCAAACTTCGCGGAACGTAGGAAAGTGAGTACACCATGATCGACAAAAATAACACCAATCCCGAAAATGCTGATCAGGGACCGCGCAGCGAGTCGCGGCGGCAGTTTTTGAGCCGGACGGCTTTGGCCGGGGCGGGGATCGCTCTGGCTCCGCTTCTGCTGACCCCACAGGCAGCGGAGGCAGGCGGTCTGTTTGCGGCCCCAAATGCTTCGGATCAGAAGAAAGTCGGTGCGGAGGCGGCGCAGCAGGTGCTTAAGAAATACCACGAGGTCTTCGATGCGCGTGCCCGTCACTTCAACACGATTGGGCAGCGGCTGGTCAATGCACTGCCACCCTCGGACCGCAATACCTGGGACTTCAAGTTCCATGTGCTCGAAAGCAGTGAAGTCAATGCGTTTGCACTTCCCGGCGGCAATATGTTCATGTTCACTGGGCTGTACAAGCTTCTTAGCACCGACGACGCGATGGCCGCTGTGACCGGACACGAGATGACCCATGTGCGTAAGCAGCACTGGGCACAGGCCTCGGCCAAGTCGCAGGAGCGGCAGGCGGGGATCGGAATTCTGCTGGGGATCTTCCATGCCGGACGCGCTGCGCAGACCCTGGCGGGTCTGGCGGATAGTGCGATTGGTCTCAAGTTCTCTCGCGGCGAGGAAGATCAGGCGGATGAGGGCGGCTTGCAGAACCTGGTGGCGGCGGGCTACAACCCTGAAGGCATGATTCAGCTTTTCAATGCGCTGGCCAAGGTCAGCGGCAATGGCGGCAGCCTCGGCGGCGACTTTTTGTCGGACCACCCGCTGACTTCCGACCGGATCAAGCATGCGCAGCAGCGGATCGCGGCCATGAAGAACGTGAATTCGTTCCCACCGCTGACCCCGCTGAACTATAGCAGCCTACGCGGGTAAGCAAGAAAAGAGCCGGGAGACTCTCCCGGCTTGCGATCTAAAAGGTGAAAATTGCAGGGCGGAAGCGTCACGCGGCCACTGCGTCCGACAATCGCATCTCCGGCATCGGCATTTCCGGCAGGGTCATATCCAGGGTCACGACTTTGGTCGCATGGTCACCCTTCGGGCCGCATTCCAACTCGAAGGTGACCTGCTGGCCTTCGCGCAGGGATTTGTAGCCCTCGTTTTCAATCACGGAATAATGCACAAAAACATCTTTTCCTTGTGCCAGCTCAATAAATCCATAGCCTTTAGTGTCATTGAACCATTTGACTTTTCCACTGATCATCGTGTCTTTCTCCTTACCGCGGCGGACAAGTTCAATTAAGTATTAATGCAAAAATCATGCCAAGTCCTCGACTAGCACGAAAAGTGGGGAAAATAGTTTTCTTTTGCGCTTTTTGCGAGGGGCGGCAGTCTCGTTGCATTTTCTGTATCGACTCGGGTATACTGGTGCGAATAAACTTTGTCGGAACTTTCTCGTTAATTTTCAGGAGCCTCACGTACCATGCCTAATATCAAGTCGGTGATCAAAGATGTCAAGCGCTCTCGTCAGCGTCAGCTTCGCAACCAGGCGGCCAAGTCGCAGATCAAAACCTATGTCAAGAAGACCAAAGCTCTGATCGCTACCGGTTCCGCCAAGACCGAGGACATTGCAACCAGTGTTTCCAAGACTGTCAGCGTGATTGACAAGGCACTCAAGCACGGGATCATTCACAAGAATGCCGCCGCCCGCCGCAAATCCCGTCTGATGAAGCGTGTCTCCGAGACGGCTGCCGCTTAAGCTTTCGTTTCCCCGTTTAAACAAAACCCCCTGCGTCTCTGTGAGAAGCAGGGGGTTTTGCCTTTTGCACCCCAAACGATTACCCCATGAATATTATCCTGCGCCTCGCTTTGCTCCTCACCCTGCTTCTCGGTATGGCGCTGCAGAAAGCCGCTGCCGATGACGGCATCTTCCCGCCTGCCCCGGCGGCCGCTCACACGATCAGCTTTGATGCCAAGGGCTTTCTCGTCAATGGGCAGCGGACCTTCCTGGCCTCAGGCGGCATGGAATATGCACGTATCCCGCATCAGCTTTGGCGCGACCGGCTTCTGCGGCTGAAGCGAGCCGGGTTCAATACGGTCGAAATCTATACATTCTGGAACTTTCACGAGGCGACCAAAGGCAAATTCGATTTCACGGGCGACAAAGATCTGAATGCGTTTCTGAAGCTGGTCAAAGCGATGGACCTGTACGCGATTGTGCGAGTCGGCCCGTATGTCTGCGCGGAATGGGACAGCGGCGGTTACCCCGTCTGGCTGCGCTTTGAGCCGGGCCTGCGCGTACGCGAGGATAACCCGCAATTTGAGAAGTACATGGATCGGTGGCTGGAGCATCTGATGCCCATTGTGTCCGCGAACCAGATCAATCGCGGAGGGGCGGTCATTCTGGTCCAGCTCGAAAACGAGCACCCGTTGGGATGGGGCCGCGAAACCCCGAATGCCTACTTCAAACATCTGCGGGACAAGGCCGTATCGCTGGGCCTGGAAGTGCCGTGGTTCTTCAGCGGCCTACATCATAGCTCGGACCCTGCCGGAGATAACCCCTGGAGCAGTCAGGGCCGCACCAATCCATGGTTCTCGACGGAATTCTGGTCTGTCTGGTACGACCATTACGGGGCAGCTCCCGACGATCTGGTTTACGACCGCCGCTTTTGGAAAGTTCTGGCCTACGGTGGCAGCGGTCTGAACTTTTATATGCTCCACGGCGGCAGCAATTTTGCCACCTGGAACAATGACGAAGACGCCGCCTCCTATGATTACGGCGCGGCAATCGGGCAGGCGGGAGATCTGCGTCCGATCTACACCCGCTTCAAACGGGCGGCACTCTTTGCCCGCAGCTTCGAGACGGTTCTGGAAAACAGCGACAATGCCACGGACGCGTATAAAAATGCCGCCACCGATGCCGGCATCCGGGTCACAGCACGGGTCAGCCCTGCCGGAACGCTGCTGTTTTTGGACAACAACGGCAAAAACGCGATCAAAACGCAGGTTAAAGAAGCCGACGGTTCGGTGTTCCCGACCGGGAACCCGCTGACAATCGCGCCGGGACAAATCGTACCCGTTATCCGGGATTTTAATTTGATGCCGGGGGTCATTTTGGAGCGTTCCACGCCGCTTTTGGGCGTTGCCACTCAAGGCAAAACGACGACGCTGGTCGCCTATGGCCCGCCTGGGGACGCCTCGGACCTGCGCTTTCGGGTGACGAAACCAATCTCGGGTATCCGGCCCGGTGTCACCCGCAAAGGCAATCTCGTGACGGTTCAGCATCCCATTGACGATACCATCAGTATTGACTCGTTCAAGGCTGGGGAGCAAACTATTCGAGTGCTCACCATGAGCACGGCAAATTCCGATAGTACATGGTTTGTAGACAACAACGTCATCGTCGAGCCGGGATTTGTCGGTGAGTCAAAATGGGTGAACGGCAAGCTCAGCCTGTCTGTCGAGTACCCAACAGATGCACTTGTCCCTGCTCTGGTATTCGGGGATGGAGCAGAGCATACGCTTCTGCCGGAATTTGCACCACTTTTTATGCCCGCCGTTCCGACACTTACTCCCTGGCAGATCCATCCTGGCGACGCCGAAGCGGCACCAAGCTTCCCGGATGCCGAGTGGAAGAGCAGCACCGATCCACTTCCAATGGGTGCCGACGGTGATTACGGGGCGTATGCCTGGTACCGGACGGCGATTCGGACGCCGAAAGCCGGTACCTACACGCTGCAGTTCACCGACGGCGGTGACAGTGCTTCGGTGTTCATCGGCGGCAAACTCATTGGCACAACTACGGTCAAAAAAGGACTTGCGCTGGCACTGCCCACGGGGCCAAGCTCCCTGGCAGTTCTGACGGCCCATTACGGACGGCCCAAGCTGTTTGGCTATTTGGGACCCCTTGACACGGTGGATGCCAAGGGCCTGCGCGGCCCGGTCATTCTCAATGCGGGAACGTCGAAGGGCAAACCCATCACGAATTGGCGTATCAAACACGATGATACCCCCTCACTCACGGAACCGCCCACGCTCACTACCGGGGCGGGCTGGGCAGACGGGACAACGGGGCCGGAAATCTTTGGGGGAAAGCGTGGCTACGCCTGGTATATTACGACGCTGCCGGATGTCCCTGGCCCCCATCGCCGCCTGCGCTTCGAAAACGTAGACGACGACGCGACGGTCTATTTGAACGGCAAGCAGATCGCTTCGCACCAGGGCTGGGGGACTGCCTTTGATGCCCCGCTGGACGAAGCCTGGCATAGCGGCAAGCCGAACGAGCTGGCCGTGCGGGTCTACAACGGAGACGGCGGGGGCGGTATTCAGGGGGCGGTGACGCTGCAGACTATCGCGGAGGGCGACGAGATCGCCGTGCAGAACTGGAGGATGCGCGGGGGAATCGGCGACCTGCCGACGATCTGGCGACCTCTCGCCAGAGCGGCGACCGCGCCAAGCCCAATGTGGTACAAGGCGACGTTCACAGCGGCACCGCCTGCGCCCACTGGGCCGCACCCCATCCTGCGCGTGACGACGACAGGCCTCTCGCACGGTTTTCTGTGGCTGAACGGGCACAACTTGGGCCGGTACCCGGAGAAGGTTCCCATCGACGGCCTGTACCTGCCCGAACCCTGGCTGATCGCCGGTCAAAATGAGCTTGTCGTGTTTGACGAGCAGGGCCGCTCGCCGTCCCTGGTTACGCTGACGGCGGAGAAGGCGGCGGGCCGGTTTGCCGTTACTCTGCGGGAGAAGTGATTGACTGGCTCGCGATCCATTCATCGATCATCTTGCGGGACAAGCTGACGGGCGACGGCAGCTCCGGCAAACTATCGACGGTAAACCAGTCGGCGTGGTCCAGCTCAATCCCGTCCACCTTGATGTCGCCGCCCGCATAGCGGGCGGTAAAACCGATCATCAGCTGGTGTGGGTACGGCCAGGGCTGGCTGCCTGCATATGCGAGATCGGTCAGTGCCAGGCCCGTTTCTTCCATCGCTTCGCGCTGGACACACTCTTCCAGCGACTCGCCGGACTCCACAAACCCGGCCAGGATGCTGTAGCGGTTCCCCCACCCCGGCTTATGGGCCAGCAGAAGGCGCGGGCCGTCAGACACGAGTATGAGTGTCGCCGGGGTCACATGCGGATAAGCGATGTGCCCGCATTCCGGACACAGGCGGCCCCAGTCGCCGTCGCGCGGCTCGGTCCGGTGGCCGCAGACGGGGCAGAAGCCGCTGGTGCGGCGCCAGTAGAGCATCTGCATCGCATAACCCGCCAGCGTGTATTCGGCCTCTGGCAGCTCCCCGTAGAGGCTGCGCAGGCCCCGCACCGACCAGCCCTCAGGAACATCCAGTTCCGGATCAAAGTCCGCCGCCAGGCAGGGGAGGCCGCCCAGAGTTCCGAGACACAGCGGCGCACGCAGGCAAAGGGCTTCGACACTGCTCAAATCGCCCTGGTGCAGGACGCCAAGCCCATCGGCAGTATGCAAGAAGAGTCCATCTTTGGAAAAGACCAGCCAGAATGCCGGGCCGGATGCTGGCTGCGCCGGAGGGAACGCATGCACAAATGTATTCGAGAGATTATCCATACGGTTAAGTTCGAGCTAGGGATCGATTTTCCTTCTGGAAGGAACAGGAAGCGGAGTGAAGCCCGAAACTATTTCGCATCTGGGGCGTGACAATTCCCGAGGCTATCACGAGAACGCCTACCTGGGAGCGCACAACGCTTTTGCCAATCATCCCGCCGGATTTGTCTACGCTCAGCAAAGCCTAAGCCTCTGGGATCAGTTGGCTTACGGTGCGACCGCACTTCTACTGGACATCTGGGATTACGACGGCGACGTCTTCCTGCTGCACGGGTATCCAAAATGGGGTTCTTTTACCAATCCACCTCTCCGGAACTTCACCTCGCTGACCGACGGCTTGGCTGTCATTCGTGCCTTTATGGAGCTGCACCCGGATACGGTTTACACCATTCTCTTCGAAGATTGGGTGTCGCACAATCGCCCGAAGATCAGACAAGCCTTTCTGACTTCAGGCCTTTGGGAGAACGTCTTTTTCGCCGGTCAGATCAATAAGGGTTGGGATTGGAACACGCAGGGCTGGCCAACACTCGCATGGATGATCTCGCATGGACTGAATCTGGTCGTGTTCAGCTCACGAAGTGGTCCCTTCCCAAACCAGTGGACATATCTCGCGGAAAACGTCTATGGAAATCGTAGCATGGAGCCTGCCACCTGGGTTCAAGCCCGCGCCGAGTCCGCCCCACTCAGCCAGAGAGCCTTGTGTGCACTCAACCGATTTCCGGACTTTGATTTAGGCGGCGTTCGCTTCCTGCCGCGGGGATTTAGCCCCGCCTATCGAAACAATTCAGCAGTCCTGTCCGCCGCGCACATCGACGACTGCTTCGAAGAGTGGCATCGATTACCCAATTTTCTGAACCTCGACTTCGTCCATCTGCCCTATGAGGAAGCCAGAGCGGCAATTTTCGGGTTGAATCAGAGGCTGCATGTGGTATAGTCAGACTATGAATAGAAAAGCATTTACTCTCATTGAACTACTTGTCGTAATCGCCATTATCGCGATCCTCGCGGCGATACTCTTTCCCGTCTTCCAAAAGGTGCGTGAAAACGCCCGCCGGGCTTCCTGCCAATCTAACATGAAGCAACTGGGCCTGGCCTTTATCCAGTATACACAGGATGCCGACGAGACCTACCCGATTGGAAATGCTTCCACACTGGGTTCGCGAAACATTGCCGGGTGGGCAGGGCAAACTTATTCTTTCGTCAAAGCGACCGGAGTTTACAAGTGCCCCGATGACGGCACAGCCACCCCCGCCATCTCTTACGGAATGAACAGAAATTTGGCACAGGTGGCGGTTGACGGGGCTTACGGCGTCAGTCTGGCACAGGCCAATGGCCCCGCAAATACCGTGTTGTTATTTGAGGTCGTCGGATCGACCGCTGATGCGACAAACCCCACCGAGCAGCAATCCTGTAGCGGCTGGGGTCCAGATTCTGGCGGAAATGGGGTTTTATATCCTAGTCCTTCACCTACAAACCCTCTCTTCTACGATACGGGCTATCTGGGCAATCCGCCCAACGTCACTGCGACTGGCCGGGTTAACAAGCCTACGGGACGTCACAACGACCGATCAAACTTCTTGATGACAGATGGTCATGTTAAGACGATTATCGGAACATCCGTCTCGGCAGGATCGAATGCGGGGGCCGCCACCTGCGCACCGAACGGTGGGGGGGCCTGCAACCCTTACGGCGGGCCGAACGCCGCCGGGACGCAAAACTCCAATTTCGTAGCGACCTTCAGCATCACCTAGGAATATGAAACCTAAAAAAGAGGGCAGGCCATTGGGCCTGCCCTCTTTTTGTGACAGTAGGCGTCACTTGTTTCCTGCCGCCAGTCTATTCTGCGTCAGATAGGTATAGCTTTGCGCCACGGCTTCCCACATATCCGTATCGCAGCTGTCAAGCTCGACGATTAGCCATTTCAGCACCTCGGGGTCCGCCGCGCCAATGGCGGCTTTGATATCGACTTTGCCGCGACCGACGGCGGTCATGGCCGTGTCTTTTTCCAGGCTGCCGTCCTTGATATGCAGCAGGGGCAGACGGCTCTTGTGCTTTGCGATCACCTCAGCTGGGGAGGCACCAGCATAGGCGACCCAGTAGATGTCCAGCTCGCAAAGAGCATCAGGCGCGGATTCCAGCACGTAGTCGTAGACATGATGGCCGTCGACAGTCTGAAACTCCCACCAGTGATTATGAATCGCGAACGTCAGCCCTTCTTCCGCAGCAAGCTGGGCGGCGGTCTGAAACTTCTCCGCGCTTCGCTTGCATTCGTCCAGCGTCTTGAACTGATCCGGCCCGAAGCCCGCCACGAGGCGCGTATTGCCAAGCGTCTTCTCAGTATCGGCCAGCTTCGCGATGGTCTCGCGCGTTGGAATGCCGACATGGCTGCTGCTGACCTCAAGCCCTGTTTCGGACAAAATTGCGGCGATCTCCGCCGGGACGATGCCGTGCAGACCCGCAAACTCGACCCCTTTGTAGCCGATCTCGGCGACGCGCCGCAGCACGGCGGGGAAATCGGCGTTGATGACATCGCGGAGGGTGTAAAGCTGAATGGAAAGTGGTGTCATAGAAGTTTCCTTAATGAAATATTGTGCCCATATTCAAAGATCGTAGAGAAACTCAATCGGGGCATCAACGTCCGGGTGCAGGCTGGCGTGGACCGGACAGGAGTGTGCGACGCGCTCCAGCATCGGGCGTATCTCCTCAGCGACGGAAGCGGGCAAATGCACGGTGAGCGGGAGGTGCCCAATCCGGCGCGGGGCTGTGGTCATGGCTTTCCCGACATGGGCCATGATTCCGGTGAGGTCGAGAGCATGCCGCTCGCCGTACATCGCCATCGTGGTGAGAACACACGAGGCCAGGGCGGCGGCGACGAGGTCAGTCGGGCTGAAGGCAGAGGCCTCCCCGCCGATGTCTTTCGGGGCGTCCGTTGTCAGCGTGCTGCCTTCCTGATGGGTCAGTGTGCATTTTTTGTGCCCGTCATAATGCGCTTCGATTTCGACCATAGGGTTCTCCTAAAGTTATTCAGCGGCTTCGATGGGAAAGACCACCGTTGCCGTGGGCTGTCCGGGCCGCTGGATATGCAGGGTCAGGTTGTAGCGTGTCGCGACGCCGAGCCGCAGCGGAATATTATAGAGGCCATTGCCCTGCGCCCGCCCGCTGACCTTGGTTCCGGGAAGGCGCGGCGAGACCATTTCGGCGGTCGCAGCGACATTGGCGTTCCCGACAGGCATTTTCGTACTCGCATCGGTCACCATGACCGAGATGGTGTTGTCGCCCGTGTGAGGGGAGCTGGAAGTCAGCGCGACACTCATGCCGGCGTTTGTCTGCTGCGTGACAGGCGGGAGGATAGGCGTACGGACACAGCCAGTGAGCGGCAGGCCGCAGACGAACGCAAGCAGAAAGAAGATGGGCAGGCGAAGACGCATAGTTTAACCGGTATAGCCGCGCAGGAGGCCAATGACTTTCCCGATAATGGCGGCATTGTCGGACTTTCGCAGGGGAATAGGTGCAAAGTTCGGGTTTTGGGCCTGCAGCTCGATCCGGTTTCCATGCCGTGAGAACTTTTTCACCGTTGCCTCCTCGCCCAGGCGGACGGCAACGATGTCTCCATTTTCGGCGGTCGCCTGCGGCTGAATGATCACGAGGTCGCCGGGGAGGATATGTGCTCCCGTCATGCTTTCGCCTTGAATACGCAGCAGGAAGCAGTCTTTCGCCCCGGAGCGTAGGAGCTGGTTAGGAATAGCGACAATATCTTCGATGTTCTGGTTCGCCAGCAGCGGTGTCCCGGCAGCAATCGTGCCGATGAGCGGCATCCGCCGCAGACCGGTTTCTTCATCGCGTGCCCGTGTCTCGAGACGGGCGAGTATGCGGATACCGCGCGATGTTCGCGGACCGTCTTTGGCGGAAAGCCGGTCGATATACCCTTTTTTTTGCAGGGCATCCAAATGGATCGTCACGCCGCGCAGGGATCCGATCGTCAGACCCAATTGCATTTCACGAATAGTAGGCGGGTAACCTTTTTCTTCGATATGGGTGACGATAAAGTTGAAGACTTCCTGCTGCCGGTCGGTCAGTCCTTTAGCCATGCTTATCACCCGATTTTTCCGCCATCAGCTCCGCCAGTGCGCGGTACGGGTCCTGCGGGTTCCGCGCCATTTCTTCCCGCACTTCGCCGATCCGCTGCGACACGGCACGGGCACGGCGAAATACCATCACCAGCAGAATTGCGATGATGGGGAGGCCTAAAATGAGTGTCCAGGTGGCATCGAGCATGTGTTTGGTTCCGGTGCGAGTCTTCGCAAGCGATGGATAAACCAGTATACCCGGCAGTGCGCGAAATACTACGGCGATTGGAGGAGGGTGCGCGAGAATAATTCCAGTGCCAGCCCCCAGCAAAGGCGGGCGAGGGCCGGATCGTAACGCGGGCCTTCATCGCGCAAGAACGCATGGGCGGCATTGAACTCATGCCACTCGAATGCAGCCCCGGCGTCGCTGAGCGCATCGTAAATCGTCCGGCGGCCTTCACGGGGAACATGCGGGTCCTGACGGCCCCAGACCAGAAGCATCTCGCCGGAAATTTCGGAGATCCGATCCAGCGTATCGTCGCTGCGGCCCAGGCCAAGAGTGCGTGAATGAATATCCGTGGCGTAAAAACAGGCAGCTGCGCGGACATCAGGGTTCATTGCCGCCCGAAACGCCAGATGACCCCCAAGGCAGATTCCGACCGTGCCCAGCCGACCGGTGCAGTGGGGTGAGAGGGTTAGGAAGTCCAGAACGGCACGGGCATCGGCATCGTAGGCCGCGACAGTCTTCGCGATCTTATGTGCATTGCCTCGCTCGGCTCCGGCGGCATCATAGGCCAGCACGGTACCCGCCGGTTCTAGTTCGTGATAGACTTCTGGGACGCCGACCACAAATCCCTGTCCGGCAAGCCAGGCCGCCGTGCGCCGAATTGGTCCGGTGATCTGAAATATCTCGGAGAACAGCACCAGGCCGGGATACCGGCCTTCGGCGGCGGGACGAAAGATCTTGGTGCGCATCAGGCCAGAGGGGGTAGCAAGGTCAACGGCCTCTTCGTCATGCAGGGTCATACGGTTTCTCCGAGAAATTCGCGGGAAGTCTGGAGGATTGTAGCACAAAAAAGGGCAGGGAATTACCCCTGCCCATCGAGAGACTTCCGAAGCGGCACCCTACGGGTAGTTCAGCGCGAGATCGACGGCCCCTAGAAGCCGGAAGTCATCCAGAGCCGCCGCCGCCGGGGCAATCTGCGCCTGCATGAGCTGGCTGTAAGCCGCAGTGCTGAGCTGCATCGGACCGGCCAATGCAGGTCCGCGAAGAGAGCCGGCACCCATATTCTCCGTGGCCGCCTTCAAAAGAACCGTGGCACTTGCGCCGCCTCCGGGCGCAGCATTCTGCAGAGCCA
>JANXNV010000175.1 GCA_025353925.1 Armatimonadota bacterium
GAAGGATTCGGAGGGTGGCGATTGGGGCAGTTTTGCACTTGCGGCGATGAGCAGCAGCGCAGCGGGACAGTCGGTTTCGATTGTGCTGTTTGGCAGACGCAGTATACGCAAGCCGCGCTCCTCGAGGATGCGGTCGCGCTCGGCGTCATAATCCGCCCGATCCTGATGCACTCCGCCGTCAAGTTCGATCACCAGCCCGACGGAATGGCAATAAAAATCGGCAATAAAGCCGTCGATGACTTGCTGCCGGCGAAAGTGCAGTCCATTCATCCGACCGGCCCGCAAATGATACCAGAGTTTTGCTTCCGCCGGAGTCGGCAGTCGCCGCATCTGCCGCGCCAGCGTCAACTTCTCCCCCGGTCGCTGCCCGGTGATAATCGTCTCCGCGCTTTTTTCCGCCTTCGTGAACATTTCGTACTCCTTCACTGCGCTTTCAGTAACGCTCCCTCAAACACTCCGAATCCTAACCCTCCGAATCCTTCCTTTAGGAAGGAAGCTGCGGAGCAGCAGGTAGGTCTCTTCTCCCACGGCCTATCACGACAGGCTTTCAGCATATTATAACGCGTCCGATCCAGTGCCTTGTTAGGTTGCAGGTTCGCGCGGCTTCATCACACCCAAGGCAAATATCCCCCGCAACTGCTCAAAGCATGATGGACAGACCCATTCATAACCGGGATCGCCCTCGCGATGTAGGAATGTCGTTGTCCAAGCCTCATGGAGCGCATTGGGACTGCGATAACTGGGTTCCGCGATAAGCTGATAGCAGAATATGCAATGCTCATGATTCCATTGCGGACTGGGCTTTCGGTACGCTTCCCACCGCCAGAGCGTCTCATGGAGCCAACTGGTATCCCGGTACCAATCCTGCTTCTCTTCTTTAGTCATGGTGACAACCGCAATAATCAAGCCTCGCGCCTTCGGCTAGGCTCACGCGCGATAACAGCCCGCGTAGCCATTCTAACTCGCTCAGGCAAAGGTGGCGGGTAACATCATGTGCAGCCCCTTGTACCCTCACACCCCATAAATCTTCGCCAGCGTCTGGTCAAAAGTCAGCGGCTCGATCCCGAACACCTCTTTGACGGACTGCTCGGTCGTGATAGTGTCACGATGGCGGTCATTGGGGAGGCATCGTGGGGAAATTGGGCAAGCCATCATTTACGCAGCTTTTTTTGCAGAGACGCTGTGGTTTTCGCGACGCTTGGTTTGCGTCACACTGCCCCCATCAAAATTGCCTGTGTGCCGCTGCTGCGCTTCGGGATTCCAATTCAGGGGGGGCTGAACCCGCTGGCTATGCCATTTCGAGCCGTCGTTTCGCCACTCGTTTCTGAGCTGAACGTGAGTCTTCACGCTATCATGATAGCCGAACTGTGTGCCGCAGCAGACACAGATCATGCTGTCTTGAACTGGTTCCTTAAAATCGTATCCACAAACGGGACAGTGATTATCCATGACAGCTTCACTTTCTCCTGAGTCTTTGCCACTCGAAATAGGCACGATTGGTGGCACGGCCATGTTCAGCCGGGTCAGGCTTGAAGTAGGTCAGTATGTAACCGTCGGCATCAATCACGCCAAATTCCTGACTTACATAATCGTAGCGCACGCGTGCAGAATCAAACTGTGTTCTGTGGCATTCGACTGTTGTTGGGCGCAATGCGCCGCCTAGAAAGGCATCTGCAAGCTGCTCATACGCGAATTCGTCCGATGAACCGAAATCTTGATTGTGAGCGTTAAAGTGCTCTTCGAGCATCCATGCTGCCCTGAATCCTCGAGTAAGCGGCAAAATGGCTCTCCTCTACGCGAGATGCCGACCTTATCATAATGAGCAGTCTCCCCTCACACCCCATAAATCTTCGCCAGCGTCTGGTCAAAAGTCAGCGGCTCGATCCCGAACACCTCTTTGACGGATTGCTCAGTCGTGATATTGTCGCGGCCTAAGTTTTTGAGCTGATCGCGCGTGACCGGCGGCTTCGGTAGAATCTTCTCCATCACAGTCGCGGCGGCGAACAGCAGTGGAATCGGCGCGTGCAGCAGCTTCTTTTTCGGCTGCCCCAGCTTTTTCGCGAGGCTCTGGATGATCTCGTTGAAGGAAACCTGCGT
>JANXNV010000185.1 GCA_025353925.1 Armatimonadota bacterium
CCGGACAGGTCCCGATACAGACCGACCCCCACCTTGCTGAACTCCGGGTTCAAAATGTTGGCCCGGTGCCCGGGGCTTGCCATCAGGCTTTGATGGGCATGGGAGACATTGTGAGTCGCATTGCTCACGCTGCAATAAAAAATGTTCTCTCCGACAAGAGCGGCGTGCGGCTCCCCGCTGCCCTCCTTCTGGCGGGAGTGAAGGTACCGTTCCATCGGGGTATGCTGACCGGTCACCGGGGATTGATGCTCGAAGTAGTTTAACCGGCACATCTCCCCGCAGTGCGAGTGTGCCGTCTCCGTCAGCACGGCGTCCGGCACCAAAGGCTCCATACCCTGACGTTGACGCTCCTGATTGATCGCTCCGATCAGGTCTTTCTCCTCCCGCGCCTCCACAGCCCGCTCCTCCAGCCGAAGGACCGCCTTCAGCGGCATCAGCTGCCGGGCGGCACCCGGACGCGAAAACTTCAAGGGGGACGTGATCATGACAAACTGGACATCGTCTTTCACGGTCGTCTTGGGGAGACAACGGGCAGGGATCAGCACGGAGGCGGCCAGCAGAAGTGGGAACGGCATAAAATCCCTCATCTTTCTCAGAATGCATCTATTCAGGCCCTTTCATTATAACACGGATTCCCGGACAGGCACAAAAAAACCGCGCCATATTTCAGTGCGGTTTTTTCGGACCCCATTTTCAGACTCCGTCAGTGTGGACCCATCGCCCCCTGCGGTGTGCCGCAGGGACCGCCGCCCTCCGCGGCAGCGATCTGAATCACCTCGCCGTCAAACGTCATCGGCGACTGATACCAGTGCGCCAGCTCCTGGCTGCGGCGCGGGACATAGTGCGCAATCAGCGACCGGCGAAAGCGCGTCTTGCTCGTGTTCGGAGTCGACCCGTGGATGACGCTGCCATTGAAAAACAGCACGTCCCCAGCCTTCATATCCGCCGGAACCGCTTCCATCCCCGCCGGCACGGGAACATAATCCGTCGTAAACGACACGGCGGGATCCGCTTTCTGCGGGCAGGCGATCTCCTCGAAGTGCGAGCCGGGCACCACCTTCATGCCGCCATTTTCCGCATCGACATCATCCACCGCCAGCCACGCCGCCAGGCAGGTCCCCGGCTTAACCCGCAGGTAAAAATTGTCCTGATGCAGCTCCTGACCCCGCGCCCCGGCAGGCTTGAAGTAAAACATCGTCTGCACCCCCAGCGGCTCCTCTGCCAAAAGCTCGGTCAGAATCGGCTTCAAGCGGGCATCCAGCAGGTAGTCCCGCGCAATCGCCCCCACCTCCCACTGCGGCTGAGAGTGCGGGTTCATCATGCGTGGGTAAAACACTAATGGGTCCGAGGCATCCCCGGCCACGCGGTCCGACAGCCCTTCGACCGGCCCGTCTTTCGCCTCGGCCATAAAGGCCTCCCGAATACGGGCGATTTCGTCTGAGTTGTATAGCTCCCGCACTATGATATACCCGTCACGCGCAAACTGCGCCTTTTGTGTTTCCGTCAACGCTGGTCACCTCCTGAGATAATACACACATCATACAGCAGCATACCGCTCGCTGTCCATCGAAAATCGCGATAAAAAGCTATAATATCCTGCTATGCTCCAAAAATCCGAAACGCAGCACCCAGAAGTCGTTTCTCTTGTCACCGGCCAATTTCAGGTAACGACCGGCTACGCCTCCTGGCGCGAACAGGGAACCCGTGACTGGCTGCTGATCGCTACCCTAGGCGGCAGCGGACGCTTCGGTCACGCGGGCGGCGAGTTTCTTACCCAGCCCGGCGACCTGACCCTGCTGCGGCCCGGAACACGCCACGATTACGGCGCGAATGACACCTGGGAGCTGCTCTGGACCCATTTTCACCCGCACCCTGACTGGTCGCCCTGGCTCAACTGGCCCGAAACCGCTCCCGGCCTGATGCGTCTGACACTGACCGAGCCGCTCATCCGCCAAAAAATCCTTGCCCGCTTTCGCGACGCCCACCACCTCGCGACCGGGGCTTTGCGGCATCGGGAAAGCTTCGCCCTCAATGCTCTAGAAGAAGTCTTTCTCTGGGCCGACACGCAGAATCCGCTTTCCGAGTCGGCCCGCATGGACTTCCGCGTCCGCAGCGTCATGGACCATCTCGTCCGCCGCCCAGCCGATCCGGCCAGCCTGGGTGAACTTGGCCGGTTGACCGGCCTCTCACCTTCCCGCCTCTCGCACCTATTCCGCGCTCAGGTAGGCCTCACTCCGCAGCAGTTCCACGAAGGCCAGCGTCTGCGCCGCGCCGCCCAGCTTCTTGCACTGACCGCCCGTCCCATCGCCGTGATCGCCGCCGAAGTCGGCTACGAAAACCCTTTCTATTTCACCTTGCGCTTCAAAAAACACTCCGGCCTCAGCCCCCGTGATTACCGGAAAAAGCATGGAGGGAGTTGACAGAGCCGGGATTTCTTTTTCCACCCCCGTAGGGGCGGGGCTTGCCCCCGCCCTCTTTGCCTGCTCTTTGCCTCTTGTCTGCCCCCGTCCTCTCATCTGCTCTTTGCCTCTTGGCAAATTATGAGATAGGTCAGAGGGCGGGGGCAAGCCCCGCCCCTACAGGAACGCACCTAATTCAATGCCACCTGACACCCCGCTCGAAACAAATATCCTCGAAAAGTTTTCATTTTGCCTTGACAAATCGCAGACTGTACCTTATACTGTGTTTGTATACGATCTTCAAGGTTCATTCCGGCCAGGTGCCGGGCAGGCAGTAACGCCCCGCGCAGAAACCTCCAGTTCCAGACGATTTACGCCGATACTTCGATAAGAAGCCCCTGTTTTAGATTGAACTTTGTACCGCTCCAGTTCTTGTCGTAAGGAGGACCGTAATTTGACCCGACGACGACCCGCCATTCTGGCCGCCGCCTGCACATTCGCCTGCATCGCATTCCCGGCGCATTTCTCACGCGCTGCCGAGACCACTCCCGCAGTGACTTTGACCGTTTCGACCGACAGTGAGGCTTCCGAGGCCGCCCCGGCGGAAGGCGCCCCCCAGGCGGCTCCGACCCGCCGCTATCATCGCCGCATCTCGCGTCACTCCTCCGTCTCCCGCCGCCTTCCTTCGCGCGGCATTGTCTCCGCGTCCGAGGCCCCGGTGAATGTCGTTGGACGCCTCGCCATCGTCACAAGCGACAAAGCCGTGATCGTCGCCGGACGCGAAGCCGCCGGGCGTGTTCTGTCCGTCTGCCCTAGAGGCCAGTATCTAGCTCTCAGCGGCCAGACCCCCACCCAGTATGCCGTCCTGATGATCGACCACAGCGTTGGGTATGTCGCCCGGGCCGATGTTCAGCTTCTGCAGTACCAGGTCGTCAACAACACGCCCGATGCCGCCGAAGGCAGCAGCGGTCAGGCTCCGACCGGCACTGCGAGCAGCCTCGGCCTGAAACTGGTCCAGACCGCCCAGGGCTATCTCGGAGTCCCGTATGTTTGGGGCGGCAACACCGCCGCCGGCATCGACTGCTCCGGGTTCGTCAAAGCCGTTTACAATTCCTACGGAATCACACTCCCCCGCCACTCCGGCGATCAGGCCGCCGTCGGCTACGATGTCCCGCGCACGGACTGGGCGCAGTGGGTTCCCGGCGACCGGATGTACTTCGCCTGCCATCATCCCGAGATTGACCACACGGGCATGTACATCGGCGGCGGATACTTCATCCACGCCTCGACCGGCCACGGCCATCAGGTCGCGATCGACCGCGTGGACGGTAAATACTACGCCGACCATCTCGTCTGCGTTCGCCGCTCCCGCGAGCTGCTCGGCGACACCGCCGCCCCCGGCCCCGCCGCCCCTCCGGCCACCCGCCCCAGCGTCGACGACCCCGAAGCCGGTCAGAACTAGTCCTCATTTTGGCGGGGCGGGGCTTGGCTCCGCCCCCAACTTATCTCCGCTAAAATATCTTTTAAAAACACCCCCTCCCGCGAACCGTATCAGGCCATTCCGCGTTATCCTCTGTAAAGAGGCTCTACCGATGAAACGAACTGGCTTAACGCTGGTTGAGCTGCTGATCACGACCGCGATCTTAGCCCTGCTGGCCGCGCTGCTGTTCCCAGTCTTCAGCCATGCGCGAAGCGAAGCTTTCCAAGTGACCTGTGCGAACAATCTCAAACAGGTCGGCCTTGCGACGGCGCTCTACGCCCAGGACAATGACGGCACGCTGTTCCCAGGACTGCGCCATGCTGAGGATACAGGAATTATCACCGCGTGGTGTGACTGTCAGGTGAACCAGCCCAGCCCGCATGCCGACAAATCCTGCGGCCCTCTGAGCACCTATGTCAAGGATGTCGATATTTGGACCTGCCCCGCCGCACCGGATACCGCCGTCACCTACGGCCTCAATATCGCCTTCGTGAGAGCAGAGATCGCCGACGGCCATCCAGTTTGGCTCTCACAAATCAGCGATCCTTCCGAGACCATTCTCGCGGCGGACCGTGTTCCGATTCCACCGGATCAGCTGGGACAAGGCCCCTACATATTTCTCCCCACAGACCGTCAGCCGGTCGTCGCGGGGCGGCACTCCGGCCTGGCAAGCGTACTTTGGGTAGACGGTCACCTCCGTGCGGAGCGGCCTGTCACTTCACCGCAGTCATCACAGATCAATGAAGGCGATATTTTGAGGAGTACCCGTACCGGAAGCCTAAAAGAGGAAAACTATTATTATCAGCTGTTAAAGGCATCTCAATAATATGATAGGGAAAACATCAATGATCTACACACAAACAATCTCGCGTCTCACCCTCCTGTGCATACTGGTTTTTGCTCTCGCTAGATGTTCTCATGAAAGCCCGGCACCAAAGAGTCCAGTAGTGAAGAGCGATGTTCAATCCCCTGCGTTAAAGTCCCGTCCGGAAAAGAGTATCTCTCAGCTTGGTGCGGAGATGCAGCAAGCGGGGATCATGTCTCAAAAAGACTATATTAAGGTACACAGCTTGCAGCTCAAAACCAGAGACACGCATCGCATTTCGGAGGAAGATTTTGCGTGGACACTTTCTTTCCTCAAAACATCAGGAAACTCTATGGCACGGGCGCGTGCTATGACAGCTTTAACCTATATACATCCTATGTATTCTGCACGAAAAGCTAGGATAACTTCGGCTATTGCCCCCTTTACCAACAACGGTGATCCATTAGATGCGGCTTATACAAAAAGGGTTCAAAGGTCTATCCATAACAATTAAAGCCGTGAGACAAAATCAGGACGGTTTTTCTGTTCCTCCAGGTGCTCTGACGCGGGTAGGGGAGGACCTCACGCTGGGCTTGCCTTCTCGCTATGGAGGTGTTGGAATGGCGTCTGCGCCACATAGCGAAGAAGTCCCACTCCATCGATCCTCAATCTCTGCATACATCGCGAACTTATAATTTACGTGCAGCACTAATCTATAACTCACGTGCATCTTTTCCAGCATTTTCACCAGCCTGGTAACTTTGGCATGGTTTATGCAAGGAGAGTGAGCGAAGGATCGCACGCACACTCTCGCAAAGGAAGGCAACACCCCATGCTCGTTCTCACCCGCTGCCCTGGCCCGGGCACGAAGGCCACTATCTGTATCGGACACGATGTGGAGATCACGGTGCTTCGCATCGACGGCGACCAGGTGGAGGTCGCCATTACCGCCCCCGACACCCTCCCCGTCGCCTTCGGCACCGGAGCACCCGCCTACTTCCCCAGGGTTGACAAACCCCGGAGGCGTCCGGTATACTGACCGCACTATGAATCCCGCCGTGATCACTCCATCACCGCGTCGCCGCGTACGTGCTCTGGGAAGTGCGTCCGCGACACGCTCTGCGTGACACTCGTTTTCTGATCGTGCCGATTTGAGACGAGCCGTGGACCGCTTCCCTCCCCTGAACCGGGGCTTGGGCAGTCTGGTGTGCGGCTTTTCGTGTTTCTGGAGTACCGAAATCGCCGCCGCCCCTCTGATTGAAAGAGAGCGTGCGGCGTTTTTTGTTTGCGAAAAACGAGGAGATCGTCATGACGGATACGATTACCATACGGCCCTGTCTCCGGGAAGAATGGCCCGCGTTTGCCGAGTGCGATTATGCCATGTGGCGCGACATTGGCGTCGACCCGGACGGCATCTCGGACGGGTGGCGCGAAAAGGTCCTGCGGTTTATGAAGAATGCCGCTGAGACAGCGCACCTGCAAGGCTATGTCGCTCTGCGAGGCGGGCGGATCATTGGTTCGGCGGCCGGTCACCTTTACGCAGAGATTTCGCCCAATGTTTTCGAGCCGTCGTTTCGCCGAATCGGCTATCTCTGGGGTGTCTATGTCGCTCCGGAATACCGGGGTCAGGGCATCGCCGGGAAGCTCACGGAAGCGGTTGTCGCACACCTGGCGTCTGTAGGCTGCACCCAGATCCGGCTTCACGCCTCGCCCGCAGGCCGACCGGTCTACGAAAAACTGGGTTTTGCACCCTCCATCGAAATGGTTTTGAAGCTGCCGACCAGCGCCGCGAAGTAAACATTATGAACTTAAAAATTAAAGTCGGCATTGCCGGCGTTTCCGGCTACGGCGGGGGCGAGTTGGCCCGTCTCCTGGCCGCCCATCCCGACGTTGAGCTTACCTACGTCACGTCCAGTACCTACGCCGGGAAGCCGCTGCGGGCCGCCCTCCCCGGCATCACGACCAGCCTAGAGCTGACCTGCGAGACCTTCGATCCCGCTGCCTGTGCGGATCGCTGCGATTTCGTCTTTCTCGCCGGAGAAGCGGGCCTCGCCATGCGCGTCGTGCCGCTGCTGCTGGAAGCGGGTAAGAAGGTCGTGGACCTGAGCGCGGACTTCCGCCTGGAAGACCCCCACGTCTATTCGGAGTGGTACAAAGCCGAGCACACCGCCCCGCACCTGCTGGAAGACGCCGTCTACGGCCTGCCGGAAATCAACCGGATCGCCATCGAGACCGCCCGCCTGGTCGCAAACCCCGGCTGTCATGTCACCGCCGCCGTCCTGGCCCTCGCCCCCCTCCTGGATGCAAAGATGGTGGACACCAGCTCGCTGATCGTGGACAGCCTCAGCGGCGTCTCCGGCGCAGGCCGCTCCAAGTTCGGCCTGGACTACCACTTTGCCGAGATCAATGAAAGTATTCGCCCGTACGGAGTCGGTGGGATTCATCGGCACACGCCGGAGATCGAGCAGGCTCTTTCCC
>JANXNV010000189.1 GCA_025353925.1 Armatimonadota bacterium
CCTGGACAATCCGCACAACTGGTAAGCAAGCACAAAAGAGAGAATTCCATGAACACACCGACCGCCCAGCAGATCAGCCTGGTCCACGCCACCACCCGCGAGATCGGCACGAAGCTCCAAAGTGATCCCGCCCAGCGTGCCCAGTACCTCGCCGACCCGGTTGGCTCCCTCACCCGCTGGGGCCTGCCGCAGGATGCCGCCGAGGAGCTGGCCGCCAAGATCGCCGGGGAGAATGCGGGAGGCGGGGCTGCAGGAGCGGAAGCCCCGGAAGTCAGCGGCTATGCGTATGACAGCGACGGGACGTATTACCACGATATGCTGGATGACTATGGGATTCATATCCACTGGGGGCTGTGAGGACGCCGGAGAAAGTCACTCCGTGACTGGGATTGGCTGGCCGTAGGGGCGCGGACAAGGATAAGAGGGCGCGGCAAGCAGCGCCCCTACGGCCAGCCAATCCCAGTGCCGCGAAGCGATAGTTCTTGGCGTCTGCGCCGATCAGCCGTACCGTTCACGGTATGGTCTGAGCTAAACAATGACACGAGAAGTACAGAACAAGATGAGGGAAATATCCTTCCTTGATGGACATATTGAGCAAGTACAGCTTATGGGTGGAGAAGCTCTAATCGTATTTCGCGATTGGCGCGAACACATATGGCACCTGCGGTTTCAAGGCGTTGTTTCTTTTCAGTGTTATGAATTCGGCGGCGATGTATCCGAGGTGCAAATCAGCAGCGATGCTTCAGCCATTCGAGACGCCGTCGCTGTAATTGAGCAGAATGGTGGAAGCCGAGCGGGTTATCCAGATATAGTTAGTGTCACCTTCCTAGGGGATGGTCCAATGGTTACACTAGTATGCCATAACTTAGACATCACCAAATTCGATGCATTCTGAAAGACCATCTCCGGCAACCTTACCCCCACCCCGCATTTCCCCCACCCACCAGGTACAATAAGCCCATCTCGCTTTCACTAAGAGGCCCCACCGTGCCGACTCTGCCCCTCCCTGCCCCGCCGACGGGAAATGTGACATTTTTGTTTACCGACATCGAAGGCAGCACGCGGCTGTGGGAGACACGGCGCGAGGAAATGCAGGCGGCTCTGGCCGGGCATGATGCCCTCCTGCGGGAGATCATGGAGCGGCACGGCGGGTACGTTTTTAAGACGGTCGGGGATGCATTTTGCGTGACGTTCTCCTCCGCCCCCGAAGCCATCGGGGCGGCACTGGATATCCAGCGGGAATTGACACCCGCGCGGACATCCGGCCTGCCGCTGCGGGTCCGAGCGGCCCTGCATACGGGCACGGCGCAGGAGCGGAACGGGGACTATTTCGGGCCGAATGTCAACCGGGTCGCGCGGCTGATGATCGGCGCGGGCGGGCAGACCCTGCTGTCGCAGACGACCGAAGCCCTGGTGCGCGACACTCTGCCCGAAGGAGCAGGGCTGCGGGACATGGGCTTGCACCACCTTAAAGACCTGCTGCGGCCCGAGCAAGTCTTCCAGCTCCTTCACGCCGCCCTCCACGCCGATTTCCCGCCGCTGAAGTCCCTGGATGCTTTGCCGCACAACCTGCCCGAGCAACTGACATCGTTTGTGGGCCGCGAAGCGCAGCTCTCTCAGGTCAAAGAACGGCTGGGAAACGTGCGGCTGCTGACCCTCACCGGCTCCGGCGGCGGCGGCAAGACGCGGCTGGCACTTCAGGCCGCCGCCGACCTGCTGGAACACTTCCCGGACGGAGTCTGGCTCGTGGAGCTGGCCGCACTTTCTGACCCAGCTCTAGTGGCCCAGACGGTGGCGTCGGTGCTGGGAGTGCGCGAGCAGCCGGGGCGGACCGTGACTGAGTCGCTGACCGAATATCTGAAGCCGCGTACGCTGCTGCTGCTGCTGGACACCTGCGAGCATCTGGTCGACGGCTGTGCGCCCCTCGTGGACACCCTGCTGCGGGCCTGCCCGTCCCTGCGGATACTAGCGACCAGCCGCGCCCCGCTGGGGGTCGCCGGGGAGAATATCGAGGCCGTTCCGCCGCTCAGCCTGCCGGATGTGGGCCGATTGCCCCCCGGCGGCCCGGAGTTCGCCGCCGCCCTGATGCGGGGCGAAGCGACCAGCCTGTTTCTGGACCGGGCACTTGCCGTGTCGCCGTCGTTTGCCGTAACTCTCGCCAATTCCGCCGCTCTGCTGGACATCTGCCGCCGACTCGACGGTATCCCGCTGGCAATCGAGCTGGCGGCGGCGCGGGTCAAGGTGCTTTCAGCCGAGCAGATCGCGGCCCGCCTCGACGACCGCTTCCGGCTGCTGGCGGACAAAAACCGCCGGACGGACCTGCCGCGTCAGCAGACCCTGCGGGCGATGATCGACTGGAGCTTCGACCTGCTTGCCCCGCCGGAGCAAACCCTTCTGCGCCGCCTGTCGGTCTTCGCCGGAGGCTGGACTTTAGAGGCCGCCGAAGCGATCTGCGCCGGCGGCGAGATCGACGAATATGATGTCCTGGATCTGCTCTCGCAGCTCGTGGACAAGTCTCTGGTGCTGCCGACGGAAACGCACGGCGCGGCACGCTACCGCCTGCTCGAATCAGTCCGCGAATACACCCGCGAAAAGCTGGCCGAAGTCCCCGCCGAGGCCGCGCAGACGGCGGATCAGCACGGGGAGTGGTTCACGGAGTGGGCTGAAAGTGCGGCGGCTCTGAGCACGGGCGAAGCGCAGGCACAGTGGCTGGCGCGGACAGAAAGCGAGCACGACAACCTGCGGTCGGCCCTGGCCTGGTCACTGAGACAAGCGGACCCGGAAGTCAGCCTGCGCCTCACGGGTTCCCTGTGGCGGTTCTGGACCGTGCGCGGCTACCTTCAGGAGGGTCGGCACTGGCTGGCGCTTGCCCTGGCTCTCTCCGCCCCCGAGACTCCGACCGCAGCTCGCGCCAAAGCTCTCAGCTCGGCGGGCAGCCTGGCCTGGAGCCAGGGCGATTACGACTCCGCCCGTGCCCTGCTGGAAGACAGCCTCACCGCACGCCGCGCCCTCGCCGACACGCAGGGCATCGCGGATGCCCTCAACAACCTCGGCAACGTCGCCGCCGACATCGGCGAATATGCCGCCGCCCAGGAGCTGCTCGAAGAAAGCCTGGCCTCCATGCGGACTTTGGGCGACTCCGAGGGGATTGCCGCGACAGTCAGCAACCTCGCCCGTGTCGCCTTCTGGTCCGGCGATTTCGAGACAGCCCGGACTCTGTTCGAAGAAAGCCTCGCCGCGGATCAAAAACGCGGCGACGAGTGGGGCCGCGCCAATTCCCTCTGCGGCCTGGCCCTGCTGTCCATCCGCACGGGGGAGTTCGAGACCGCCCGCGAGCAGCTCACCGAAAGTGTCACCCTCCGCCAAACTCTGTCCGATACGGAGGGCCAGATCGAATGCCTCGAAGCCTTTTCCGCCCTTGCCGCCGCGCAAAACCACTGGACTGCTGCCGTCACTCTCCTTGCCGCCGCCGCCGCAGGCCGCCAAGCCCTCGAAACCCCCCTCCCCCCCGCCGGTCTGATCCCCCAGGCGAAACGTCTGGCCGCCGCCCAGGCCGCCCTCGCCCCCTCTGACTACGCCGCCGCCGAAGCGCACGGCCAGTCACTGCCGGTAACGGCAGCGGTGGCGTGGGTGCTTACCGCCTCGTTTTCTGATTTGCCGCCACAAAAATAGTGCTTGACATTACGCCCCGTTCGTGATATGATGGACTGTCGCTGAACGCCGGGCGACCCCGAACTGCGTTGATGGGAGAAAATTATGTCTCTTCGTCTTGCCGCTCCTTCGTCTTGCCGCTCCTTCGTGGCTGTAGCCTAATGGCAGCTCTCTTTCCGTCACTGACAACCCTGGCCCACGCCGGAACCTATGTCTGGAAAATCACCGATCCGGATCCCGCCAAGTCTACTCAAAGCCCCACCTATTCCGGTGGTGCGCACCAACTCACCCTCTCGAATGGGACAACACTCACCGAGCCTTATTACCTGCTGGACAGCCCGCCCCCTGACTACGGCAACGGAAATGAGAAAGGAAATTACGGCGATTGCTCCGGCATGATCACCACTACCTATACCTGGCATGCGGATCCAGGGCTAACGGATGCCACCGATCCGCCACCGGTGTCGGTGATTGTATCGGAGACATGTTATGTGAACGTACAAGGCACTTCGGCTACGACTGCCCCGGTCGCAGGCATCTG
>JANXNV010000227.1 GCA_025353925.1 Armatimonadota bacterium
CCGGAATGGACCCGTGCCGCCCGCGTGCTCGTGCTGGGCTGCGCCGCCTACCTGCTGGTGGGGATTGGCATGGTTCGCCTAGTGCTGGTGCAGGGCATCCAGGACCAGGCACTCGCTACCAAGATTTTGCGAACGCCGGACCGAGAGACGCAGCCTGGTCAGCCGCTGCCCGCACACATCAACCCGCGCCTGCTGACTTATGCCGAGGCGATCCCGCGCGGCCCGATCCTGGACCGGAACGGGAAGCCGCTGGCGCAGAACCCGGCGTCGGAGGACGCGCCGGGGCAAACCACTCTGCTCTGCCCGGATGGTCGCCCGCGTGTGTACCCCGGCGGCCCGGCCTGCGCCCAGCTTGTCGCCGCCGTGGAGCGTCCGGCGGGACCGTCGAATGCGTTAGGCCAGAACGCACGGCTGCGCGGCTTTGCAAGCTATGCTGAGCTGCTTTCGCCGTACCGGGACCGTCACCTGCTCTGGCACCGGGACCCGGCGGGCGAGGCGGTGACCCTCTCCATCGACGTAAGTCTGCAGCAGGCGGCGGTCGATGCCCTGCACAAATACGCCTCCGCCGTGCGGGACCGGCACACTGGGCAGCGAAAAAACAAGGGGGCGGCCGTGCTGCTGAATGCGAAAACCGGCGAAGTCCTGGCTCTGGCCTCTCTGCCGACATTCGACCCGGCAACGCTGACCCCCGAAAGCTGGGCAGCGATTTTAGCCCAGCCCGACGGCCCGGCCTTCAACCGCCCCGTCTCCGGCCTGTACCCACCCGGTTCGGCGTTTAAGATCGTCACGGCCACGGCGGGCATGACCCATGGGTTAGGAAGCTACACTGTCAACTGCCGCCATTTTGATACGAATGTCGTCTGGCGGGACAAGCTGGGCAAACGCTATTCCCGGCGGCGCATCACGGATGAGGAGGGATTTATCGCGCACGGAGACACGGACATGGCGAAGGCCCTGCGCGTCTCCTGCAATGTTTACTTCGCGCATTTGGGGATCAAGATGGGGGCAGAGAGCTTAGACGCGACGGCGCGGAATCAATTCGGCCTGCTGCATTTACCCTCCCTCCAGAAGATGGGCGAGGATTTACCCGACTGCGCCTACGGGCAGGGGGCGGTGCAGATGACTCCGCTGGAGATGGGCCATGTCGCACAGGCCGTTGCCAATGATGGGCGGCTGCTGCCCGTCTCTTTTGTTAAGATCAGCAGAACGCCGCCCGGCACGCAAGCACTTACCGCCGAGCAGGCCGGACGGCTTCAGCGGATGCTGGCGGGAGCGGTTACCGACGGAACCGCACGCGGCGTCTTCGACGGCCTGCCCGTGAGCGTCGCCGGGAAGACCGGCAGTGCCCAAAACGGGCGCGGCGACGGCATGACGCACTCTTGGTTCGCTGGATTTGCGCCCGTTACAAACCCGAATCTGGCCTTTGCCTGCATCGTCGAAAACGGCGGAGCCGGACGCGCCGCCGCCGCGCCCGTCTGCCGCGAAATGGTCCGAGCGGCATTGCTCGGTTCATCTCGTGTTGGAATGCGGTAAAATGGGGCAGAAGCTATGGGAGCAGTATTCGACAGAATACCAAGAGGAACAAAAATGAACGACCAAGAAAATGCCAAGTTTCGCGCGACGACAGGGCCGAAAGAGGCTTTTGGCACGACACCCCAGGAAGCTCTTAACGTCCTTATGCAGCACCTTTCCGGTGATGCTTTCTCACCCATTGTCATTTGGCCTTATAACCTGGGTGATGCTTATTTCACGGATGTGCAGCAGACAAGGCTCCAAGAACTGAAGAGCCATCGGGAGACACTGACGGCAGAAGAACGTGCGGAATTGGAAGGTCTGATAGAAGCTTCTTTCGATGCCACTATTTCCCGAACGAAAGCACTGACTCCGGTGAAGACGTGAACCCGCTGTATCCAGACATGGCGGCTCGGGCCGACAGGCGGTGCGAATACTGCCGCGCCCCGGAACATATCTTTAATTATGCTTTTGAGGTCGAACATATTCAGCCGCGGGCCGCCGGGGGCAATGATGCTTTGGACAATCTGGCTCTGTCGTGTGCCTCCTGCAACTCTCACAAGGCCACCACTACGTCTGCACTAGACGAAGAGACAAGGCAGATGACCGCTCTATTTCATCCGCGCCAGGGCCGCTGGAGCGAACATTTTCGCTATGATAGTGAAACCGGTTTGGTTCAGGGCATAACACCTGCTGGCCGTGTCACTGTCACACGGCTGAGATTGAACTCGGATTTTCAGCTTCGCGCCCGGCATCATTGGATACAGCTAAAAATCTATCCCTAGTAACACACTTATCATGCGCAGGATGTACAAGTAATTACCGCACGATTTCAAGACGAGCACTGAGGAACAATGGCCGATGCCTTTTCGCGAAAAAATTATAGTTGGGTGTCTGTTGGGGGCCGCACTAATCTGTCAGACGGCTACGCCGACTCGAGCCGAAGACCTCAAGGCAGCCTATTCGGCCCAGGTAAGCTGGACATTGCACCTGCTGGAAACAGGGCGCTACGGGGAGGCGGTGGATGCCGCCCAGAGCCTGATCGCCGCTTATCCCGACCGGGCATTGCCTTATGAGATGCGCGGGACGACGGCCCTCTATGTCGGCAGCGCGAGCCGGGCGCAGAAGGACTTCGCGCGTGCCGCCGCGCTGACTACGGACCCTGAATCGCTTTACGGACTCGCCGACTGTGCCCTTTTGAGCCGCCGAATAGACGCGGCGGCTAGTGCCTGGACTCAAGCGGCAGGGTTGCCTGGTCTGACGGGAACGCAGGCCGCCGACATCGCCACGGCACAGGCCTATGTGAAGTTTCTGAAAGGCGATTTTGACGGGGCGGAGAAGATTGAAAGCGCAGGGGACACGCTGAGAGCGGAAATCGAGGCGTTGGCCGAAAGCCACAAAAACCCAAAAATCACCAATGGGAAACTGGCGAAGTTTCTTGCTTTGCCTGGCGGTGTTCCAAAACTGCGCGAGGAAGACGGCCTGAGACCCTTGTTCGATCCGAGCCGTCCTTTGGAGCCGTGCGTCGTCGAGCCGGACCTGCAGCAGATGTACGCCGACCGCCTCAGCGGCGATGTCGCCGACACGATTCGCCACGCGGGCAGCGTGATGCTTTGCTCCGGCACGGCGACTCTCACGCCCACGGAAGCGATCCCGCGCCGCGCCGCACTGGTATCGTACACCGTGGACGGGCAAATGGCGGCGGTGGTCAGCCAGTCCCCCTATCAATTCTCGTGGAACACTGCCCGTGTTGTCAACGGAACGCATCAGGTCCGCATCGACTCTATGGACGCCTCCGGCAATGACCTGACCAGCCAAACCCTGACCGTGCGGGTCAATAACCGAAACGGACAACTCACTAGCCAGACTGACCCCAGCCCCGAAGCGGCGGCTCTTCGGTCACGGCTCTGGAACCTGCTGAAATTGCGGCCTTCCTGGAAGGTCGCCGAATGGAATCACGCCCGGAGTATGCTGGCGGCGGGAGACCGGACCAGTGCCGATGCCCATCTGGCGGTTGCCGCCGCGCTGGACCCGGCGTACAAGAACGGCCAGTTGTTCGCCCGCACCCTGTTCGCCGCTCCGGCCTCGGCTTACTGGGTTGGGAACACGACACGCCGGGAAATCGCGCTGACCTTCGATGACGGCCCAAGCCTGCTCAAGACTCCGGCCCTCCTGGACGCCCTGGACAAAGCCTCGGCTCCCGCGACCTTCTTCGTCGTCGGCTCCCGCGCCGAGGCGGCCCCGGAAATACTGCACCGGATGGCGGCACGAGGGGATGAAGTCGAGAACCATTCGTACACGCACCCGAATATGAACCTGCTCATTCCCTCGACGGCGGAGGGGGAGATCCTGCGGACCAGCGTGCTGATCCGTGCCCTGACCGGGCGTTCCCCGCATTTCTTTCGGCCCCCGGGCGGCAACGCCAATGCCGGTGTCCAAAAGATCGCCCGCTCTTACGGCCTCTCGCTGGCATACTGGACCGTGGATGTCCTGCA
>JANXNV010000275.1 GCA_025353925.1 Armatimonadota bacterium
GGCGATTGATGAACGCGCCTTTATCAACCAGAAGCGGGCGACCTGGGAACGGCTCTCGATGATTGTCGAGCGGACTAAAAACGGCGGCTTGAAGCGGCTCTCCCGGGAGGAGCTGCCCGCCCTGGGTTCTCTTTACCGACGCGCTGCCGCCGACTTGGCATACGCCCGGGCGCAGGGGGCCAATCCTAATCTCGTATTATACCTGAATGAGCTGGTCGGCAATGCACACGGAGTGATTTACGCCGAAGAGTCCGGCGGCTGGTCCCGCTTGGGCCACTTCTTCGCCGTCGGCCTGCCTGCCGTCCTGCGCCGCCGGATGGGTTTTACCCTGGCGGCGTTCGCCCTGAGCGTCATCGGGGCCTTCACAGCTTATGCCATCGTGCATCAAAGCCCCGGCAACATTAATATGTTTCTGCCGGAAGAGTTTCGGTCATCTTTCGACGCCTGGAAGCAGGGCTTCGCCGACCACGGCGACGTTTCCCCCGGCGAAGGTACCCTGACGTCCTCGTTTCTGATGACTCACAACACCCAGTGCGGCATCATGGCCTTTGCGACCGGCATCACACTGCTGGCTCCGATCTACTTCATGCTCCAGAACGGCTTCGTTATGGGGGCGTTGATCGCCGTGGTCCAGCCGACAGGTCACCTGTCTTCGATGTGGGCGGGCATCCTCCCCCACGGCATCGCCGAGCTGTCCGCGATCTTCATCTGCGGCGGGGCAGGCCTCTGTATTGCCTGGGGCCTGATCGCCCCCGGTCGTCTTTCCCGCTCCGACGCTCTCATCTCCAATGGCCGCGACGCCTGCAAAATGATGGTCGGCACGATCCCCCTGTTCATCATCGCCGGGATCTTAGAGGGCAACGTCTCCCACGCCTCCCTCCCCCACTGGGTCAAGTTCACGCTCGCCGGCGGCCAGTTCGCCGCCCTGATGTACTACATCTACGGCAGCCGGTATTTGAGTTCGAGAGAGGCAACATAGCATGACGAAACAGACATAGGGAAACAGACATAGTCGGCGATATCTACTTGACTGATGTCAATGAATAATGAGTGACGGTATAAAGCGGTCAAGACGTGGGAATAAATTCCACCGCTATGGAGCGCGGACGCCCAGTTTCGACCTGCGTCGAAAAAGATGTTAGGATTACAGAAAGCGGTCTTGTCCCGGCGATGGCTGTATAATGGACCCAAGAATTTAAACAGCGGGATGGTCTAAAATAAGGTGTGCTGTACGGGGTTCGTCCTGTGGCGAACTGAAGACCAACACCGTCGCCTACGAGGCGCAGATCGTCCAGCAAGTGTTGCGCAATGCCAACCCTGGCCCCGACTGCTGCGGAACGCGGCATCCTTTTCAACTCGATCAGCCAGTGCAACGGGTGGCCACTACATTGCATGGGCTGCCATCCATCTTGGTTAATCGCCTAACTACCAAACACCTGCCAAAGCTTACTTCAATTCAGTTTCGCAGCGAGAAGAACAAGTGCCAAAGGAAATACGGAAAGAAAAAAGTGTTACACATTAAAAGACCAATTTACTGTCTTGACGACGGAATCTAATATAAATTGCCCTATCCTGGGGATTCCCTCCGTTACAATATTATGCCACACACGTTACTGGGCAAGATAAACATAATAATTCTTTGGATAAAGGAAAATCGCATCAAAACGGCTGCGTTAGCCGTTACTACATTCATTATCCTCAGCTATTACGGCTGTACTAACTCAGCAAACTGGAAACATGATTTTTTTCGGACGATGACGATTGATTCTCATACACTCCAGGTGACACTTAGTGATCCGATACCCTACGATCCTGGTGAACCAAAGGGCCCTTACTTTTGGCCATTCAATTATCAAAGCGGTTATTATGTTAGCCACTATGATGGCAAACGCATCTACCCTCACCGTGTTCGTTACAACGTTTTCACTGTCAACCCGGTGAATCAGCTTCAAGAAAGTGAAAAATATCAAGAACTTGTTAAAGGCTCATTTGGAACCGTTTACGCACACACGGAAGCTTTCTATCGACAGGATGCAACTGCGGGTGATATCGACTTTGAAGTGCTTCACGATACTGGCGAGACGGAGCACGAGCCTCCTATGATTGTTCGTGATACTCCATCTAATGTTCCACATAAATTGGACGCAATTAGCCTGATTCGTGTTTTTTGTTCCGCAGAGAAATATATTGTTGTCATAGGTAACTATACACCTGACGGAAAATTGGTATCTTTCGTCAAGCCAAGTTACGTTAACATTAGAGATTCAAGTAGCGGCACTGCTGATTTAGCGTCCGACTATAATTTATATGGTTTTCCAACGCAAATTTCCGTAGTTAAATATATGAAAAAGCCTTATCCCTTATGGAAGGTCATACCTTTGTCCAATACTTTAAACATTATTAATTTTCACTATGACCGAAATAAATGGGTTCGTCAGGATAACTTTGTTTCTACCAGTGAACCGAAAACACGTATTCTAACCTATGTTACGACAGCCCAAGATACAATGCTTGCTCCGGCCAATCAGAGAATGCAATATAGGGTTACAGGTTACTAACTGATGTTATGGAGTGCGCCTCTGAAGTGAGACAAAAAGTTATGGTGGTATGCTCCGAAAGAGAGACTACCGACCATGAGCATTAAAAGACGGATCTTTACCAAAGACTTTAAGCAGCAGATTCTGTATGAAGTCCAGGCGGGCAAATCTCTTATAGTGGACCTCATTGTCAAGACAGTAGATTATTCTTTCCTAAGGTGTGACGCCTCCCTCCCCCATTGGGTCAAGTTCACCCTCGCCGGCGGCCAATTCGCCGCCCTGATGTACTACATCTACGGCAGCCAGCATTTGAGTTCGAGAGAGGCAAAATAGCATGACGTATACGATTGAGCTGACCGGTATCGACGAAGATTTGCTTGCTCGTCTGAAACATCGTGCGACGCAAGACAACTTGGACCTGCCGAGCTATGCTCGCAAGTTAATGATAAATGCACTCGAAGAAATTGAGACGATCCAGTTTATTGACGAAGAAATCCATACGATGCGCCAGGAGCGTCGGCAATTAAGGGCCGTCGCCGAGGCCACGCCACAGAAGGTAGCTTAGGCAAGCTACGCATGCCACAAAGAAATATACCTCTCGGTGCCGTTTTCGACTGCAACCTCTGCTTGCGCTCGATTATCGCCCCTTACGGACTAGCAGCGGCTTGTTTCGACCTTCTCGGCACGGAGGCAGTCACCGTTTTTGTCAGTCGTGATATTTTATCGGAAGTAAAAGAGACACTTTCGCGCTCCTCCCTTCAGCAAAAGTTTCCTGAGCTTACGCACAGAAGCACCGAGCGAATTCTCGAACGTTTGCGGGAAAGTGGCATTCTCATCTACAATGTCCCAGAAACCTTCCGTTACCCTCGAGACCCCGACGATGAAATCTACATTAATCTCGCACTCGTAACTAATACTGACTTCCTTGTCACCTACGACACCGACCTGCTTGACTTGATGGGCGCGTCAGCCATTGGACAGGATTTCCAGCACCGTTTTCCCAAATTGCAAGTAGTACAACCGAAGGAGTTCTTGGACGCTGTTCGCGGCTCATTTAACTAACTGATGTTACGCACAGCCTCCGGCACAGGAACACACCTGTCTGGCTTAGGAGCAGCAATGGAGTAAACTCCCACGTCGGACCCGTTGCGTATCATGCCTGCTTGACATCAGCTATGGCGAAATCCATTCGGCTCTCGATGCAATATCTTTTTTCATTTGAGCTTCAGCCGATTTTTTCGCCGCTGAAGATAGATAAGCGTACCGATTGAAAACACCATAGTGACACTGCCACGGACATATTCGCTGTGCGAACCGGTGCCGTGAAACAAATCCATGCCCATACCAACCACGACACCCAGCGTACCAATAGCCAATAAAACCCAAGCTATTTTGAGGGCCATTTTTTCATCCTTTCGCCGCATACTGAATTACTTCTGGAGCCTGGAAGTAATGTGCTATTCCCCCGGTATTTCGCGATGGGGCTTAGGAGGGCGAGGGCAAGCCCCGCCCTTCAACTTAGCAGGCTATAATAGGCTCATGCACTAACAAACAAGGTATCTCACATTACCTCACTTCAACGCCTTCAACTGCTTGTCATCGGGAAATGCCTGCCGACTCAGTGCTAGAAGCGCAGGCCGTGAGTATCTCAGTCCAGGATGGTAATGGTCGAGAACTTTGTGCTTTGCGTCTTCCGTCGTGATGTCCATCGCTGAACAGAAGAAGCAGATAGAAATGTCCGTGTGAGCTTTCCCCTGCCAGACCCGGAAGGCGACACCGGGGTCAAAGCATTGCGTGAAAGATTGTTCAGAGTCCGCTTCGGCAAGTGCCCTGCTCAGGTCAGTTGAGAGTTCATGGCCTTGCGGTTGGCCGATGCGCATCACCCGGTGATTTTGCACGAGCTTTTCAGGCAATGCAGCAATAACCGCACTCTCGGCGGCGGTACGCACTTCGCCGTCGGACTCGGACTCCAGCCGAAATGTCTCCACCCGATCGGCGTGTGCAAGAATTCCCTGGGTGGCGGCATCGAGCACCAGCGGCTTACTATGAGCCAGCCGTTCGGCGATACGGTCTTTGCTGGCCTGAAGATGGGCGTTCTTGGCGAGTACCGGGCGCATCAAGCCGTAGGCTACCGCAGTAAGGCCGACGAGCACGAAGGGCAGCAGGAGAAGGGTGCGTTTCATCGGGGCCTCTTTCGTGACGCAAAGACTAAATCATCGACCGGGCTTTCAAGTCCAAATAGTGATTGATCAGATCGGCACTCAACTCTTCGGGCGGACTGTCGATGGTCCAGACGCCGCGTCGTTTGAGAATGGAAATGGCGGCGCGGCGCTCCTGAAGGACCTGCTGGGCG
>JANXNV010000276.1 GCA_025353925.1 Armatimonadota bacterium
GGCGATTGATGAACGCGCCTTTATCAACCAGAAGCGGGCGACCTGGGAACGGCTCTCGATGATTGTCGAGCGGACTAAAAACGGCGGCTTGAAGCGGCTCTCCCGGGAGGAGCTGCCCGCCCTGGGTTCTCTTTACCGACGGGCCGCCGCCGACTTGGCATACGCCCGGGCGCAGGGAGCCAATCCTAATCTCGTATTATACCTGAATGAGCTGGTCGGCAATGCACACGGAGTGATTTACGCCGAAGAGTCCGGCGGCTGGTCCCGCTTGGGCCACTTCTTCGCCGTCGGCTTGCCCACCGTTTTGCGCCGCCGGATGGCTTTTACGCTGACGGCGTTCGCCCTGAGCGTTATTGGAGCCTTCGCGGCCTATGCTATCGTGCATCAAAGCCCCGGCAACATCAACATGTTCCTGCCGGAAGAGTTTCGGTCGTCATTCGATGCCTGGAAGCAGGGCTTCGCCGACCACGGCGACGTTTCCCCCGGCGAAGGTACCCTGACCTCCTCATTTCTGATGACTCACAATACCCAGTGCGGCATCATGGCTTTTGCGACCGGCATCACGCTGCTGGCTCCGATCTACTTCATGCTTCAGAACGGCTTCGTCATGGGGGCGTTGATCGCCGTCGTCCAGCCGACAGGTCACCTGTCTTCGATGTGGGCGGGCATCCTCCCCCACGGCATCGCTGAGCTGTCCGCGATCTTCATCTGCGGCGGGGCTGGCCTCTGCATTGCCTGGGGCCTGATCGCCCCCGGTCGTCTTTCCCGCTCCGACGCTCTCATCTCCAATGGCCGCGACGCCTGCAAGATGATGGTCGGCACGATCCCCCTGTTCATCATCGCCGGGATCTTAGAGGGCAACGTCTCCCACGCCTCCCTCCCCCACTGGGTCAAGTTCACCCTCGCCGGAGGCCAGTTCGCCGCCCTGATGTACTACATCTACGGCAGCCGGTATTTGGGTTCGAGAGAGGCAAAATCGGGCGACTACGCGAGTTGACAATAAACGCACCGGAAAAAGTTGAAACTATCGGGTTCACACGCCATCATCGTAGATCACACCCACCGGGCACAGGTGCATTGCCAGCCTGCAGTTCGCTTCTTCTTCCACTGTTTCTGGCTGTTTGAAAACGTACACGCCATTCCAATTGACTTCTGAATCTCGGGATGGTACTACTGGAAACCGAAAATTGCCGGGGGCGGTATCCACACAAATTCCAAAGAGACTGCATTTCTCACATGCCACCCAATACTTGCCAGGCACATTGCATGGTGTTTGAGGCCGCCCCACTCAATCTGGACATTCTCATGCTGCATCTTGTCTAGCCTTCATTTGATCGGCTGTCGCTTGTTGGACCAGTTCGATAAGAGCAAGTTGGTTTTCTCCGAGCCACACTGATTCAGTAAACCGACTCCAGTTATCATAATATTCGCGCGTATACACTGAAACCGTCTTACCGTCCTTATCTTTAATGGTCAAATCCGCACCGCGCTCGATCAGCAGACGTGCGACGTCAGGCCCAATGAAATCACCATCGCCTTCTGCAGTCGCTTCATGCAGGGGAGTATTTCCAAACTCTGTCTCCTGTACATCCACGTCAGCACCACAATCCAGCAGCATTGCTGCACACTCAACATCGTTCAAAAGTGCCGCTAAATGTAAGGCACTTAGACCATGAGAGCCCGCGCATATACTGGCTCCATGTTCCACCAAAATACGGACTATCTCTGGATGATGCCCTGAGACCGCTTCTGTGATTGCTGTTTCCCCCTTATTTGTTTCAGCGTTGATGTCGTCGCCACGCTCAAGAGATTTCCGGACAATATCTTCCTGACCCGTATTGGCCGCAGTCATCAGAGGGGTTAACTGCATTTCATGCTGTCGACTTAGTTCCTTTAACTGCCTAATGGTTCCATGTATGCCATCGATCACTTCCGGCATCATTTCGAACATATCTGGTTGCATTTTCTCGACCTTCTCAAAACTCGATGAGGAGAACCATGCCGTGAACGGCATGGTCCCCTACCGCGTGGTTTTAATTTATGCAGCATTGCCTCTCATGGTATAAAACTTCCTCGAAACACTTGATCTCATTTATCTCATCGCCATCAACTGTTTGTCGTCAGGAAATGCCTGCCGACTCAGTGCAAGGAGCGCGGGCCGTGAGTATCTCAGCCCAGAATGGGTATGGTACAAAACTTTGAACTGTGCATCTTCCGTTGTAATATCCACCCCTGAACAAACGAAGCACACGCAAACATCCGTGTGAGTTTGCCCTTGCCACACCCGGAAGGCAACCCCGGGTTCAAAACACTGGGTCATAGCAGCCCCAGAGTCGGCCAGTACCAGGGCTTTGCTGAGTGCGATTGCGAACTTTCTGTCCTGCGGCGGACCGGTAAGAATGACCCGATGATTTTGTATCAATGTCGGGAACAGGGTGTCGATCCCGACCTGATCTTTGGTAACCGGCTCATCGCGGTCTTGCAGATCGTCCAGCCGAAAAGTCTCCACCCAATCGGCGTGGGCGAGAATGCCCTGGGTGGCGGCATCGAGCACCAAAGGCTTGCTGCCTGCCAATCGAGCCTCAGAGGCCCGCGTTCGGATATTACCCTCAATCACCGGGCGCCTAAATCCATAGCCGACAGCGACGAGGCCGCTAAGCCCAAGAATCAGCATAAGTAAAGTGCGTTTCACGGTAAACTCCTTTTTCGAAAAGTCCTTGACTTTCCATTCCGCACTTGTTATACTCTTTTTGCGGCATTCTTAGCAGTACCTCAGCCGTGCAATACCACATTTGTCAAGGAGAATTGTTATGCGTACCCCCCACCTGTTCGCAGCCACCATTGGCTTGGGTTTGTTCGCTGCCATGCCGCAGATCGCCCAGGCGCAGACTTTCACCTTCAGTATCGGCTCCCCGGACGGCAAAATTGCCACGGCTTCTCGCCCGGCCAGTCTGGGCAAAATCGAGACCGAAACGGCGGACGATTTTGTGCTTGCCACAAACACCCAGGTCAAGGGAGCGACTTTTACCGGCTTGCTGCCTTCGGAGTCCGCGGTCAAAAGTGTCACTGTCGAAATCTACCGGATTTCCCCGAAGGATTCAACTGACCCGCCTTCCGGCAATGTCCCGACGCGGGTGAATTCACCCTCTGATGTCGTCTTTGTCACACGGCAGTCGACTGATAACAGCTTGACTTTCACTACGAGCATACTCAGTCCTTCGTTCACGACCAGCAACTCGGTTGTAGACGGAATCAACAAGTCTCCAAACCAAAATACGGGAGGCGAAGGTGCTGTGACTGGACAGGAGGTGCTGTTTGATGTCGATTTTGTCAGCCCGCTGACACTGGGAGCGGACCACTACTTTTTTGTCCCGCAGGTCGAGCTGGTGAACGGCGATTTTCTGTGGCTTTCGGCACCGAAGCCGATCGTAGACCCCGGAACGGCATTCACTCCCGACTTGCAAAGCTGGATCCGAAACGACAGACTATCACCGGACTGGCTGCGCGTTGGTACGGATATCACCCATGAAGGCCCCTTTAATGCGGCATTTTCGCTGCGGGGGGATGTGACCACCGTGCCGGAACCCTTATCTTTGACTGCGCTCAGTTGGGGCAGCCTGCTGTTGCTGCTACTGGTCGGCAAGGTGCGCTCGGTCAGATCATCGACCGGGCTTTCAAGTCCAAATAGTGATTGATCAGATCGGCACTCAACTCTTCGGGCGGACTGTCGATGGTCCAGACGCCGCGTCGTTTGAGAATGGAAATGGCGGCGCGGCGCTCCTGAAGGACCTGCTGGGCG
>JANXNV010000279.1 GCA_025353925.1 Armatimonadota bacterium
GCTGGGCAAGGATTGCTTCCAGCCCGCCGGGGACGCGCTCGGCGTACTGCTGACGAAGCTGAGTCAGGCGGGCGTCCACCTGGGCATTGGATACCGCGACGCCTTCTTTTAGAGCGGTCTGCTTGATCAGCTCGATGAGAACCATCTGGTTGACAAGCTGCGGTCCCATCATCTTCAGGGCCTCATTGGCCACTTGAAAACGGTAGATTTTCACGCCGTTGACGGTCGCTGCAACCCCGGGAGGGGCAGCCGTTGCCGGGCGCGGGACGGAGGTGAGCATCGGCGGGGGCGGCGCAGGCGGAGCCGGGGGCAGATCAGGAACCATCGCAGGTGTTTGTGCCGCTGCAATCGAGGGCAGGGCTAGCGGAGCCGCCGCCAGCAGGAGTGCCAGCGCGACCGGCCAGCGCGGGGAGCGTCGTGTCAGAAAAAACAAGGTAAAAAGACCCCTTTCGCGGTGCGGAATGCACCGTTCACTTCCAGAAGTTTGAGTTGAAAGCGTTGTGTCCCCTATGTTACAACAAAACCGCCCCGGCGTCAAGTACCTGAAGGTGGTGCTGAGGCGTGGAGCGGTGCTGTGGGGTGGAGCGGTGCTGAGGGACGGACATGAACCAAAGCTTCGCCAAACGACGGCACATGCGTTTTGAGCGCAATCTCGACGGCCTCGACGATGGCATGCGCATCCTTCACCGGCATCTCCGGATCGACCGTGATCTGCAGATCCGCAAACACGCGGTGCCCGATCCAGCGAGCACGGGCATTTTGAACGCTCTGCACCCCGGGAACATGTAGCGGGGCGTGTTCGACCTCTGCAAGTATCTCCGGCTCGATCCGTTCGACCATGCGGCTGAAGACCGCCAGGGTTGCGTCTTTCACGATGAATAAAATCGCTGCCGTAATAACGACGCCGACAATCGGATCCACGATGGGATATCCCAGAGCCGTCCCGGCAACACCGACCAGGACGGCCAGGCTGGTGAACCCGTCGACCCGGGCATGCATCCCATCGGCCACCAAGGCCGCCGAACCGATCGCCCTGCCTGTCCTAATGCGGAACACGGCCACAGCCTCGTTGCCGACAAATCCGATGACCGCCGCCGCCGCCACCCACCAAAGATGCGTCATGGGCTGGGGATGAATAATCTTCATCACGGACTCGTAAGCGGCGATGCAGGCGGAGAAGAAGATGACGGCGACGATTGCGCCGCCCGCCACGTCCTCCACTTTGCCGTAGCCGTATGTAAACCGCCGGTTCACCCCGCGCTGCGCCAGCGCAAAGGCGATCCAGAGAGGGATACTGGTCGTAGCATCCCCAAAGTTATGGATCATGTCGGCCAGCAGTGCGACCGAGCCGGAAAAGAGGACAACGACAAGCTGCAGCAGGGCCGTCAGCAGCAGGCCGATCAGCGAGATTTTGAGGGCGGCGATCCCCCGCGCATTCGACTCCATCGTCTCGTCGATCTTATCGGCCGCCGCATGCGAGTGGGCAAACGTACCCTGGAACCAGCCGAGCAAACCGGTCCCGTGCGCATGCCCGCCTCCCGGCGCATCGTGGTCGTGACCACGTTCGCCTTCGCCGTGGCTGTGCCCTTCTTCGGTAAATGCGGTTTGATATACCTGTGCCGCTTCGTTTCGTTGAAGTGTCAGCACGACCTCAAACTCGTGCGGCTCCGGGATGTCGGAAGTGGACCGCAAATAAGAGCCTTCCTGGATAAATTCGAAGACCTGTCTCGCCCCGGCTTCCTCGAGCCGAATCGTTTCCAAGGTCACCCGAAGAGCGGGCGGCGGCGCAATTGGACTCTTCGCCCTATCAAAGAAATAGAGCCGGAAGTGCGGAAGGACACCCGTCTCAAAAATGCTGATCTCCACGAGGCCTTCCTCGGTTTCCACATGCCTGCCGCCATGCAGGGCCGCCTCCGATATCGCACTCATTTACTGCTCCTGTTCAATGCAGGGTACGTCGCTAAAAACGGCCTTGCCTGCTGAGAGAGTATACCCCTATTGCGAAATCAACACCATTTCGAGGTAAAATCAACGCTATGAAGCCCTTTTCCCAGTTCGCCCCGCTTTTTCTTGGCCTCTTGTTGCTTTTAGGCCCTGCTGGCTCCTCGCAGGCCGCCCGCCGTCAGACGACCGTGCCGAAGAATCAGCAGATTCAGGTGCAGGGGATCGTTGATGGTGTGGTCAGCAAACTCTGGACGCAGACGGACCACTGGTGGCATGAGGGGGACTACCCGCGTATTGTCGCGCTGGACCGGATCATCACAGAGGCGGATCCGCAGTTCCTGGAAGCCTACTCGAACGGCGGCTGGCTGATGGACAGCCTGGGGCGAAAGGGCGATGCCGAAGCCTATTACACCTTTGGAACGAAAAACAATCCGCAGGCGGCGTATGCTTACTGGAATTTGGGCTTCTTCTACTTCAACTCGGCGCATGACTATGCCGCCGCCGCGCGGGCGTTTGAAACCGACACGCAGCAAGCTGATGCCGAGCTGAATGACTGGAAGATGCTCGGGCATGCTCAAGAAAAGGCCGGACAGTGGGATGCCGCCGTGGCGACCTGGCACAAGATCAAAGCCCGCTGGCCGAATGGCATGTCCATAGACCGACTCCTGCGGGAATCGGAAGAGAAGCGGGCGCAGGCCTTGGGGCCGGCAGTGACAGAACCGGCACCAACAGACGGGAAGCCTGCTCTGCCATGATCTCCCCTCAGTCCCCTGCGCCGGGCCAGCCCAAAGACCGTCTGCCTCTGTGGGTGATTATTCTTCTGGGCGTTTTTCTCGTGCTGCGTGTGATTGATCTGTCCCATCTGGGAGGGGTCAAGAAGAATGGGCGTCTCTCACAAAACTTGTCGGGACAGGTTTCGGAAAAGACGATGCAGGCGAATATCAGTGCGAACTGGTCGGCGAAATCCGCCTATCTGAGCACTTTTGCACAGCCGGGGGGCAGCACCGCCCTAAGCCCGACCATGCTGCGCGAAGCATTGAAGTCGGCGGAGGAGCTGCAGACCAATACGAGCAATTCCCCCACGGCAGCCCGCCGCGTTCTCATCCTGCGCTCCCTGCTGAAGCTGCCGCCACTGGCGGCTGGAAAGAATGGCCTCAGCCCTGCCGAGGCGTTCACACCCGCCGCGCTCGCGCCGCTGTCCCCGGAAGATAAGCTGCGATATACCCGCGAAGGCCGCCTTTGGACCGAGGCCCTGCGCGGGCCGCACCTGACCCCCGCACAGACCGACATCTATGCCGCCCAGCTTCGTGCGACCCCTAATATCCGCTGGTGGCTTTCTCCCACCCTTTCCGTGCTGTACCGCTCGCAGGGAAACGCGGCGGAAGCCGAGAAGCAGGCCGTCCGGGCGCGGTCTCAGGCACTGGCGACCATCGCTCCGATGGGTCTGCTGGGCCTGCTCTGGTTTGCGCTCGGGAGTGGGGGAGTGGTGCTGCTGCTGACACTGATCTTTACGTCTCGGCAGAGCGTCAACGGTCAGCCCGCCCAAAGCTCCCTCTGGCCAAAGCTGCGGGAAACGGTGCCGGTGGCGGAGCGCCGCCTGCGGGCAGGCGATCTGATGGGTGTTTTCGTGCTGTACCTGCTGATGCCGGACATCTTCGGCTGGCTCCTCGGCGGCTTTGGTATCCCGCACCAGTTTTACTTCCCCGGTCTCCTCGCGCCCTGGCGGCACAGCCTGGCGGGTCTTCCCTCCAGCGGGCGCACGGCGGCGGTGGTGGTACTGGAGTTTTTCGCATATCTTATCGGAGCAGCGATCCCGATTGTGCTGCTGATCGTCATCGCGCGGCGTCGGCGGGCCTCCCTCGGCGAGGAGCTGGGCTGGAACCTGCACCGCTTCGGCAAAAACCTGCTGTTCGGGGTGGGGGGCTATGCGATTGCCCTGCCGCTGCTGATGGCGGCGTCGTATGCCGCAAAGACCATCCATGCCCCTGCGCCGTCCAACCCGGCCCTTCCCCTGCTGGCGGGGGCCTCGTCGGTCTGGGTTCAGGTTCTGCTGGTGAGCCTCGCCACCATTGCTGCGCCTCTGACTGAAGAGCTGCTCTTTCGGGGCGTCTTCTACAATGCCGCCAAGCTCAAGGTCGGTGTCTGGCCCGCCATCGTGCTGACGGGCCTCGTATTCGGCTTCGTGCATCCCGTCGGGATCGCCCAGATGCTGCCGCTGGCCGTACTCGGCGGCGTGTTCGCCTGGATGGCCGAAACACGCCAGTCACTAGTCCCCTCCATACTGGGCCACTTCCTGCAAAACTCAATGGCCACCGCTATGCTCCTGCTGGCTTTGGGCGGATAATTAGGCTTCTGCTCTCTAGCCTCAACACGCATTTAACAGCGTGATAACTGACATTTAACAGCGTAATCGGGTAAACTCTTGACGTGTTTAACCCGCAATTTCAGATCACGCCGCGCATGACTCAAGCCCTGATGGGAATCGAGGCAGATCGCGAGGCTATCCTTTCCCTGCCGATTGATGTCGAGATGCTTCGCTCACTCCATGAGACGGCACGGCTTGCCGCGACACACTATTCCACGCAGATCGAGGGAAACCGGCTGACACAAATTCAGGTGCAGGAGACGCTGGCCGGGGCACGTTTCCCCGGTCGAGAACGGGATGTCAAAGAGGTGCGGAACTACTACCGGGCCATGGAAGAAGTTGAGCGTATTGCCCAGCGTCCTGGTTCCATTTCAGAAGACGATATTCGGCAGATTCATGGC
>JANXNV010000100.1 GCA_025353925.1 Armatimonadota bacterium
GATTGCGGATTTCAAGTCGCAGTTTACAGCATAGGTTATAGCTTAGAGTTAAGAGTGAAAAGCCCCGGTCAGAAATGGCTGGGGCTTTTTCGTGTGTCTTGATTTCTGGTCGTTTACTCGCTATACTTATATTGGGCGTACTCACATATTGATTGCTGCGACAGGATGGACCCGGCATTAAAATGCAGGTCTACCGGAGAAAGTCACTCTGTGACTAAGAGGCAGTTTACCCGGATTGGAAATCCGGGTCTGTACAAGTGCGAATGTCCGCAGGGCGGACAAAGATAATCACCGGACAAAGACAATGCCTCCGTCAGTTTGTCTTCTGTCTACGCAGTAGACAATCGCTCTATCAAAGACTCGGATTTCCAATCCGGGTGAGGGCAAGCAAGAGGGCGGGGGCAAGCCCCGCCCCTGCGGTTATGGAAAGAAATGTCTCAGTCACGGAGTGACTCTCTCCGGTAGACCTGCATTTTAATGCCGGGTATGGCTGCGACGCATGGATAGCTGCCACAATTCATAAGACACAGATCGAAAACTATGTCTGCTAGAAAAAAAGTTCTTATCACCTGCCTGAGCATGGTGGGGGTTCTGAGTGCCCTTGTTCTGTTCGTAATTTGGCCCTATCTTCCATTTGAGTGTAACGCAAATCGGGATCGCTTCAAGGCCGCTGCGACCAGCCGCTTTCGCCAGTGCCGTACGCTACGCGACATTAAAGTGTTGCCTCCACTCGCACCTGAAGGTTTGGATACCCGTGTCTTTGCTGATGGAAACTGGGTCGCCATTGATTGGCACTGCTCCCATGATGAGGAATACGTCACTGGAAAGTATGGGACCCTGAGCGGGGAGTGGGACGGCGGAATGCTTCGGGACAGTGATGGTCATCTCTACTGGACTGACTATCACTTCTGTGGCTATGAAGGTTTTTCAGCAGAGTTTCTCGGGGTCCCGGCAAAATCTCTGAAGCAGTTCTACGCGAATAGTGGTTTCAAGCGAATTCCCGTTTCGTAGGCTGCTGAGAGCTTATAAATAGTCGATGGAATCTACAGCCGGGTATACTCCTTGGGAGAGATCCAAATGGTGATGATCGAAGGTGCCGGCAGCCAATCTCCATTGTACTGAGCGTGAAAGAGTGTGATAATCTCGCGAAGCCACTTCAGCCGCGAGAGTGCGGACGCCATTTGCTGTCTGGGGCAGGGTCGCAGCTTGCTGCGGGGTGGGTTCCCAGGCCCCCTGTTTCACACCAACTAATCATTTTCACTGCCTTCTCTCAGACACTTCACGAACAGCAGGATAACCCCTCTTATGACCGACCCCCGATTGATGAATAGCTTGACTACATGGGCAAAAACGCTCGCACACTACAGCCTGGCGATCCAGCCCGGCGAGCAGGTGATGATCCGCGTGGACGAAGCGGGTATCCCGCTGGCGAAGGAAGTCTACCGGGCAGCACTGGAAGCCGGGGCGCATCCGCATCTTCAGATGCTGGTCGATGGCCTGGATGAGATCTTTTTGACCACGGCCTCGGATGCCCAGCTGGGGTGGGCCTCGCCGATCAAGAAGTTCGAGTACGAGACGATTGACGTGCTCTGCGCGATTGTCGCGCCGACCAATACCTCCGCCCTGGCCGGGGTCGCCGCTGAGAAGCAGGCATTGATGCAGTCGGCCAGCAGTGCGATCCGCAAATCGTTTTTCAATCGAGCCGCAGAAGGTAAAACGCGCTGGAACTTGACACTCTACCCGACCCCGGCGGCGGCGCAGAATGCGAAGATGTCGCTGGCAAGTTACGAAGACTTCCTGCTGCGGGCGATGTTTCTGGACAAAGAAGATCCGGCGGCGGCTTGGAAGGAGTTCTCGGCGGCGCAGCAGAAGTATGTGGACTACTTGAACAGGGTCAAAAGCGTACGCTTTGTTGCACGAGATACGGATATTACCCTCGGGGTGGCGGGGCGCGTCTGGATCAATTCGGACGGCCACAAGAACTTTCCCAGCGGCGAGATATTTACTGGGCCGGTGGAGAGCAGCGTCAACGGGGTCGTGCGCTTCACATTCCCGACCGCCCACTTAGGGCACGAGGTGGACGACGTTCGGCTGACATTCGAGCACGGGCGTGTGGTCAAGGCCGAGGCCGCAC
>JANXNV010000101.1 GCA_025353925.1 Armatimonadota bacterium
GATTGCGGATTTCAAGTCGCAGTTTACAGCATAGGTTATAGCTTAGAGTTAAGAGTGAAAAGCCCCGGTCAGAAATGGCTGGGGCTTTTTCGTGTGTCTTGATTTCTGGTCGTTTACTCGCTATACTTATATTGGGCGTACCGAAATATCTATTGTTGCGACAGATAAACCCGGCATTAAAATGCCGGTCTACCGGAGAAAGTCACTCCGTGACTGGGATATTTCTTTCCATACCCGTAGGGGCGGGGCTTGCCCCCGCCCTCTTGCTTACCACCGTCCGCGCCATCTCCCGGATTGGAAATCCGGGTAAACTGCTCAGTCCTGGAGTGACATCTGTAGGTGACTGGCCCTCTACCTTGGGGCAAGCTTAAGGGAATACAAGTTTAATGCCGGGCCTGGCTTATGCATGAGACACAGATCGAAAACCGTGTCCGCCAGAAAAAAAGCTCTCGTCACCTGCCTGAGCATAGTCGGGGTTCTAGCCGCCCTTGTTTTGTTCGTGATCTGGTCCTATCTTCCATTTGAGTGTAACGCAAATCGGGATCGCTTCAAGGCCGCTGCGACCAGCCGCTTTCGCCAGTGCCGTACGCTGCGCGACATTAAAGTGTTGCCTCCACTCGCACCTGAAGGTTTGGACAGCCGTGTCTTTGCCGATGGAAGCTGGGTCGCCATTGATTGGCACTGCTTCCATGATGAGGAATATACTATCGGGAAATATGGGACCCTGAGTGGGGAGTGGGACGGCGGAGTGCTCCGCGACAGTGACGGTCATCTCTACTGGACCGACTATCACTTCTGCGGGTACGAAGGCTTTTCGGCAGAATTTCTCGGGGTTCCAGCGAAATCCTTGAAGCAGTTTTATGCGAGTATTGGTTTCAATCGAATGAGATAAACAGCCGGGTACACTCCTTAGCAGAGGACCAAATGGTGATGACCGAAATTGCCGGCAAGCCAATCTCCATTGTGCTGAGCGCGGAAGAATATGACAAGCCCGCGAAGCCACGTCAGCCGCGAGAGTCTGGTGCGGGAATTGATGTTGATGTGCTGATGGCGGTGCCAATCGACGACATGTTTGCGGACTATATGCCGGAAGAGAAATAATTCCTGGTGTGAAACAGGGGGCCTTTGGAACCCACCCCGCAGCAAGCTGCGACCCTCCCGAAACGGGAGGGTGGACTGGTGGTTGACATTATGTTTTTCTGAGGTGACGGGGCGACTTCAAAGGCCTATCTCTAGAAGGCAAAACTCAACAAATCTCTTCCCACCCACCCGCCCGTTTCGGGCAGGGTCGCAGCTTGCTGCGGGGTGGGTTCCCAGGCCGCCTGTTTCACATCGGAAATCATTCTCATTGTCACCTCTCAGACACTTCACAAATAGCAGGATAACTCCTCTTATGACCGACCCCCGATTGATGAATAGTTTGACTAAATGGGCGAACACACTGGCGCAGTACAGCCTGGCGATCCAGCCCGGCGAGCAGGTGCTGATCCGCGTGGACGAAGCGGGCATCCCGCTGGCGAAGGAAGTCTACCGGGCGGCACTCGAGAGCGGGGCGCATCCGCATCTTCAGGTGCTGGTCGATGGTCTGGATGAGATCTTTTTGACCACGGCCTCGGATGCCCAGCTGGGGTGGGTCTCGCCGATCAAGAAGTTCGAGTACGAGACGATCGACGTGCTCTGCGCGATTGTCGCGCCGACCAATACTTCCGCCCTGGCCGGGGTCGCCGCTGAGAAGCAGGCGTTGATGCAGTCGGCCAGCAGTGCGATCCGCAAATCGTTTTTCAATCGAGCCGCAGAAGGTAAAACGCGCTGGAACTTGACACTCTACCCGACCCCGGCGGCGGCACAGAATGCGAAGATGTCTCTGGCAAGTTACGAAGACTTCCTGCTGCGGGCGATGTTTCTCGACAAAGACGATCCGGCGGCGGCTTGGAGGGAGTTCTCGGCGGCGCAGCAGAAGTATGTGGACCACTTGAACAGGGTCAAAAGCGTACGCTTTGTCGCACGAGATACGGATATTACCCTCGGGGTTGCGGGGCGCGTCTGGATCAATTCGGACGGTCACAAGAACTTCCCCAGCGGCGAGATATTTACCGGTCCGGTGGAAAGCAGCGTCAACGGGGTCGTGCGCTTCACATTTCCGACCGCCCACTTAGGGCACGAGGTGGACGACGTTCGGCTGACATTCGAGCACGGGCGTGTGGTCAAGGCCGAGGCCGCACATGGCCTCGACTTCCTAAATACCATGCTGGACAGTGACGCCGGGGCACGGACGCTCGGC
>JANXNV010000302.1 GCA_025353925.1 Armatimonadota bacterium
CTGCTTTGTGTTGCTCAGGCAGGCGGTACGGCGGGCGTTTTCGCGCACGCGCTGAAAGACAGGGAACAAAATGGCGGCGAGAATCGCGATAATGGCGATAACGACGAGCAGTTCGATTAAAGTAAAGCCCTTCCGGGCGGCGTGGCGGCGCGAAGAAAATTGCATGAGAGTATCCTTAACTGTGTGGTTGTTGACTATCCATGTCCATTGAGACGAAAGTGGGAGACGAATTGTTCACCTAAAGCTTGCCATGGGTAATATCACCGATTGGCCGCGCTCCGGTTTCCTCTCCGCTGAGGAGGGAAGTACGGACCGCCGCACGGATTGCTGTGCTTCCCGTACGGCTAAGATTGTGCTCCATGATGCTCGAATGCTTCACAGTATATTCCTGAACGGAACTCAGCAGCGAAGCAGTCTGGAAATGTGCTTCGCCGGTATGCGCGGAAGCTTCCATCGGATGCGGAGCCTCCTGCGGCGTGATCACGGTCGGGCCGACGGAAACTGCCGGGGGCTTAGAGGCTTCGAGTGGAGCCGTGTGCCTTTCGACCGATGGGACGACGCTGTGCTCAGGCGACTTCACGGAAGGGAGCTTGACGACCAGCATACGAGACGGTTTGATTTTGACCTTCACGACGGCCAGAGCGGGAGCGGGCCGGACGATTTCCTTGACCCGCCTGGGCGGTGCAGTGACATCTGTCGCGCGCGGAGATGCCTCGGCTTGATCGGATATGGCGGCGGCCACCCGGTCCGTGGACCGAACAAGCGGTTTTGCCGACGGAAGAGCGCGATGGCCAAACGTTGGCTTGGGAACTGAGGGCAGCGGAGCGACAGTCGGCTGAGAAGACTCGGTTTTCGGCAGAGCGGCGACCTGCTTGGGTGCCGGGGTCGGCAGCGCGATTTTCGGAGCGGTCAGCAGAGAGTGGCCGAGGACCAGTGCTCCCAGCACGGAAACGGAGGCGGCAGCGGCGTAGGCGATCCGCAGCGAGAAGGCACGGGCCGGACGGAGGACAGGGGCTTCGTCCGACGCCGCAATGGCTCCCGCAATTCGGCAGCGCAGGTCGGCGGGCGGCAGCATGATAGGGCGTGACGAGAGGGCACGGCGAGTGGCCTGCATCCAGTCCAGGGACTCACGGCAGCTTTCGCAGGCAGGCAGGTGCGCCTCCACGCGGCGCAGTTCTTCGGGCGAAACCATATGGTCGGCATAGAGTGACAGCAGCGGATCAATGGTATCGCAGCTGTCGAGTTCTGAAGCGCTGGTACCGGGATGCCGGTGGTGTGTCCTAAACGACCAATTCATGAGAAATTGCGTGCCTTTCCGCGAGTGAAAAACGTCTCTGCCTACTCTGACAGCCGAGAGCCGGAAATGTTTCAGAGATTTCGGCTCAGATTCAAAGCGATTTCGGGTATTCTAACTAGTATTATGGCGGATAGCAAGCAAACACAAGAGTTTTTGGGCGGCGGGCCAAAATTTAATCAGGTGGGGCGTGACACTCGCGCCGAAGACGGCTCGGAGGAGCCGCTGGTTCCGAACAATCAAACGGGATACTGGCTGCGTGTCGCACTGGTCGGGCTGGTAGTCGCCGCGCTGGCGGTGACACTCTTCATTCTCAATGACCGAAGCCTAGGCAGGACCACACTGCCTCCCGCACGCCTCGGTGGACATGCCGTTTCTCCTGAGTCCATCGACAAGTCCAAAGATACCACTCCGCCGCCCAGCCTGCGGTAGCCATCGTCTTTTCTTCAGCCGCATTCCGCTCTTGACCGCCCCGGAAGTTTAACTCGCGCCTAGCGTTGGTTATAATACACTTGTACGGAGTGGTCGGCGACACCCTGATTACCGCCCGCCCTGCCCGCATCCAATTCGCTGCCAACGACGGCTTTACCCTACTGCATCGCCACATTTGCAGAACCACACACCGCCGCGGAAACGCTCCCCGCTGCGCAAGGAGACCACGACCCTATGAGCGCATACCCCAATCTCGCACGGCGGCATAAGGTCGCCTATGTTGGAACCTACCCGCCGAAAGAGTGCGGCATCGCGACCTTTACGCTTGATGTCGTCAACTCCACCGACCTTTCCGGCTGGCGCAGCATCGTGTTCGCTGTTGATGACGCCGCCCCGACCGAGCCTCATCCCGACAGCAAGGTCGTCTACACGGTCGAGAAAGAGAATCGCGCTGACTATTTGCGGGCGGCACGGCTGCTCGACAAGCACAAAGTCAGCCTCCTTTCGATCCAGCACGAGTACGGCATTTACGGCGGCGATCATGGCGACTATATCCTGGACCTGGTCCGTGCGGTGACTATGCCGGTGGTCGTCACCCTGCACACGGTGCTGCCGAACCCTTCCGAGCCGCAGAAGCGGATCCTGAAGGAGATGGAAAAGTATGTCTCGTCGTTCGTCGTCATGGCGCACAAAGCCGTCGAGCTGCTGCAGACCGCCTACGGGATTGCTCCCAGCAAAATCCGATTCATCCCGCACGGTGCCCCGAATGCTCCGATTAACGCGGAGCAAGCCGCCAAAGAGAAGCTGAAGCTGGAAGGTCGGCGAATCCTCTCGACCTTTGGTTTAATCTCGCCAAACAAGGGCATCGAGGATGCAATCGCCGCGATGCCTGCAATTGTCGAAAAAGAGCCGACCGCAACTTATCTTGTTTTGGGGCAAACGCACCCGGTCATCAAGCGCAAAGAAGGCGAATGGTACCGGGAAAGCCTGATGAAGCAGGTGGCAGAGCTTGGGCTGACGGAGAACGTCAAGTTCGTCGACAAATATTTGACATTGCAGGAGCTGCTGGACTACCTGCTGGCGACCGATGTCTATATCACTCCCTACTATGCTAACCCGCATCAGATCACTTCGGGGACACTGGCTTACGCGATGGTCACCGGCAAAGTCATCGTTTCAACCCCCTACTTGTATGCTGAGGAGCTGCTTGCTGAGGGCAGAGGCTTTCTCTACCCATTCCGGGACAGTGTGAAGCTTTCTGAGATCATTGGGGATCTGCTCACCAACGATGCCCTGTTCGAGCGGACGACCGCTTTGTCCTACCAGTATGGCCGCTCGATGACCTGGCAGAGCGTCGGCATCCAGTACACCAAGCTGTTCACGGAAATGCTGGATGAGCGCTGGGTCAATCACCGCGCTGCTATGGATGCCCTCTCGATCCCCGGCCTGACGGAATTCGTCCGTGAGGGCGAGATCCGCCCCGCCGCCGCCCTTCCGGCACTCTCCGGAGCAGGCGGCTTTTAGCGGCTAGGCGGCTTCTAGCGGAAAGGATTTATGCCCATGCAGACAGTAACTCGCAGGCAGACGCTTCCTGAACCAGCACAGCACCCGGCACAACTGCACTTTGGTCATCTAAAGAACCTCTTGACGGACATCGGCCTCTGGCAGCATGCCGAGGGGAGCGTACCTCATGAGCGGCACGGGTATTCGATTGACGACGAAGCGCGAGGGCTGATTGTCGGCCTTCACTACTGGGAGGTCGGAGTGGAAGCCCGCCTGAACGAGCGGCTTGCCCAGGCCTGTTTCCGCTTCATTGAGGGGGCGGCGATCGCGACCGGCAAATCCGCTGGTCGCTACCACAATTTTTGCGACACGCAGGGCCGCTGGCTGGATTCAGTCGGTACGGACGATTCTTTTGGGCGCACGCTCTGGGGCCTGGGAATCGCGCACAAGATCGATGCCCCTTTTGCCCCGCGCTCGTCCGCCGAACGTCTCCTGCGCCGCTCGCTGCTCGCGGTCCCGAAAATGGATCCACACTACTTACGGGCGAAAGCATTTGTCATCCTGGGCCTGAGCGCGGCACGTATTGCCGACGACCAAATCCTCGTTCTGGCCAATGCTCTCGCGGATGCCTATGAGTCCTGCGCCGACGATGGTTGGCGCTGGTTTGAGGACCAGATGACTTACTGCAATCCTCGCCTCCCTCAGGCGTTGTTTATCGCGGCTCGGTTGTTCCCCGAGGAGGCCCAGTTTGCACGGATTGCGACGGAGTCGCTCGGCTTTTTGCTGGAGAAGTCGCGCAACGACAAGGGCAGCTATAACCCCATCGGCAATCTGCGCCTGACCGAAGCGGGCTGGTTTACACGGGCCGATGAAGAACCTCCCCTTTTCGACCAGCAGCCGGTAGATGCCGGTGCGCTCGTGGAGTGCTGCGTCGAAGCCTGGCATACCACCGGCGAGCCTCGTTTTCGTCTCGCCGCCCACACCGCTTTTGGCTGGTATTTAGGCAGCAATGTTCACAGCCTGCCTGTTTACAATTCGGAGACTGGCGGCGTCTCGGACGCACTAACTCCCGGCGGTCTGAATTCCAATCAAGGCGCGGAGTCCGTGCTGTCCGTGCATCTCGCGCATCTCGCATTACAAACCCTGGAGTAGATTATACTTATGACCGATGTCCAAAAGCCGCAAATCTCGTTTGGTACCGATGGGTGGCGCGGCATCATTGCCGACAATTTTACCGGAGCAAATGTCCGCCTCGTTTCTCAGGCCGTTGTCAACTATTTCTTGCGCCCGGCAGTCCCCGGCGAGCCGGTAGTGTTTATCGGCTACGACAACCGCTCCCAGTCCGAATATTTTGCCGCCGAAGCCGCCAAAGTCGTGGCGGCCTCCGGGCTGAAGGCAGTTCTTTCCGCCCAGTCCTGCTCCTCCCCGTCGATCAGCTATAATGCCCACAAAGCGAATGCCAAAGGCGGCATCATGATCACCGCCTCGCACAATCCACCACAGTTTAATGGCCTGAAGATCAAGATGGGGTTCGGCGGCTCAGCCCTGCCCTCAGATGTCGACGAAATCGTCAAAGAGCTAAACGCACTCTACGACAAAGGCCAGTATACGGTGGATGTTCCCGCCGAGGTCGCCTCTCTCATTGAGACCCGGGACCTGCGCCCTGCGTATTTCGACGGACTACGCGGCATGGTGGACCTGGAAAAAATCGCGTCTGCCAATTTCCGTGTCGTCGCCGATCCTATGCACGGCAGCGGCAGCGGCTACCTCTCGGACATTCTGCGCGGCGTCGGCGTCGAGATCGAGGAGATCTGCCGGGACCGCAACCCGGTCTTTGGCGGTTTGAACCCCGAGCCGATCACGCAAAATCTGGGTCCGCTGAAAGACGCCGTGCTGGCCTCAAAGGCCGATGTCGGTGTGGCGATCGATGGTGATGCCGACCGTGTGGGAGCAATGGACTCCGACGGCAATTTCGTCGACAGCCACCGTATCTTCGCCCTCGTTCTGCGGCATCTGTACGAAGATAAGGGTTTACGCGGAAGCGTCGTTAAAACCGTTTCGACTACCACGCTCATCGACAAGCTCTGTGCCAAGTACGGCCTATCCCTGCACGTCGTCCCCATTGGCTTTAAGAACATATGTGACTGGATGCTGAAAGAAGACGTGCTGATCGGCGGCGAGGAGTCCGGCGGGATCGGGGTGCAGGGCTTTATTCCCGAGCGCGACGGCCCGCTCATGTCCCTGCTGCTGTTGGAAACGATGGCCACGCGTAAGAAGCGTCTGGAAGAGCAGATCGCCGAGCTGATGGCCGAGTTCGGCCCGCATGAGTACCAGCGTGTCGATCTGCATCCCGACCCGTCCAAAATGGCCGCCGTCATCCAGTCACTGAAGGAAGATAACCCGGCGGAAATCGCCGGTTTGCCCGTCAAGAGCATCGACCGAACCGACGGCACCAAGTTCCTGCTGGACAACGATGCCTGGCTGCTCCTGCGTGCTTCGGGAACGGAGCCGGTCGTGCGCGTCTATGCCGAATCCACGTCCCAGGCCAAAGTGTCGGAGCTGATCGATGCCGGTCTCGGCCTAGTGGAGCGGGTTTAGGGCTTTGCGATCAATTCCTGTATGTAGGGAACTTCCACTTTGTAGTAACCCAAGAGTGCCTCGACGGGAACATGCGGTTCTAACGTCACCCAGCCTGTGTAGCCGTCTTGATGCATCCGCCGAATAATGGCTTCGACGGGGAATGCCGCTTCGGGGAGCGGCAAGTATCCGATAAAGTCATGGGTCGACTCACGCATCAAGCTGCCCTGATGCACCTGGTGCTGGGCAGGGTCATACCGACACCCGCCCTTCAGATGCACATACCGGATATGCTTACGGACCGTCTCGTAGGCAGCCGGGTACGGCTCCACACCGGCATGGTAGTAGTTACAGGGATCGTACTGCGTTCCAAACCCCGGTGAGGCGACTTCCTCCATCATCTGTTTGATATTCTCCGGCAAGCCCGAGTCATCATGCGCCTCGTTTTCCAGAGTAATGATCACGCCCCGAGCGGCGGCGTAGGCGGCGGCAGGCCGAATGGCACTCGTAAACAGCGGTGGCGGGATGCCGACGCTGTAAACATTGACGATCTCTGCACCGAGGATACTGGCTGCATCGACCGCCCCGCAGACCGCTTCCGTGAATGCCGCCGCACCGCCGCGAGCAAAACAGACCTGCGCGGCGAAGAAGCCGAGGGTGACACAGGCGATCTGGAACCCGCGTTCCCGCAGGAGCACCGCAGCCCCAGCCACATCTTTGCTTTCGTACCGATCCCATTCTTCGGGTGTCGCACCCCCAATCAAGTTGGCGGGCCAGATCTCGATTGCGTTCACCCCAAACCCGGCAAGGACTTCCAGCAGCTCAGGCAGTGCATATTTGCCGGAGAGCTGCTGCCCGTTGATCGCTAATTTCATAGATTTCTTTCATCCAAATAGTCCTGGGCAGTTGGGATAGTCACGGCCTGGCCTGCCGCACTGGTCTGCCGCAGGGAGTCCAAAAGCAATGCGTCCGTCAATGTTTCCAGCGGAGTGGGATAGCTTGGACTGCCGGTCAGCAGCCGCTCCGAAAAATGCTCGAATTCTCGACGGTAGTTGTCATAATGCGGGAATGGGGCGTCGCTCCCCTGCTCAGAGACATGGTGAGCTGTTTCAGAATCGATCTTCAGCCTTCCGGCAGGTGACTGGCTGAAACAGCCTTCCATTTCCAGCCGCCCCTCTGTTCCATAGAAGAGAATCCGGCTTTCCGCATGCGCGAACGTGGTGACGAACGTTCCCGGGATCCCCTTGCGGGTCTGGAACCAGGCCACGGTGGTATCGGGATTGGGCAAACCTGGCGGCGCGATCGTCGTGCAGCTCAGGCTGCTGACCACGGCGATTTCGTCCTGCAATATCTCCCGCAGCGCAAACGCGAGATAGATCCCAATGTCGAGGACCGCCCCGCCGCCTTTCGCATCCGTCCACCGCCACCCGCCAGGAGCACCGGGCGGATATGGGCCAAGGGCCGGATACGAAAAGTTTGCATAAACATAAGTGACCTGGCCGATCGCTCCGCCACCGATCAGCCGCATGGCTTCTGCATAGAGATCGCTGAAACGCGACATATACCCGGTCATCAGCGGAACTCCGGCATCCCGTGCCGCACGCAGCATCTCCCGGGATTCACCCGCACTCCGGCCCAGCGGCTTTTCGCACAGAATGGCCTTTCCAGCGGCGGTGGCCTCGAGAACCGCTTCGAGATGCATCCCTGTGGGGAGCGCGACATAAACCGCGTCGACCTCTGGATCCTGAAGCAGTGCTCGGTAGTCTTCGTACTGCCGCAGGGCAGCACCGGGCTGCGCGGAGCAGACAGTCTCGACCAGATCGCGCCGAACTACGAGCGGATCCGAGATCGCAGCGATCCGCGCGTTCTGCGCCGCCAGCAGGGCTGGAACCGATTTGTCCAGTGCGATCTGCCCGCACCCGATAACTCCCCATTGAACTCTGTCAGTTCGCACTTGTGTTATAGCCATAAAGTATTTTTATGTTCCCGGCACTTGACTGCCATTCCAGAAGATATGATTGGCATAGGAAACGTACGGCTGCAGCTGCTGCCCCTGGTCATCAGTATTGTTCGCGAAATATATCCAGAAAGCTGCAGCCATGGGCACTCCGATTGCAGTTGTTTCCCCGATGACAGGAATTGTGGGATCCTGGAAATCGTGATAACAAACATTATCGTGAATACTGACCGATCCGGACATGAAGGCATGGATCCCACGCGCCCCGTTGTCGTGGCACGTGTTATTACTGACTTCCGTGTACGCCCCATTGGTATCCAGGCAGGTATCAACAATTATACCGTTGCCATCGGAGTGACCACCCGGTGCCGTCGTTTCGATGTTGCCCCAGACTGAGCAGCGAGTAATTTGATTGTGTGTTCCACCTGTGCCGTCACTGTTGACCATCTTGTACAGAGAGATGCCGCTGCCATGCAGCGTTTCGCCATTGTAAAACTGGCCTGTGTTGCAATTGTTGTATATGTTGGAATTGGTCAGCGTGACATAATCACTGCCGATAAACTGATAACCGCACATTCCGTTGCGGTAAGCGTTACACCCTTGAATAAAAAGGTGAAAGGAAGGCACTCCATTCGCGCTATTCTGGCAGAGCAGCCCGACACCCGAGTTGTCATCGTGTGTAAAGTCAATCCATTTGAGCGCGAGATAGCTGGCACCGTAAACCCCGCAGGCCTGAAAATCGGTCGCATGAATTGTCGCACGCTCGTTGGTGTAGGAGCGATAGGTTATCCAGGCGGCGGCTGTTCCCCCTTTGGGATAAAACGACTCATGGTATTGACCGCCGCGCAGGACGATGTCATCACCGGGATTTGCCAGGCTGGTTGCATACCAGATATGCTGAAATGGAGTGGCTATCAGTCCGCTATTGCTTGCTGAGCTGTCGGTGCCGGTTGTCGCGACATACCACTCACGGGCCTGTGCCGGTACGATGAGAGCTGCAAAGCAAAGTATCAGCAGCAGATTGTGCCACATTCGGTTGATTTCTCTGTTCAATGTCATGTCAAATACCCTTCCGTGTCGGAATAGCCGCTTTCCTGGCGACTGCGGGAACATACATAAAAGCTCCGATGTCGCCGGAAGTACGTGCCGGACGCACGACCCCATCAAAGTCGCGGCTCGGACCACGACCAGCGGCGGCGCGGCGGATCGCCGGGCTGCCTCCTTGAAGGTGAAAGTTCGCAGTCGCCGGGTCCGTACTCGCATTCACGAAGAGCGGGTCGGCGAGAACGTCGTTTCTGCCGCTGAAGTCAGTGGGCAAACTGTCCTGACGCAAGTTGTTGGAGAGTGTGCAGTTAATGCTGTCCGGCTTGACCGCCAGCCCGTTCTGAGCCGGTCGCGGAACGATGATGTTGTCGTAAACCTGGTTGTTGACGCACGGCGTGTTTTCTTGGCCCTTTTCCCAGAAAACAGTGACCAGATAAAGTTGTGGGGAGTGCAGATTCGGATCCCATCCGTTTTGGTAGAGCGTATTGCTGCGAACGATGCAGTTTCGGCCCCCATCCACCAAAATGCCTCCACCGCCGTTATTAAAGACCACATTGTTCTCGACCAGCGTTCCCCGGTCGAACGCGGTCGAGTCGATGATGATCCCGTTGCCGTCCGAGCGCTTGGGATCGCTTTGATTGTTATAGTTATGGTAAACCAGATTGCCGCGCACCGTGTTGTGGATCCCGGCGGCGGTGTCCCAGGGCCGCAGCTTCCAGAGCGAGATGCCGCTGGTGTAGATTCCGACCGGGCCTCCCCAAGAGCAATCGTGGACAACATTGTTTTCGAATGTCAGGTAGTCACACATCCCAATTCCGATTCCAGACTTAGGACAATCGTGAATCGTGCAGTTTCGGACCGTCGCGTGATGCACCCAGTTAAAATCAATGCCCTGTCCCTGGTCTGAAGTCGAGCTGAGGTCGAAGCCGTCAATAATCACATAGGCGCAGATGGCGAGCGGCTTGCCGGAGATGGGGTCATTCTGCTTCCAGACGCTCGGGTCGCCGCTGTCGAGCACGTGGCCGCCCCAGAAATGGAAGCAGGAGTAGGTGGTGCTGCGGATCTTTGCCCCGCCCTTGTGGACGGCCCGGTAGGTGAGGTACCCGGAGTTCGGCAGGGTTTTGTCATATTTGCCTCCGATCAGCCAGACAAACTCATTGTAGGTGCCGTCCTGAACATTGACGACATCACCGGGGTGGGCCGCCACCCCACCCGCCTGAATCGTTGTGAACGGCTTCGCCGCCGATCCATCGCTCCCTCCACCCGTGTACGAGGCGTCCACAAAGAGATCAGCAGCACGCGCCGCCCCGCTCAGGGTGAGGCACACGAGGGCTGTGAGACAAAAGTGCAATATATCTGCAGCGAAACACGTTCGGTTTTTCATGCTTATTCCTTCTTTCTCACTTCTTTACTGAACGCTAAACGTAGCGGCATTTGGCACCGATCCGATGTTGCCGTTCGTGCCGGCGGCATAGTAGGCAGCATTATCCTGTGCATCTGACTCCTTCGCGGCATTTCGGCCCGGCGAAACACTCGACCCGCGAAGCCATTTGACATGGCCATCGGCGAACGCAAAGTTGGAACCCTCCGTATGGCGTCCGCTGAGCTTGGCGTAATGACAATCTGTCGCCTGCCCTCCCAATGCTCCCGTGGCAAACTTTAAGGGAGGATTGGGATTGGTTGTGCACAAGTAGTCGGTCCCAGCCCCATTCGGGTCGTAGCCATAGCCTGTCTTGTCCCCCAGACCGATGCCGAATGCGGAACCGTCGAAATTGACGATACCCCCGAAGCTCTCTTCGAACGGCTGACTGATATCAAGACTGCCGCTGTTATTCCCCTCCACCTCGAATAAAATTATCGTTTTGGACGAGCTGTTCAGTTGCGCCAGACTAATAGCCGTGTTTTGTAAGTCGGGCGGATTGTTTCTATTATCACCGCTGTGCCCCGTTCCGAAGTTGCCATTGTAGGCGTAGGAGGTTCCTTTACCAGGCGTGGAATCATCATTGCACTTGAACACCGCGAGACTCTTGATGTAGGGGTAGGCCTGTCCCGCCCAGCCACCGCAGGGCGCAAAGTTATCCGTGCCGCTGGGGTACATCTCATCGGCATCCTGTGTGTACTGGACCATTGCGAGGCCAATCTGCTTGAGATTGCTCTGGCAGGATGCACGGCGGGCGTTCTCGCGGACTTTTTGGAAGACAGGGAACAAAATGGCGGCGAGTATTGCAATAATTGCAATAACGACGAGCAGCTCGATCAAGGTGAAGCCCGAGGGCTTCCGCTGTTTCCGATTTCTCATAGTTTCTCTCCTTTGTTCGAATCAGATGATTAGTTCAGGTGGTCTCGCCGATCAACAGTCTCGGCGCAAGCGTCACGAGGAGCAGCCCCGTATCGGACGGATTTTTAATCCGCGCCAGCAGCATTTCCGCCGCCGCTTCGGCGAGCTGCACGACCGGTGTCTGCACCGTCGTCAGTGGAATGTCTAGGCACTGCCCTTCGATAATGCCGTCGAACCCGACCACGGCAATATCGCCTGGAACCCGCAGACCTGCACGGCGCAGACCCTGGCAGAGATACATCGCGCTTTCATCACCCAGGCAAAGGACGGCCTCCGGACGCTCCGGCATCTTCATCGCTGCCAGCCGCTGACCGGTGTTGAGTGCCGCAAGGCAGCGCGGAAAGACATTCTCGACGATGATGTACTGAGGGGTCAAGTGATTTTCCCGGCAGACATCTTCGTACGCGCGAAATCGACCATCATGGTGAAAATCGCGCAGGTACGATTCATGGGTGACATAAGCGATCCGTCGGTAGCCTTTCCGGACCAAATGCTCCGCCGCGAGACGCCCACCCGCATAAAAATCAAACGTCACGGCCTGGTTTTGCGTATCCCGTTGATTGTCTAGAAAGACGATCGGGACCGTTTGCGCCAGTGTGCCGAGGCAGTCCGACAGATTCGCCGGCTGCCCGTACATCAGAATTCCGTCCACAGGCCAGCTCGGCTGCCCGGCATGCTCTCGGTAGGTCCAGGCTTCCGCCAAACTCGCATCGAGAATCATCTGGTAGCCACGATCATGCAGCGCGGATTCCAGAGCCCGGGCGATACTTAAAAACATCGGGTTGTCGAGTTCGGAGATCATCAAGGCGATTGTGTTGGTTCGCCCCTCCCGCAGGCTTCGAGCCAGCCGATTTGGGCGGTAGCTCATCTCCTGCGCCGCCTGATGGATGCGCCGCCGCGTCTCTTCAGAAACCCGCACCCCGTCACGGTTGTTGAGAACGCGCGAGACAAGTCCATTCGAAACTTTCAATCTATTAGCAATGTCGGTAATGGTGGTGGACAAGGAATTCGCCTGTTCTGGTCTTCTCAGCTGCGGCTTGGTAAAACGTTATATCACAATCATATCACAGGACGAAAGATCTGTCAAGGGGTCAGTGAAAAGTTTTTACGCGGCGAGGAGTTGAGTAATCGCCTGAGAGTCGGCGACGGATTTTTTTTGAACATAGCCATACTCTTGCAGTAAAGCCAAAACACATTCAGGATCCCATTGGGACCCCGACCCGGCGGCGAGAATAGACAGGGCCGTCCCGCTGTCCATTCCCTTCCGGTAAGGCCGATCCGTGGTCATGGCGGAGAAGGCATCCGCGACAGCGACCAGTCGTGCCAGAAACGGCGTTTCATCTGCCGTCAGCCTCCCCGGATACCCCTGCCCATCCCATCGCTCGTGGTGGTGGCGTACCACATCCAGCGTATCCTCGAATCCAGGCACGGCTCCGACGATATTCGCCCCCATAACGGGATGATACTGGACAGCCTCGTACTCTTCTTCCGTGAGTCGCCCGGGCTTACGCAGGATCGCATCGGGAATACCGATCTTGCCGACATCATGAAGCAAAGCCGCGATTTTCAGCCGGTGCTGCGTCGCTTCATCGAGGCGCATTCGGGACGCGATCTGGATGCTGTACTTCAAAACATCCTCAGAGTGGCGGCGTGTATAACGGTCCTTATTGTCGACCGCCGTCACTAATGCATTCAGCATAGAAAAACCGCTGACGGAGCGGGTCAAAAAAAGCAGCAGGTCATCCCCCAGCCCATCTGAGGCTCCGGTTTTTGAGCGGCGCAGCCGGGTGTCGGCAATCTCCAGAACTTCCAAGCGTGATGTCGCATCACCCGGAAATGCTGCAATGCCAAGCGAGACCGCCAGTGGGATCGTGCTCTCATGCCCAGGGGGCGAGAAGGCCAACCTGGAAAGACCGATCTGAATCTCGGTTTGCAGGCTCTCGATCGTCTGACCCAGTCTGCGCTTCGAAAGCGGTAGGAGCAAGGCAAACTCATCCCCTCCGAAGCGAGCGACGGTGTCTTCGCCGCTGCAAAGGCTGCGCAGGGCAGATGCCACCTGCTTCAGCACATCATCCCCGGCGATATGCCCATAAGCATCGTTGAAGAACTTGAAATTGTCCAGGTCCAGCACGACGACAGCCAGCACGTATCCTTCCCGTTCCGCACGCTCCGATTCCTCCGCCAACGTTTTGTGGAAGACGCGGTGGTTAAACAGCCCCGTGAGCGGGTCCGTCGTTGCAAGAAGTGAGAGCCGCCGGTTCAGCTCCCAGTTCTCAACAATTGCCAGTACCTGACGTACCAGAATCAATGTTACAAGTGCAGCTGCCCCCCAAATGACTCCCTGCTTCAGTGCCACACGGCCAGGAGCATGCTGCGTGTACATCAAGAGAGCGGTGAGGCAGGGCAGGAGGGCATAAGGCAGAAAGGATTTCCACAGTGCAGGGACAGCCTGTTCTTCCTCTACGGTATCTGGAGGAATGGTTTTCCCGAGGGCGGCAGCAATGCCGATCGGCATGAACCCGAGCGTCCAGCTGATGTCGAGCAGAGTCAAAGTGGGTGGCTTACCGTGCAGGCTGAGGTAGACAAATATCGTGTCGGAAGCGACAACGATGCTGAGACCGGCGGCAAGCAAGTTGATGACCTGACGCAGCCGACGTGAACTTCTGCCCAGCATCAGCAAGGAGGCGACCAAAAGAAGGTCCATGAGCGGAAACAGGGTACTGATGATTTTCACTTCCGCACTCTGAGCCTGCCGGTAAAACGTCGGTCCAAGGATGAAATACCAGCTAAACGTGACCGCCGTCACCATCACCATTAAACCATCGATGGAAATTCGCAGCTGCGACGACAGGGAGCGCGATGGGCGGGGAAACTGCCAGATACCACAAAGCAGGAGCGGGTAGCAGACCATAGCCAGCAAGTCACCGGACATCCGTGGAACGGGAACACGTCTGTGCGCAAAATCGGGGAAGATGATGTAAACCTGCTGCAAAGCATAGCAGAGGATGCCGAGACTGAAAAACAGGGCAATGCGGCGCCCTCGGGCCGAGGCGGCCCGACGTCCGGTAAGGAAGCAGAGTCCGACGGCGACAAAGGCTCCGAGGGTTTCCATCACATCACCGCCAAGCTGGACGACGTGATGCGAGAAAGGCTTCATCAGCAGCCAAGCGGCGTAGACCGCATGGAAAGCCAGCGTGATCAGCAAGCCTTTCCACACCAGGCTACGCGTTTGATGAGTTTCAGATTCCAAAAGTCCGGCTCCACCCATCGATCCCCGTGAGTACGAGAATATTCAGATTATCGGTGGATGAGCCGGACTTTTATAGTCAGGGAAGGAATTGTCGCGGACTTATCGCCGCAGGAATGTCAGCAGATCACTGGTCAGACGCTCTTTGTGCGTCGCGAACAGGCCATGCGGAGCACCTTCGTACTCGATCAGCGTCGAACTCGCGATGCCTCGCGCGGCCGCCCGCCCGGCGGCATCTATCGGAACGGTCTGATCTGCCGTGCCATGAATGATGAGAGTCGGCACCGAGAACGATGCCAGATCGGGCCGGAAATCGGTTGTACCAAACGCTTCCGCGCAGCCGAGTGTCGCCTTGAGACTGGCCTGCATGGCGACATCGCACGAGTTTTCGATCAGCTCATTGCTGACGGGGTGCGAAATCATCCCAACCCCGTAAAACGACTTGAAGAACCCGGCAAAGAAATGCGCCCGGTCCTCTTTCATCCCGGCACCCATTTGAGCAAAAAGCGCACCATCCGTGCCGTTCGGATTATCGTCAGTCTTCAGCATATAGGGCACAACAGAGGAGATTAACCCGGCCTGGGAAACATTTTTCCCGCCGTGACGAGACAAATACCGAGCGACTTCGCCGCCGCCCATCGAAAAGCCGACAATCGCCGCGTCCGTCGCTCCTGTGGCTTCGATCACATCCGCCAGATCGTCGGAGAGCGTATCGTAATTGTAGCCGCCCCAGGGCTGGTCGGAACGTCCAAAGCCGCGCCGGTCGTAGGCAATGGCCCGCATCCCGGCATCGGCAATCGCCATCGCCTGGTCGTCCCAGCTATCCGACGAGAGCGGCCAGCCATGCATCAAGATCACCGGCCGCCCGGTGCCCCAGTCTTTCACGTAAAGCTTGGTGTTGTCGCGGGTTGTAATATATGTCATTGTGGTCTCCATTCTAATCTTGACACAATATACCCACAACGAAGGCCAATTGAAATCGGTGGCCCCAGCTTCTCGGAAGTGGCTGGGGTCACCGATTGAGGGGCGTTTTGTCACACGCAGCGATTACGCTCACGCCCTCCTGCGAACGCAGACCGCTCCCCCGAGTCCTAACATCAGCAGCAAGCCGAGCGAAGCCACCGAGGAGATCTCCGGCACCGGAACGGCGAGGATGTTTGCCGTATTCTGCACCCCGGTCGCCGCTTCCTCATCAAAATTGCCCAGCGTCAGCGAGTACCCATGGCCATGACTATCTGTAAGGGGAATGGGGACCACAGTGTTCACACCGGAGCCATGAAAGGTCTCCGGGCCGGACCCGTGACCGACGCCAAAGTAGCCGGTAAAAGAGGTCGGCGTCAGGTGCGCCGCACTGAAGGTCGGCGAGGCGGAGACAAAATCGCCCACAAACCCGGCTCCATCAGCCACCGGATTTTGCAGGAAACCTGCCGCAAAATGTCCCGGCGGCCCGAACGGAGTCGTCCCGTCGAAAATCGCGACGGAAACGCCGTGCGTCGGGTCTTGATTATAGGTAGCGAAGGTGAACGTGTCTCGGCCGATCGTCAGCGTCGCTGAAGTCGGCGAGTACGCGACAAAACCGGGGAATGGCAGCATGGAGACAAGATTGGGGCTGCTGTCATCGAAGAATGCGGTCGCGATGAAGGGGGTCGGTCCGGTGAAAGCGTCGGTCGCACCGCCGGTGAGATTCATCGCCTCGGCACTGCTGAACGTCCCGGTGTAGACAAGCTCGAACGGAGTGGCAAAAGCGGCAGGGATCGCCATGGCGGTCAAAGCCGTGACGAGGACGCTGCAACGCAAGAAAGCACTGTAATTTCGGTTACTGGACATCGCTAAGTTTCCTTTCGGGGGATTATGCATTCGCATAATCACGGTTGAATACTTCTGATGCGCCCCATGCTTACAGGCACTATGACGGTTTTTAACTCAAATTCTTTGGTCGCGGGTGAGAGTTCCTCCTTTGTTACTGTAGCACAATATAGCAGGGAAAAGAGCTAGACACTTATTTTGAGATAGGAGATTGAATTTGTCCAGTCCATAGCATTCGTGCTCTCCCAAAGCGCATGGAGTGCGCGAACTAGTGCCCCGATGTCATCAGAGGCAATCGAGCGATTGTCGACGAAAATTATCCCGCCATGGTCGGTTTCAGCTTGACCCCATCGCATAAGAATAGGTGGTATCGTTCTCTGATCGTACGTTACCAGCGTCATCGCGACTGCAGCGGCAGCGATTAGAATGATTTCGTCTGCCTGCGCCATGAATTCACCATCCTTCCAATGGTGTACGCTGACTACAGGGATATTGGGGTGCTTTCTTTGCATTTGCACGGAAACGTCAGGAGAAATATTCTCATCCAAAAGGAGTGACAGCATTAAAGCTGGGCCTCCCCGCGAGAGCCGAGTTTTGGCGTTGTAAACAATTTGAGATTGGGCAAGAGATTTTTCAGCTTTTCGTAACCGATGTAATTATCTTCAATCGCAATATCGATTTCCTCCTGATACGCATTGTAGAAATGAAGAGCAGCTTGAATCACTTCCACCGAATATGGGTAGTTTCGGGATATCCTGTCCAAGTCGAACTCGTGGTCACGTGCGATAAAGATCATTTCCCACACAGCAAGACCAGTGCCTTTCAAGTATGGCTGTCTTCCTATAGGGGTATCCCGGTACTCGATATGTGCAAACTCAGCTTCGCGCAATGACTCCTCTAGAAGCAGGATGCCCGCTTTGGTGCGGGTCATTCCATTTCCTTGGCGGCGAGCAAAGCGTTCCAAGCGGTCTGCCATATGGTCGGGGACGCGTAAACTTATGACTTGTGACATGAGATATACCCTCTAGTCAGTATTGTACACAATAGTGGGAGTGTTTACAAGTCCTGGACGCAAAGAAGTTCGGGTATACTATCCGCATGCAGTCTCATGCCAATTCCGCCCGGCTTTTCGCCGAAGCTCTGCGTGTGATCCCCGGCGGCGTCAACTCCCCTGTCCGCGCGTTTAAGAGTGTCGGTGGTGACCCGCTCTTTATGCAGCGTGGCGAAGGCCCCTACATCTTCGATGTCGACGGAAACCGCTACATCGACCATGTCATGTCCTGGGGGCCGCTGATCTTCGGGCACGCGCCGCCGCAGATACTCGCGGCCATTACGGAAGCCGCCGCACGCGGGACCTCGTTTGGAGCCAGCACGGAGGCGGAGGTCCGGCTGGCGCAGAAGATCGTGGCGGCGGTTCCATCGGTCGAAAAGGTTCGGCTGGTCAGCTCCGGCACCGAGGCCGTCATGAGCGCGGTCCGGGTGGCACGCGGCTTTACGCGACGCGACAAGATTATCAAGTTCGAGGGGAACTATCACGGGCACTCCGACGGCTTTCTGGCGAAGGCCGGGTCGGGGCTGACCACGTTTGACCTGCCCGATTCGGCGGGTGTGCCGAAGAATCTGACGCTGGATACACTGACTCTGCCCTACAATGATGCCGAGGCATTCCGGGACGCCATGCGAGCGCACCCCCGCGAGATCGCCTGCGTCATGCTGGAGGCGGTCGCGGGAAACATGGGGGTCGTGACGCCCCGGGCGGACTTTTTGCATGCCCTGCGCGAGCTGACCACTGCCGACGGCACACTGCTGCTTTTTGATGAGGTCATCACCGGCTTTCGGCTGGCCTACGGCGGGGCGCAGGAGCTGCTGGGCGTGACGCCCGACCTGACCGCGCTGGGCAAGATCATCGGCGGCGGTCTGCCTCTCGCGGCTTACGGGGGGCGGGCGGACATCATGGACACGGTCGCTCCAGTCGGCCCGGTTTACCAGGCCGGGACGCTTTCAGGCAACCCGCTGGCGGTCGCGGCGGGCCTGGCACAGCTGACCCTGCTGGAACAGCACAAAGACACGCTCTACACCAAGATGCACTGCCAGATGCATGCGCTCGCTCAGAGTACGAAGGAAGCGGCGGCCCGGGCGGGAGTTCCCATCCGTATCAACCGGGTCGGCTCGATGATGACGGTCTTTTTCACCGAGTCGAAGGTCACGGACTTCACGACAGCCAAAACCGCCGACGCCGCTCGCTACGGAGCGTACTTCCGAGCCTTGCTGGAGCGCGGTGTTTACATCGCCCCTTCCCAGTTCGAAGCGCTGTTTCTGAGCATGGCCCACACAGATGATATTCTTGCCGAAACTGCCGCCGCCATCGCCGAGGCCCTGCATGTCGTGGCCTGAGATTACCGGCGTGTTCGAGCTGCCACGCACCGATGAGCCGGAGCAAATCGACGACCCCAGTCAGCCGTTTGCGGAGCTGCAGCGGTCCATGCGGGATGTCGCCCTGACGAATCGCCTGTTCGGCGGCACTCAGACCGTACTGTACCACGTCGCCCGGATGCTCCGCGATCTGCCGCGCGGCACGGAGGTTCGGATACTGGATATCGCGACCGGCTCCGCCGATATTCCGCTTGCCTTGGAAGCCTGGGGCCAAAGACGCGGCCTGAAGCTGACCATTGTCGCCGTGGACAACCACGAGGCCATGCTGCGGATGGCCGCTGAGGCCGCGCCGAATGTTTCGCTGGCACTGGCCGATGCCTTAGCTCTCCCCTTCCCACCGCGTTCCTTCGATATCGCCCTCTGCGCTTTAGCGTTCCATCACTTCGGCTTCGAGGCCTCTGCCCAAGTGCTTCGCGCCATGGACAAGCTCACGACACGCGGCCTCATCGTCACTGACTTAAAGCGAGACAAGCTGACTCTCTGGGGTGTCCAAGCCTCGTTTGCCGCATTGAAAGCGCACCCATTCACGAAGCACGACGGCCCGGCGAGTGTGCGGCGTGCTTTTACGCCTCCCGAATACCGCAAAATGGTTGGCCTGAGCGGGGTGCAGAATATCCGGCTGCACACGCACTGGTATTTTCGGATTGCTTTAGTCCAGGCCAAGCTGGGTAAGATAACTGATACCGAACTTTAGACTGGCTGATTTTTGTTAGACAAACTCTCGGATGTGCTCGTTCTCGGGGCCGGTCCCGCCGGAGCGGCGACCGCACTCTTTCTGGCCCGCGCAGGTTACGATGTCGCTCTGCTCGACCGCGCGACTTTTCCGCGTGATAAGCCCTGCGGCGAGTATTTGACCCCTGGTGCGGTGCAGCTTTTACGGGACGAAATCGGTGTTCTTCCCGAGCTGCTGGCGTTGGGGGCACGACGCCTCGAAAGAGAAACTGTGGTGCCGCACTCTGCCCGCTCGTTCAGCGGCCCAACGGAGGCCCTCGCCTGTCCGCGATTGGTAACGGATAACGTACTTCTTGACACGGTGCAGGCTGCTGGTGTGCGTGTGACCGAAGGCTTCGCCGCACGGAAGATTATTCGCGAAGGCGGCAAGATTTGCGGGGTGACTGGAACCAATGCGCAGGGCGAACAGCAGACTCACCGGGCGAGGGTCGTCGTCGGGGCGGACGGTACGCACTCGCTTGCGGCACGGGAAATGGGAGTTGTCCGCCCCATCCCGCGCTTGCAGCGCATCGCTTTGGTGACACACTACGCGGCTTTTGGAACGGACGTGGGCGGCTCTGTGACGATGCACCTGCCACGAGACCGTTCGGATGCTTGCTGCGGAGTTGGTGCTTCCTGCGGACCGGACGGCACGCAGAATGTCAACATTGTCGTCCCGCTTTCAGAGGCGAAACAGATGGCCGGACGGCGGCAGGAATATTTTGAGCAGCGACTCAAAAGCTCGTTTCCGCAGGTTTGGGAACAGGTGTCGGGCTTGGCTCCTGTCGGCCCGCTGCACTCGGTGGGCTGCTTCGGGCATTACACGAAGCGGGCGACCGATGACGGCGTTGTGCTTGTCGGCGATGCGGCGACCTTTATTCATCCCTTCACGGGTGAAGGCGTTTTCTTTGCTCTGCGCGGTGCCCAGCTTGCCGCGCAGGCGATTGACGAGAGTTTCCAGCGCAGCGACTTTTCCCGTCACAGTCTGCGAAGGTACGATGCGGCCCGCCGCACTGAGCTTTTGTCGCGCTACCGCCTGTGCGATGCCGTGCAGCATGTGGTCCACTCTCCGGCACTGCTGGCGTGGGCTTCAGAGCGGCTGCGCCGGTCAGCCTCGCTGACGGAGATACTTCTACAGACGATCGGGGACAGGATGCGGCCTGCCGACCTTTTTTCGCTCTCCAATCTGCGGTTGGCTTTGTCCACACTCTGACTTATGCATACGGAAAACACAATTTACATACGCGGCTCCCAGTCCCGCATCTTCAAGCTGGCGGCTGAGATCCAGAACTGGCCTTCGATCCTGCCGCACTACCGCGAAGTGCTGGTCTTCGAGCAGACCGATGACGGCCGCCGCAAAGTGGTCGAGATGGCAGCGGTGCGGAACGATTTCCCGCTCCCCGGCGTCACATTCCCGGTGCGCTGGAAAAGCGTCCAAATTTGCGAGCCGGAGACGGGGCATATCTACTTCAAGCATTTAGCTGGCGTGGCCACAGGCATGTGGGTCGTCTGGTCGCTGGAAGAAGATGCTTGGGGGCGTGGCATTCGGGTGACGATTCGGCATGACTTGACCTATCCCCTGCCTCTCCTGAACGGCTGGTTTGCACAGGATATGGTCGGGCGACAGTTTGTCGGAGCAATCGCCGGTCGGACCCTAGCAGCGATCAAAGAGATCGTAGAAAATGAGAATGTGGCAGAAGATGAGAATGTGGCAGAAAATGAGAATGTGGCAGAAAATGAGAATGCGAAATGACCACTGAAACAGCACGGCGCGTGGTCGTGACGGGCCTCGGGATTATCACTCCCATCGGCATCGGCGTGGACGGCCTCCGGGCGGGCCTCCGAGTGGGCCGTTCGGGAGTCGAGACTATTGCGAACTTCGACACGTCACGCCTGGTCTCCCATATGGCCGCGCAGGTTCATGGCTTCGATCCCCTGCCCTACCTTGACGGCAAAAAGCTGAAGCGGCTGGATAAGTTCTCCCAGTTCGCCGTCGCCGCCTCAAAAATGGCTGTGGCCGATGCGAAGCTGGACCTGCGGATCGAAGACACCGACCGGGTTGGTGTCTGCCTGGGGACCGCGCTGGGTGGGGTCGCCTTTGCCGAAGAGCAGTACCCGGCCTTTATGGCGGAAGGGCCGCGCGGGGTCAACCCGATGCTGGCCCTCAGCGTCTTCAATGGAGCAGGCTCCTGCAATGTCGCCATCGAGCTGGGAGTCACCGGCCCCGCTACGGCGAACGGCGACTCCTGCGCCGCTTCGCCTATCGCCATCGGCCGCGCCGTGGACCTGATCCGGGACGGCAGCGCGGATATCATGCTGGCGGGCGGCTCGGAAGCCCCGCTCTCCCCTCTTTGCTACGGGGCATTCGCGATCATCCGGGCCATGAGCCAGCGCAATGACGACCCGCAGACAGCCTCTCGCCCCTTCGATGCGGGCCGCGACGGCTTCGTCATGGCCGAAGGGGCAGCCATGCTCGTTTTGGAGTCGTACGACCATGCCCAGGCCCGAGGCGCACACATTTACGGCGAAATACTCGCTCACGCCTTCACGAATGATGCCTTTCACATGACCCAGCCCCGCCCCGACGGTGCCCAGGCCGCCCGCTGCATGAGCCTGGCCCTGCGCAAATCCGGTCTCGCCCCATCAGACATCGATTATGTCAATGCCCATGGCTCCAGCACTACCCTCAACGACAGCACCGAGACGATGGCGTTAAAGCAGGTCTTCGGAGAGCGTGTGAACACCTTGCCCATCAGCGGCACCAAAGGCTTCCACGGCCACGCCCTAGGCGCGACTGGTGCTTGGGAAGCGGCGATCTCCCTTCTCTGCCTCGAAGACGACTGGCTGCCCCCCACCCTGAACCTCCAAACCCCCGACCCCGCCTGCGACCTAGACTACATCCCGGAAGCGACAGGCCGGAAGGCACGTGTCAACAATGTGCTGTCCAACTCGTTCGGCTTCGGAGGGATCAATGCGTGTCTGGTGTTCGGGCGGGTGTGAAAGTCGGGTACAGTTACATCCAGGAGGCTCAAAATGGCTCAACTCTCCACACTCACGACCAGCGCGATACCACGCAGCGGTATAGAAAAGAAACATTTGCAAACTGTCGGCAAGGATAACACCGAGAAAGACATGCCATCGGAGCTTGAATATTTGCAGGAAGGTAGGCACTATGCGGACGCAATCGGGGCGTTCGCGGATGATCCAATGCTTGATGCCATGATGGCAAATATCCGTGAGCGCCGCCGCGAAATGAATGCGGATGATAACATCAGCTGAACCTGGGTATTTACTGGATGCCGATACCCTTGAGCGAGTGTTCCGTGCGAACTCACGCGTGGCAGGGCGGCTAAACCAAACACCGAACGAACAGGTTTGGATCAGTTCCATTACAATTGAGGAAATGCTTAGCGGTGCGTTGAGCGAGATCAACAAAGCACGCGAACGGGGTGCGAGCCGCGATGTTGAGGCCGCTTCCAGATACTTGACCCGCCTCATCGAAAGGCTCCGTGTCTTCAACATTCTTGCGTATACAAACGTCGCCGAAGAACACTACTTATCTTACCCTGCCGCGATCAAACGTATCGGCAAGATGGATTGCCGACTGGCTGCCCACGCGCACACAAGCAGCTTCACTGTGGTTACGTGCAACACTTCAGATCTCGGCAGGATTCCAGGCACTTTAGTTGAAGATTGGAGCGGAGGCTGACCGTATTGCCTATGCGCCAAAGCTGGCCTTCGTCACCCAATTGCCCACTCCATCAACTCGTTCGGCTTCGGGAGGATCAATGCGTGTCTGATGTTCGGGCAGGTGTGAATCGGATATTTATCAGGTCGGCTTGTTTTCATGAGGCTTAAACCATTCCGGCTTGTGGATAAACTCAGGCACTTCCACCTCAAAATCATCTGCGATGATATAGTCGTCCCCATCAATCAAAAACAGCACCGGCAGATCTTTCGGTTTAGCTTCAAATGGGACAAAATAACGAACATTTTGGGCGTCTAATATCGGGCAAAGCACCTGAAACACAGAGTACGGAAAACTGCCGAGCGAAAATGAGGTGGTATGCCCCCAGCGATGAACTTGCTCCACTGCAAATTCCGCGATATTCCCTTCCCAATGATAGCCCGTCAGCTGGCTTTTTACCAGTGCCGAAATCTCCATCCACTGGGTTAGAGTCAGCGCAGAATGACACGTAATCGATCCACTATTTTCGTATTTCCAGAGGAGGGGATGTTCCTGAGTGAAGTCCCAGTCAGTGACGGTGCTCTGCCGCGTCAGCAGGAACTCAGCAACATTCTTCGGGTATACAGTCATTTCACGATCACCGCCTGAGCTATCGGCAAATCCCCAATTTTCGCCCGCGTCCCGTGCCGCCAGATACAGCGGATGCTCAAACCAGGGATACAGCGAGACCGTAAAAAAGCCGTCGTGGGCTGGCAGTCCCATTTCACAGCCGACAAAGTTGGCATCGATGTGGGTAAATCGTTCCCTGAGTTCGCGCCAGCCTACTCGTGCCAAATCGCCTCCTGTGCGGTGAGTCTGCCATCAAATGGGGCCAGATATTTCCCCCGCACTCCATTTTTCAAGACTGTCGCATCATATTCCGGACGCAGCTCATCTTCCAGATCGTCCTCCGGCTCCACTATTGGGGACTTCCTGTTGCGTATCTATATTTTATCCTTCGTCTTCATTCGGTTAAGCGTCAGCCAATAGCCTCAAGCAGCTCCACTCGGCTTCCAAACGGATCCTCGACATACACCCGCTTAAATCCTTCTAACGGCTCATCGCGGACTGCCGGATGCCCGGCGGCAGAACACTCTGTAGCGGCAGCCTCCACATCGCGCACCAGAAGTGCCGGATGCGCTTTTTTGGAGGGCCGAAAGTCCGGGTCCACTCCCAGATGCAGTTTTAGACTGCCGCTGACAAACCAGACCCCACCGCGCCCCACGAGGTTCGCCGGTTTCGGCTGCTCCGCGAGACCCAACACGCCGACGTAAAACGCCCGTGCTTCGTCTTCTTGTCCTGCCGGTATTGCGAGCTGCACGTGGTCGAGAGCGTAAATTTCCATTTAGTAACTTGCGATGAATTCTAGGACAGCACTTCAATCGTCATGGTGCCGCCGTCTACGACTTTAATCCGCAACTCATGCCCGTAGAGCAGAGACATTCCGATCAGGGGTTCGATCTCAGCGGCATCGGCTTCGATCGCTCTCGTTTGACCATCCCAAAAAATTTCTGCCTCGTAGATGTCAAAAATCTCCTCGCTCCCGTTGGCGAGTATCGCCCGCCCCCGACTGATCCTTGTCAATCCAAGTGCTGCAATTAGAGAAAGCGGCAATGTCAGGAACCCGGTGAACCCAGTGTCGACAACCGCCTCGATCTCCCGTGACTGACCATGAATATCGTGAACATATAAGTGGAGGGTGGCTTCTCGCTACGCATTGACGGCACCAAAAATCATGCTTGGCCCCGGAAAGAATGACCGCCCATTTGATGCAATGCGCGATGCCCAATACGTATACACCAGATTTCTGCATCAGGGATTTGATTCATGAGGAGATGCGAAGCCGACAAAGCATCTTCGGCAATTGCATAAGTGCCACTTTTGACATCAATTGCAACGACTTTGCCACTATTGCCGTCTTCTACAAGGAAACGGATTTGTCGTTCGTAAATGTCATCACCGCGATGAGCGGTTTCTTCAGCGGAATAGTGCTGTGTTTGTACGGACACAATGTTCTCCTTTCAGCTAATGTACACCGGTCCGCGGTAGTACGCACAGAAGAAAAAGCCCTCCACTGCTCCTCCTAGAAAGATAGAATAAGCGCGAGCTAGGGCGTGAGATCAGAGTTAATCTTTAGCAAACAGCGCAGAATCACGCTGCAAATACCCGCGCAGACGCAGGACGGCCTGAGTATGGAGCTGATAGACACGGGATTCGGAGACGGTGAGGACTTTGCCGATCTCTTTGAAGGTGAGGCCTTCGTAGTAGTAGAGGGAGATCACGAGGCGCTCGCGGTCGGGCAGGCGGTCGATACCCCCGCCGAGGGAGGTCTTCATGGCGGTGGCTTCGACATCTTTGAGGACGTTGGCATTTTCGTCTTGGAGAACATCGGTCAGGTGCAGGCGCTCACCGTCACTGCTGCCGCCGCCGCCCATGAGCATATCGTCGAGGGAGAGGACGTTGGCGCGGCTGGTGTTGACCAGCAGCTTTAGCAGCTCGGCTTCGGTCAGGCCCATCTCCGCCGCGACTTCTTCTTCGGTTGCCGGACGGCCCAGCTTGACTTCGAGCTGGTAATAGGTACGTTCGAGAGCTTTGACGTTGTCGCGGACCGAGCGCGGTACCCAGTCCTCTTCGCGCAGCATTTCGAGAATTGCTCCGCGGATCAGCGCGATGGCGTAGGTCTCGAACTTGACCTGGCGGGTGACATCGAACTGATCTACGGCTTTGATCAGACCCATCAGGCCGGCACTGACCAGGTCGTCGCGCTCTAAATTCGGCGGCAGGCTGGTGACGACCCGGCCCGCCGTGATCTTGACCAGGTAGGCATAATGGTTGATAATCTGGTCCCGCGCCTTCTGATCGTTGCGCTTTTTCAGGCGATTCCAGAGGTCGGGCAGGGGTACGGAGGTGGTCATCATGCGCTCTCAAGTCTCACTTCAATGTATCAGAATTTAGGACTTCGGGTTTTAGGACTTCGGGTTTTGTCTCAGCAGTACTGGAATTGTTCAAGTGCGTCGTCTCGCGGGTCTTCTGCGGAGCCGAACCGATCTGCATCACCGCACGCAGGGCGAGACCCGCTAGGCCGAACAGCAGAAAAGCGGCTCCGACACGGATCAAGCAGGTCCAGACATCAGAACCGTAGGCAAGGCTGATTCCACCGACAATTAGGCCCGCCAGTGCCGCGACCCGCCAGGGCAGATGTTCCGCATCAAGATGGTTCATCGGCATAAGATCCCGGAACTCGCGACAGTCGTTTTCCAGTATACCATAAGCCGGTTCCCTTTGCAAATGCACCTCTCCGCTACAGCTACTACTTTTTCGAGCCGAAAAAGCAGGAAAACGAGCAGACAGTCACCAATTAAAGGGAAGCGCAAGTTTACCTGATACGAAATGAAGGTCATTTTACTCTATGCAAACACATTTTTCGCCCGCCGCCCTGGCATTGGTACTCTGCTTGTCCGGATCTGCCCGTGCCCAGAGCGCACTTCCGCCCGATGCCGCGACGCTTCAGTTTCAAGCGGGGGCAGCAGCCTATAAGAATGGGCGAATCGACGTTGCCGCCGCGGATTTCCGTGATGCAATCCGCTTGCGGCCCAGCTACGCCGAGGCCCATAATGCCCTCGGGATCGCGCTGGAGAGGCAAGGGCAGAGGGCCGAGTCGTTGACGGAGTTCCAGCGCACCGTGCAGCTCAGCCCGGACAATGCCGACGCCCGTTACAATTTCAGAGTCGCACTCAGCCGCCAAAAGCGGGCTGCAGAGGCCGTCGCGCAGCTCCAGGCCGCTGTCAAGCTGCGCCCCGGATTCATTCCGGCACACTATATGCTGGGCCGGATGCTGGAAGCGGCCGGGAAGCGGTCGGAGGCTATCGCCGAGTACCGGGAAACCCTGCGGCTGCGCCCGGATTACGCCGCTGTGCATTACACACTGGCAAACGCCCTTGATGACAGCGGCAGCCATGATGAAGCGATTACCCACTACCGGACTTCGATCAATCTCGACCCGACCAATGCCGACCCGCACAATGCCCTCGGCAACGTCCTCGACACCCAGGGGAAACACGCCGAAGCCGTGGCGGAGTATGCCGCAGCATTGAAGCTAAGGCCAGGGTTTGCCTTAGCGCATTACAACATGGCGGTCGCGCTGGACGGCCTGGATCGACGAGATGAAGCCATCGCCGGGTTCCGGGCTGCACTGCGCTTTAGCCCCAGCCTCACAATCGCCAGAACGTACTTGAACAAAGACTTGGCGAAGCAGGCAAAAGCGAGGAACGCAGCTGCACGTCAGGCCAGGGTCCTGAAGCCTGTGCGTCCACTGGTGAAACCGACTCCGAAGCCGATCATCGCCGCAAAGCCGAAGCCGATCATCGCCGCAAAGCAGGCGAACACGGCTGCGGCCGCCGTTCACCTGCAATTAGCACAAAGGCTCGACGAGCAGGGCTGTCAGGCCGCCGCTTTGGAGGAATACCACAAAGCCGCTGCCGCCGCCCCGGCCAGCCCGGAAGCGCATTACCGGCTGGCAAACGCCTTGGATGATCAGAGCAAGCACGCCCCCGCAATCGCGGAGTTCCACGCGGCGATCCGGCTCCGACCGAGCTATGCCGCCGCCTGGTCCGACCTCGGGGTCACGCTGTATCTGATGGGAAACAAGGCCGAAGCCCATCAGAACTGGCACCGTGTTCTGAGAATGGGTAATCCGGTCGAGGCGCAGAAAGCCGCCGTGCTGCTGCGGACGTATCCGTGAGCTATTTCGTCAGCAGCACATAAAACCCGGCGGCGATAAATAGGGCGTCGATCACCAAGGCCCGCTGCTTGCGGGCGGCGAACTTCTGGCGGGCTTGGTCCGTGTCCGGCACGGAACCGGCCCGCTGCGCGAAATACGCGAGGCTGATCGCCCGGAAAATGAAGCCGAGCAGGACCAATGCCCCACCGATGATTTTGAACGGGTCCACTCCCCTGCCCTTCCCTGACACGCCATCCTGCTTCTAGGCTACTCAGCGATAATTGGTAAACTGAAGCGGGGCTTCCAATTCGGCGGACTTCAGCAGAGTCATTACGGCCTGTAGATCGTCTTTGCTTTTGCTGGTCACCCGCACCTGCTCATCCTGAATCTGGGCATTTGCTTTTAGGCCCTTGTCTTTGATCAGCTTGACGATCTTCTTAGCGGCCTCCATCGGAAGGCCATCCTTGACTGTCACGACCTGACGGACCGTGCCTTTCGAAGCCTGCTCCAATTTGCCGTAGTCCAGAAAGCGTACATCGATGCCGCGCTTGATCAGCTTCGACTGCAGAACATCGATCAGTGCCGTCAGCCGCGTTTCATCGTCGGACGTCAGCGTCAGCTTATCCTTGCCGTCGTGAGCGATCTCGCTGATACTGCCCCGGAAATCGAAGCGGGTCTCGATCTCGCGCTGCGCCTGTCCAATGGCGTTCTTGACCTCCTGCGGGTCGGCTTTTGAGACGACATCAAAACTAAATTCCGTGACTGCCATTTTGCGTGTTCTCCTGTGAAAGTACTTTGAGCTGGCCGGGGCGCGAAACCTGGATCTCCGGAGTTTCCCGGTAGAAGTCGAGTGTTCCCACCGCCTGGACCATCTTTCCTCTAGTGTACCCGCCGATGTCCAAAATCCCCGCCTGCGCAAATGCCGCGCGGTCCGAAGGCAGGATCGTCACCTGGATCGCCAGAAACGGATCGGTATTGCCCAGCAGCAAGCGCACCACCCCCGTGCCGCGTGTCACTTCCACCCGCTCCACGATGCCCGTCACCACCACGACCTGTCCCTGAAGCCGTACCAGCGTGTGCGGCATGAAACGGGCGGCATTAATTTTAGCAGCACCGCGATACCCTAGATACGGCGGGTACTCCCGGTCATAGGCAGCGGTCAGGTTTTCCGGGTAGCTCTTCGCAGCGGGTCTCGAAAGTGCAAAAGCCGCCCGGGCCGGGGCATGGTCCGACGCACGCCTCGCCCAGCCGCCGTGCAGCAGCAGAGCGGAGTTCGGCACGAAGCGGTCTGTCAGATCCGGGGAGGCCAGCAGGTAGTCGATCCGCTCCGCCTCTCCCCGGTGTACAAACGAATAATTATTAGGTGCAGGTATGTCGCGGGCCAGCAGGTCTGTGAGCGGCCCGCTGAGAAGCGGCTGAAGTGTCTGCGACTCTGCCGTGTCGTTCAAATCACCGATCACCGCGACCAGGGGATAATTCGCCCGCAAGTGCTCAGCGATCTCGTGAACCCGAACCGCCTGCGCCGTCCTCAGCGGCTCCGACTCAATCTCGCCGCCTCGTTTGGATTTGAAGTGGTTGACAAGCACGACCAGCGTTTCCCCCGAGGGCAGCTTGAGATGACATTCCAGGCAGTCGCGCGAGAAGACGCGCTCGGTCTGCCCATCGGCAGTTTCGTAAGTGTCGGCAGTGTGAGATTGGATCTGAAGGACCGGAAAGCGCGACAGCAGCGCCACATCGATCCCGCGCTCCGGGTCATTGCCTTCCAGAAGAACAGCTTCGGCATATGCCGCGGCTCCGAGGGCAAGATTGAGGCGCGTTAAAACGCCCAGTGTCTCCACTTCCATCAGGCCGACCACGTCGGCATCCAGAATTTGCAGCACGCGGCGCAGACGTGTGAGCTTGTTACGCAGACGGTTTTCCGCTGGCCGCCCATCCTGCGAGTTCGGGTCATCACTCGTATCAAACAGGTCTTGGACATTATACGAGGCCAGGGTCCACGTTTGCGGCGGCTTCGACGACTCAGGATATGGCAGGGGATAAATCATGCGTGTTCTCTTCGGTCACAACAAGCTCCGGGCTGCGCCCGAGTGCCAGCACGGCGGTCAGGAGCAGCACTAGCCCGGCCCACTGCCCGCCGGTCATGGGGGTGTGCAGCACGGCAACACCGATCAGCAGTGATGTCAGCGGGTAGCACAGCTCGGCCAGTGTCGCCACGGAGGCCGTCGTTCCGCGCAGGCCCCGGTAATACAAGTTCATACCCAGCAGGCCCGGAACCAGGGCGACGAGTATCAGCAGTCCGCCGATCTCCGGGGTCCGCGCGGCTATCGGCGGCGGCACGGCAAAGAGTGCCAGCAGGGCCAGCACCGGCAGGGCCAGCGCGAACCGCGCCCCCGAGAGCAGGGAGGGCGGCAGCAGCACCGAAAGTGGTCGCCCTACCACGGTCGCCGCGCCCCAGAGCGCGGAGGCCCCGATCGCGAGAAGTGCCTGCTCCATTCGGATACGCGACAGCAAATGCGGCCCGAAGTCCTTGTCACCCACCACCAGCAGCGCGGCCCCGAGGAGAGCCATAATGCACCAGCCCCAGAACAGGGGCGAGCGGCGCTCCTTCAGCACGCTCGCCGCCAGCAGCAAGGCGAAGACCGGCTGCGTCTTTTGCAGCAGCACGACGGTCAAAGCCCGCGAAAAGTCCAGCGTAAAGGCCGTCGTGTACAGCCAAGTTCCCAGTGCGGAGCCGCCCACCCCGACAAACACCAGCGCGGCCCATTGCCGCTTGGTCAGCACTGCGAGCTGACGATGCCCCAGCCACAAGGGAACGATAAAGATCGCCGTCAGAATCAAATGTTCCGCCAGCACGATGTGCGACGCCGACCAGCCCGCCGACACCACTCGCGCCCGCAGCAGCAGGTCGCTGCCCCAGAGCATGGCGGCCAGCGCGATCAGCCACGGAGCGAACCTGCTGGAAGAAGTTTGTTGGAATTTCACGCTCCTATGGTACCCGATTTCGGCGTAGCCTACGTGAAGCCTTGACAAAGCCGGAAATGGCAGGTATTCTCTCCTCCGAAGCAATGACACTCCGAAATCACAATTTAACCGCGCAAAGATTTGGCACTGAGACACCCGTGTTCGTGCCCGGTCAGGTCATGTCCGACCGGCAGGACGGTTATCTTGTGCCGCCGATTGCCCTCGCCTCTCTCCCTCCTGGAAGGTTTACTTGAAACCCCCACCCAGTGTGATAATAGAAGCAAGCAATCGGCCCCCGGCATACCGCCAGGGGCCTTTTCTTTCGCCGTTTTTTTGGCGTACTTTTTTTGGTGTTGATTGCTCGAGGAGAAGAACAATGGAATTTATTGACGGAATCCCGGTCTGGGGCGGTGCCGATGAGCGAACTCTGGCCCAGATCAAGACCTGCGCGAAGACCGCTTCGCATGTCGCCCTGATGGCGGACAACCATGTTGGCTACGCCGTGCCGATCGGTGGAGTCGTCGCCTACGAGGGCAAGATCAGCCCGTCGGGCGTCGGCTTCGATATCGCCTGCGGCAACAAGGCCGTCCTGACGGACATGCCGGCGGCGGAAGTTCGAAAGAACATCAAAACCATCATGGACGATATCTGGTCGGGCCTGGAGTTCGGGATCGGTCGGAACAACGAGACACGCGTCGACCATGACCTGTTTGGCGACGACGCCTGGAAGATCCAGCCGCTGAAGTCCATCAAGCAGATGGCGCAGAACCAGCTCGGCACGATCGGCAGCGGCAACCATTACGTCGACATCTTCGCCGATGAGCTGGACCGTGTCTGGATCGGGGCGCACTTCGGCTCGCGCGGCCTCGGCCATAAGACTGCCACCTACTTCCTGAAGGCGGGCGGGGCAAAAGACGGCATGGATGTCGACCCGCTGGTAATCTCCGCCGACTCGCCGCTTGGAAGCGACTACCTGGCCTGCATGAACCTGGCGGGCCGCTACGCCTACGCCGGGCGGGACTGGGTCTGCGGGGAAGTGGCTCGGATCCTGGGCGCGACCATTGTGGAGGAGATTCACAACCACCACAACTTCGCGTGGCAGGAAAAGCACGAAGGCAAAGATCTGTGGGTCGTGCGCAAAGGCGCGACCCCAGCCTTCCCCGGTCAGAAGGGCTTTGTCGGCGGCTCCATGGGCGATATTTCGGTGATCTTGGAGGGCGTCGAATCCGCTGAGGGCAAAGACGCGCTCTACTCCACCGTTCACGGGGCGGGCCGGGTGATGAGCCGCACGGCGGCACGCGGCAAGATCAACTACCGCACGCATGCTGTGATCAGTCCCGGTGCGGTATCGCGGGAGATGATGAACACCTGGCTGCGCGAGAAGAACGTCGAGCTGCGCGGCGCGGGCACGGACGAATCGCCGCACTGCTACAAGCGGCTGCCGGACGTTTTAGCGTCGCATGCCGCCTCTGTGCGCATCCTGCACACGCTGACCCCACTGGGGGTGGCGATGGCGGGTGAGAACGAAGAAGATCCGTACAAGGACTAGGAACGGTTATGAACCAAATCGACGGCTTTTATGGGGAAGGCGGCGGGCAGATACTGCGGACGAGCCTCTCCCTCTCCGTGCTGACCGGGCAGCCGGTTGAGATCACTCGCATTCGGGCCGGGCGCAGCAAGCCCGGTCTGAAGGCGCAGCACCTCGCGGCGGTGCAGGCCGCCGCCGCCCTCAGTGCCGCTCAAATCGAGGGGGCGGAGCTGGGGTCCCAGAAGCTGCGGTTCACGCCGCTCTGCCCGGCGGCACCGGGGGAGTACCACTTCGCCATCGGCACCGCCGGGGCGGCGGCCCTGGTAGCGCAGACCGTCCTGCTGCCTCTGGCCTTAGCAGGCAAGCCGTCGCGCGTGACCATCACTGGGGGCACACATGTCCCCTTCGCACCGACAGCTGAGTACTTGGAACACGTTTATCTGGCTGCTCTGCGCCGCTCAGGATTGCATGTGGCTCTGACGATGCCGACGGCAGGCTTCTTTCCGCGCGGCGGCGGCAAGATCATTCTGGAAATCGAGCCGTCGGCACTGCTGCCTGTAACGATGACGAAGCGCGGCACACACCTTGCAATCAAGGCACACATCATCACTTCGGGCCTGCCGCCGACTGTCGGCGAGCGGGGGGCCGAGGCCGTGCGGGAAGCGCTGAGCAAGTTCAAAGCTCTATTGACGACCGAGGTCCGGAACCTGCCCTCACCGGGCCAGGGCGCGGCGATCACCTTGGTTGCCGAGTGCGAAAGCGGCCCTGTCGGTTTCTCGGTCATCGGTGAGCGCGGCAAACGGATCGAGACCGTCGCCGCCGAAGCCTGTGCGGAGTTTGAGGCATGGCACGGAACCAAAGCCGCCTGCGAAGAGCACCTGGCTGATCAGCTGGCTTTGCCGTCCGCCCTGGCTGCCGGGGAAAGCCGCTGGTCCGTCTCGCGGGTCACTGAACATCTGCGCAGTGTGCTCTGGCTCCTACCACAGTTCTTACCGCTTACCATCGACATTCAACAGGAAAAGAATGCGGTCGGGACAATCTCTATGGTCTCTGGCGGCCTTCCTGGAAAACCGCAGCATTTCGGGTAGAATAGACGCATGGAAAGAGCGGAACGCTGGCAAAAGCTGTGTGTCGAAAATGGATGGCTCGTCGGCGGCACTTTTGCTGCCCCCGAAGGGCAGCAGCTCGTGTTCAGCTTTCAGGGGATTGGTAAAGATCCGGACGGGGGCAGCACCGCTCCGGGTTTCATCGTCGCCAGCGATCCGACGCAATACTCGCTCAAGAACGCGCCCTGCTCCACGCAGGTCACCGAAGAATTTATCGTCGCCAAGCCTCTGAAAGGCTACAACGTCTCCGTATGGACCTATTTCTTATGGGAAGATCTAGTCAGCATCGAGCTGTCCAAATTGGAGGCCGATCGGGTCGTCTGACACGCAGAAATATTCTGTTGCATTTTACCCCGGACACGGGTATAATGGCCCCGAGATGATGTTAAGAATATGCCGACATGGCTCAGTGGTAGAGCAGCTGTTTCGTAAACAGCAGGTCCGCGGTTCGAATCCGCGTGTCGGCCTCTTCTTCATTTACCACCCTGAGAAACTACCATAATCCCCTTATGGCTTGAATTTTTTCTTTAGATGTTCCGTCATACCTTTTTCGCCATTCATCGCGGCGAGGAGTGCTGCATCGAAGCCTTTCGGAACGCCGTGTTCGTCGGGCGTCTCGAGATCAGCACCGTACTCGATGAGCAAATCCACAATCGCTCCGTGTCCTTTTTGGGCCGCCTCGGCGAGAGGACTGCTCACGTTGTTGCCGACGTCCACCTGCGCCCCGTACTCGAGCAGAAGACGTACCGTTTCCAGATTCCCCCGCTGAGCGGCGACCATTAATGCGGTTATGCCGTATTTGTTCGCAGCCTGAACATCTGCCCCCCCGAGCCAGCAGCGTCCGCACCACCTCGGCGTACCCGCCGACAACAGCACGCATGAGGGCGGTACGCCCATATTCTGCCGTCAAGTTCGGATCAGCCCCCGCCCGCAGCAAGGCGAAGACACAGTCGAGATGTCCGTGCTGACAAGCAAGAAGCAAGGCACTTTCGGCCCGCTCGTTCCGCAGATTCACATCGGCGTCTTGACCGAGGAGCAGAAGCAGGGCATCCCTGTCGCCACTAGTTGCCGCTGCATGCAGACTCGTACCATCGGCCACTTGGAGTAAGTGCATCACTTCGGATTTGCTCTCTGCCGGCGACTTGGCTTTATGGAGGGGCTGCCCTACGGTCTGATTGGTTCCGTACTCCACTAAGACCCGTATCGGCTCAGGGTGATTCTTGACAATCGCGAAAGCCAGCGCACTCAGACCCTCAGCCGTAACTGTGTCAACATCCGCCCTTGCTTCCAGCAAAGACCGGACTATCCCGGTGCTGCCCTGCATCGCCGCGCTCATCAACGGGGTGACACCCTCTTCGTTGGCTTGATCCGTTCGCGCTCCACGTTCCAATAGCAGCCGAACCAGTTCCGGTTTGTCATGGAAAATCGCCCATTCGAGCGCACCCCGACTGTGTGGAGCGGATGCGTTGACGTTTGCCCCCGCCTCGATGAGAATCCAAGCACACCTCTCGTGCCCGCGGAGGCAGACGGCGGCGAGTGCAGTAAAACCCTTTGCATTGGCTGCTTCCAAGTTTGGACCATACCCGAGAAGTAGGCGCAAAGTGTCGTCCTGACCCCGCCACGCTGCCGATAGCGGAGCAGTTCCGCCATTGGGGCCGCGAAGATCGATCTCTGCTCCTGAGTCAAGAAGCAGCTTCGCCAAGTCAGTAGGTCCGCCCCGGATAGCATAAATGAGTGGAGAACAGTCATTTTGGCTCAAAGAATTGACGTCCATTCCCTGACTAATCAACCGTTGTGCGGCGGCTAGGTCGCCATTTTTGGCGGCTAGGTCGCCATTTTTGGCGGCTGTATGAAGTGGACTTTCTGCCATAAATTTCTCCTGCGCTTTAGTATTGCTCCAATTGCCACTGATATGACATAATTCGAGCCGAAATATGGATTATGTGCCATAATATAGCACTATGGAAATCCGTCTCCTTTTCCCGAATCAACTCTTTGTCGAAGCGTTTGAGCCGCACATTCAAACCTGTCTTCTCATCGAGCACCCGCTGTTTTTCTCCGAACAGAAATTTCATGTTCAGAAGCTTATGCTGCATGCCGTCACGATGCGCCTGTTCTGTGAGCGGCTGCGAGAAGCGGGCAAGACAGCCGAGGTGATTTCGGCGGATCAGTGTGCGGCGGAAGCCGATCTGATCACGGCCCTGCGCCAATTCAGCCACCCGGGTGACACGCTGGTGGTTTACGATGTCGTGGATGACCGTTTGGAGAAGTCGTTAAACGCGGTTGCCCAAGCACTGGGGCTGCCGCTGGTCGTGGAGGAGAGTCCGGGCTTTCTCACGGACCGTTCGGCACTGGCGGAGTACCGGAAGCTGCGTCCGAACGCCGCGCGGATGGCCGATTTTTACACCTGGCAGCGCAAACGGATGAACGTTCTGGTACTTCCGGACGGAAAGCCGGTCGGGGGGGTATGGAGCCTCGATGCGGAGAACCGAAAACGTCTGCCCAAAGGTCTGGCTCCGCCGGAGAAAGAAACGCTTCGCTACAATGACCATGAAACGGCTCTTCTCGCCAAAGCTGCCCAGAGGTTTGCCGGCAGCCCCGGAGCGTCGGAAGGTTTTTCGCATCCGCTCACGCCCGACCACGCGGAGTACGAACTGGAGCGGTTTTTAGAGGAACGGTTTTTGTCGTTTGGTGAGTACGAAGATGCGATCTCGGAAAACAAAATCACGCTTTACCATAGTCGTCTCAGCGCGGCGATCAACTGCGGCCTGCTCAGCCCCGCTCATGTGATCGAGACAGCCCTGGCGTTCGCGAAGAAGCATCAGACGCCTCTGAATTCCGTGGAGGGCTTCGTCCGGCAGATCATCGGCTGGCGGGAGTATATGCGGGCCACCTATGTCTGGTTCGGCCCGCGTATGCGCAAAGCGAACAGCCTGAATCATCAGAACGACCTGCCGGAGGGCTTTTGGGATGCCGAAACGGGTATTCGCCCCATCGACGGGGCAATCCGCAGCGTGTTGGCGACAGCCTATACCCATCACATCGAGCGGCTGATGGTACTAGGCTGCTTTCTTCTTTTGAATGAAACTCACCCGACGGCCGTTTACGACTGGTTTATGGCCCTCTTTATCGATGCCTACGACTGGGTCATGGTGCCGAACGTTTACGCGATGAGTCAGTACGCCGATGAAGGCATTACGACAAAGCCCTACCTCTGCGGCAGCAACTACATACTCAAAATGTCGAATTATCCCAAAGAGAGCTGGACAGAGACCTGGGACGGCCTGTACTGGCGTTTTATTGACCGGAACCGGGAGACTCTGGCGAAGAACCAGCGTCTCGGGTTCTCCGTGCAGACCTATGACCGCCTGCCGGCGGAGCGCAAGGCAAAGCTTGCGGAAGCCGTTACCCTTTATCTGCCGGCCCATGCGCTTTCGCGCGGTACTCCGACGGAGAAGTCCCCTGACAGCGTTTGAATGCAGTGCTGAAAGCAAAGGGGTTGTCGTAACCGACTTTTTGCGCGACGACCTCGATGGTACAGAAGTCCGAGGCCAGCAGTGCCATCGCCAGACGCATTCGGAGGCTGACCACATGGCTCATCGGGCTGCGGCCCAGATGCCGCTGGCAAAGGCGGCGCAGATGCTCCCCGCTGACTCCGACCCGGGCCGCCAGCACCTCGACAGTCCAGGGATGACCGAGATCCGCCCCGACCTCCTCCCATAAAAGGCGCAGCCGCGTATCTCCCTGCTCCGGGCGGACCATCTGCCGAGCGTAGGCCGCGACCAAAAACGCCCAAGGCGGCAGCAGAGCCGAGTCGGCGGCTTCGGTCACCTCCCGGCGCAGACCGGCCAGGGCGGAGGCGAGCGGTCCCGTGTCTACGGTGAGCAGCCGGGGCGTATCGAAAGGACTCAGCCAGGCCTCGGCGGACTGCACCCAGCACAAATCCCAGCGCGTGTCGGCGGCAGCCTGATAGGCATGGAGGACGTTTGGGGGTGTTAGGTAGGCCATGCCCGCTTCGCACCGCATCCACTGATCGCCGAGCAGGACCCAGCCACACCCTGTCCGGCAGACGAGAAGCTGACTTTGCCGAGGGGCTGGCCGAACGAATCGAAATCCCGGTGCGGCATCGGTGATGCCCACAAGCTGGATGCCATGCGCCTCCAGTGCTGGACAGAGGGCGGAGCTGATCAGCCACTCCCGTGACTGGAGACTGACGATGTGGGTTTCGCAAAGGTCCGTGTTGAAATCTACGATTGACATAGTGTTCGGCATAGAGTATTATAGCGAGTAATCAAGCAAAAGTGTCGATTGGCATCTTTTCTTCCGAAAGGCTTCAATTCCTATGCGCTGTCAATTTTTCACGGTCGCAGCAGCGTTGCTGACCGTCGCCCCACTCGCCCATGCAGCCCCAGACCCGTTCCGTCCTCCAGCCGTGCCGCTGCTCACTTCAGACCCATTTTTCAGCGTTTGGTCCATGTCCGACACGCTGAACGGCGCTCCCACCCGCCACTGGACCCAGCGCGAAATGCCGCTGACCAGCCTGCTCCGGATCGATGGAAAAACCTATCGCCTGATGGGCAGCGCACCACATACCTTGCCCGGCTTCCCGCAGACCGGGGTACAGGTCACCCCGACCCGCAGCATCTACGACTTTGAGGACTCAGCAGTCCATGTCACGCTGACATTTATGACCCCTGCCCTGCCCCACGACCTCGATGTTCTGGCCCGGCCCGTCACTTACCTGACCTGGGACGTGCGCACAGTCGACGGCAAGACCCACGACATTTCGCTTTATGACAGCATGAGCGGCCTGCTGGCGGTCAACGAAGCGAGGCAGCCCGTGACCTGGTCCCGGGAGACCATGGGTCCACTGACGGCACAAAAGATCGGCACCGTCAAGCAGAAATACCTGGGCGTCTCCGGCGATGATGCTCGCCGCGACTGGGGTTACGCCTGCCTGGTCGCCCCGACCGCCCAGACCCTGTCCTACGCCGCCGCGAGCAGTATTCTGACCCGTACGTTCGCTTCCAGTGGCACCCTGGCCTTGAGTGTTGACGACATCATGCCCCGGCCCGCCAATCAAGGGGAGCCGACTCTGGCCGTAGCATTCTCGCTGGGCAAAGTTGGGGCCGCTCCCGTGTCGCGGCACGTCCTGCTCGGTTACGATGAGCAGTACAACATCAGATACTTTGGTCAGAACCTGCGTCCCTACTGGCGGCGTAACGGAATGACCCTCTCGGCTCTGTTCCAGACCGCCGAGCGCGATTACCCTGCTCTCACCGCGCGGTGTATCGCATTTGACAATGAGCTGATGGCCGATGCTACGAAAGTTGGCGGCCCGAAGTATGCTCAGATGACCGCTCTGGCCTATCGACAGTGCCTCGCCGCAAACGGCCTCGCCGCCGACGCTTACGGCAAACCGCTGCTGTTTACCAAAGAAAACAATTCCAACGGCGATATTGCCACCGTGGATGTCATCTTCCCGCAGGACCCCATGCTCGTGCTGCTGTCCCCGACCCTGGCGAAAGCATCCATCGTTCCGGTGCTCGACTATGGCGCATCGGCCCGCTGGAAATTCCCCAATGCCCCGCATGACCTGGGAACCTATCCCATCGCACGCGGAACCGATGACGGCGGCGAGCAGATGCCGGTCGAAGAGTCGGGCAATATCCTGATCCTCTGCGATGCAATCGCGCAGTCCGAAGGCAACGGCAGCTGGGTGACCCCGTGGTGGCCGCACCTCAGCCAGTGGGCGCAGTATTTGGAGCAGTACGGGCAGGACCCGGAAGACCAGCTCTGCACCGACGACTTCATGGGACATTTGGCGCATAACTCCAACCTATCCATCAAGGCCATCGTCGCTCTCGCGGCCTATGCCGACCTCTGCAAAATGCGCGGCGAGACAGCCAATGCGACGAAGTACCGTGCCCTGGCCGAAGGCTTTGCGAAGCACTGGGTACAGGTTGCGGGCAGCGGTGAGGCTTCCCTGCTGGCTTTCGACAAACCCGGCACTTGGGGCATGAAGTACAATCTGGTCTGGGATAAGCTTCTGGGTCTGAACGTCTTCCCCGCCGGCGTCGCCCGCAAAGAAGTCGCTTTTTACAAAACTCAGATGCAGCCGTACGGCCTCCCACTGGATTCGCGCACGCGCACCACAAAATCGGACTGGGCGATCTGGAGTGCGACCATGGCCGAGAACCAGGCCGACTTCGAGACACTTACCAACCCGATATACGACTATCTTGATCAGACATCCGCCCGCCGCCCCTTTTCAGATTGGTATGCGACGGACGATGTCAACAGTGTCAACTTCAATGCCCGACCCGTCGTCGGCGGCGTCTTCATCAAGATGCTTGCCGATCCTGGTCTGCGCAAAAAGTGGGCAGGGCGAGATAAAACATTGGTCGCCGGATGGGCACCGCTTCCCGTCGCGCCCAAAGTCGCTGTGGTCGTGCCGACCTCTCAGGCTGCCGGGCTGATCTGGCACTACACGACGCA
>JANXNV010000108.1 GCA_025353925.1 Armatimonadota bacterium
ATCGTCGCGGCTCTGGCCGTAGGCATCGTCTTGTGGTTTCGTGGCCTAGATATCAACCCATCCATCGCCGTGCCGACACCAACAATGCCAGTGCCGAATGCCCGCGATTACTTCGAGGCCGCCGGGAATGCGAAGGTCGAGGACAAATGGGCCAGCGGCGATCCACTCAAGGATAACAGCACGGCGGGAATTGCGGCAAAGGAGAAGACGCTCCAGATGAATACAAAAGCGTTTCAGCTTTTGCATCAGGGCTTTCAATATCCGTACCTGGCACAGCCGGCGCGGTCGTTCTCCTCTCCCTTCGCGTCGTTCCAAAAGTACCGCAGCCTGGCGCGGGTTTTGGGTTTGCAGGCAAGCGTCGCGGCCCACAAAGGCGACTGGAACGGGTCGATGAATGCCGCGCTGGACGATGTGCAGCTCGGTGAGAAAATCCCGCGCGGTGGAGGTCTTATCTCCATGCTGGTCGGTGCCGCCTGCGAGTCGATTGGACGCAGGCAGGCGTGGAACGCGGTGGATCATTTGAATGCCGCCGAGGCGCGGAAGGCAGCACGGCGTCTGGAACATATTCGGGCGGACCATGTGAGGTTTGCAGCGGTGATGCAGGAAGAAAAATGGAGCGGGCAAGCCGGGCTTTTGGAACTGATGCATTCGAAGAACTGGCCTGGCGGCGCGGTCTTCAATGGGGATTCCACCGCAAGCGGCGTGACGGATTCCGTGCGGAACGCGGCAACTGCGACGCAAGTACGCCTCGCGGGCAAACGCAGGATCATGGCGAATTATACGAGTTACATGGACCAGTCTATCGCAAATGCCCGGCAGCCCTATGCCGCACATCTTCCCGCGCCACCGATTCCAACCGATCCGCTCAATCAAATGATGCTGTCGGAGAATTTGAACAAGACACGTTTGCGTGAAGCAGTGACCGACACGCAAAGCGCACTTTTAGCAACTATGCTGGCCCTGCACGCCTACAAATTGGAACACGGCGTTTACCCGGCGGCACTTTCGGCCCTCGTGCCGGGGTATCTCACAGCCGTGCCTGCCGACCCGTTCGCCCTTTCCGGCCCTTTGCGTTACAAACTGCAAGGCGCGAAGTATTTACTTTACAGCGTCGGGCCGGACGGCAAAGACGATGGGGGACAGGCGATTTTTGATAAGACCCTGCCCCCACCGGGTGTCAACGCCTCGTCTGACCAGCGACGCTATATCCAAGATAACAGCGTGGGCGATGTTGTGGCGGGGGTGAATGTGAACTAGGAACGCTCCGCGTCGATATGCTATACTCACCCCATGCTGCTTGTCATTGATGCGGGGAATAGCAATGTCACCTTTGGCGTTTACGACGGCGAGACGCTGCGGACACACTGGCGGATCCGCACGGAAGTCGCGCGGACAGCGGATGAATACGCGGCGTTTCTTGGGTCGCTTTTCTTTCAGCAGAGCCTTCCGCTCCGCGTGATCGAGGGGATTGCACTCGCCAGCGTCGTCCCGGCGGCGACACCTGCCCTGCGGCGCATGTGCCTGAATACCTTTGGGCTGGCAGCATACGAAGTCACGCCGCAGTCGGAGCTGGGCCTGGAGATCGCATACTCCCCGCCGGGAGATGTCGGGGCGGACCGGCTGGTCGATGCCGTCGCGGCAGTTTATAAATATGGCTCCCCCTGCATTGTATTGGACTTCGGCTCGGCGACGACTCTCAACGCGATTGCCGCACCAAATTCCCCCGGCGGGCTGCCGGTCTATCTCGGCGGGGCGATTTCCCTGGGAATAGGTCTTTCCCTGGACGCCCTCTTTGCGAAAGCCGCAAAAATCCCGCGTGTCGAGCTGGCCCTGCCGTCCCGGGCGATCGGCGGCAATACCGTCGAAGCGTTGCAGTCGGGAATCGTTCTCGGGACACTGGCTCTGGTAGAGGGCCTCGTCAGCCGCTTTCGCGCCGAGATGAACGCCCCAAGCTGCCCGGTGATTGCGACTGGTGGCTACGCCTCTAAGCTGCTGGCGGCGGAAAGCGCAATCATCACGCATCTGGAGCCAAATCTGACCCTCGACGGTCTGCATCTGGTCTTCGCGCGGCAGACCGCGGCATGAACCGACTTCTGCTCCTGCTGGCGATCTTTTTCGTCAGCACTGCTGGCCTCTTTGCGCACCGCGCACTGGCAGAGGCGACTCCGCTGGCAATCTCCGCCTGGCGGCTCGGGCTGGCATCGCTCTTTTTTGCCGTTCTGTCGCTCTTTACTCCCTACCGGAAAACGCAGAGTCCCCTCACCGCTCCTACCCGGCTCCGACTCTTGTTCGCTGGGTTTTGCCTCGCGGCGCATTTCCTGACCTGGTTCGGTGCCCTTGACTACACGCCCGTCGCCCGCGCGACCCTGCTGGCCTGTACGACGCCGCTCTGGACGACACTGGGCGACTTCTTGCTCGGACGCCGCCGCCCGACGGGACGTGATCTTGCCGCCCTCGCGATTGCGTCGATCGGCTTGCTGCTGGTGACACAGACCGCCGCGCAGATCTCATCCCCGAAGACATTTCTTGGGGACTGCCTGGGGCTTGCCGCCGGTCTGCTGTTCGGTGTGTACCTGCTGTGCGTGGAGGGCTTGCACGAAACCATTTCGTCTCAGCGTCAGGTCACAGTCACCTACTCCGCTGCGGCGATCCTTCTGTGGGCTTGTTTATTAGTTCAAGGCGGCGTCAAGATTTCGTACTCGCCCGGTGTTTGGGGGGCGCTTCTCGGGATGACGCTCGGCCCACAGATTTTCGGCCACACCTTGATCAACTGGTCCCTGCGCCATTTCCCCTCCTCACAAATCGCCTTCGCGATTCTGCTGGAACCTATCATTGCTGCCGGTTTAGCATGGCTGCTGCTGCATGAGGCCGTCACACCCCTGCAGATGCTCGGCGGCCTGCTAGTGCTAATCGCCATCGCCGTAGTGATTGGGCAGCAGACATCAGGGCAGCACGTCGAGGATGAGCTTGTCGGGTAGAAGCCATGTGGTATAATCTTTAATATGTCGCAGCGATCATTACAGCTGATTAGGGAGCAGGGATGCGACTCACCTCTGGAGATGATCTTGAGCCGCTAATGACCGGTTCGGGCTTGACTGCGACACAGACTGCAGTGGACGCATCGCGAGTGAACCTTTACGCTGGGGAAATGGTGAGCGGAAATTGGCAGTGGCTGCCACTGAATCGTAGTAATCCTATTCTGTTGGATGAACTGGGGAGAATTATGAGCGGGCACCACAGATTAATTGCTGCCCACATCGCAGGAATTCATGTACCAGCAGATGCTGAGCAGAGATTTCCCGGTAGAACTCAGCGTCCCACGACTGCGTGGCATGATGTTTTAGTGCGTTGAACTCAGGCTGGTTTAATACATGAGACAAGATCGGACACAAAATTATGGGGTTTGAATCTTACACTGTTATGCTGACACCCTGCCCGTCTTCGCCGCTGGCTACAGCTCAGAACGCTGAGACACTCCAGAGGCTAGTCAACGAAATTGTGCAAAGTAATTATCACATTTGCCCAGATGATGAGGAAATTGGGCATCTGCCTTACACGCCGCACAGCGGAGAAGCGTTTCTCGTTTACAAGACAGCGTTGGGACTCTATCAGATGCTGCTGAAAGCTCACGAGCAACAGGTACACATCTCGCTGCAATTCGCTTATTGCAATCCACGGACTATCTACAAACCGTTCATCAGTATGGTTGCCAATTTGATGAGGCGATACGGGTTACAAAGTTACGTAATGGCATCGGACAAACCTCTGGATTTATGCGATCCGCAGACGGCAGAAAAGATTTTGACGCCCAGCATGGACTACAACCGGCACCTGTGGCAGGCAGACGCCGGGATGAATCAAGAAGACATCTTACGTCCTGGTGAAGCACTGGAACGGTTTGTACAGCAAATGCAACACAGTCCGGTGCCCGCTCGACAATAAACTAAAGACCTATGACCACACTCGCAGCAAAAACGAAACTCAAGCCCCTCCAAATCGGGCCGATCACGATTGATATGCCGCTGGTACTCGCCCCGATGGCGGGCGTGACCTCCCATGCGTTCCGGCTGCTATGCCGCAATCACGGGGTTGGCCTAGTGGTGACGGAGCTGCTGTCGTCGCATGCGATCCACTACAAGAACGCGAAGACGTTCGGTATGTTCGACTGGGCGGACAACGAGCGGCCTGTCTCTGTGCAGCTCTTCGGGGGCGATCCGGCCTTAATGGCGGAGGCGTCGCAGGTGGTGGAAGCGGCGGGGGCGGACATTATCGACCTGAACATGGGCTGCTGGGTTCCGAAGGTCGCCAAGACCGGTGCGGGGGCGACTCTCCTCAAAGATGTCTGCCTGGCTCAGTCCGTGGTCAAGGCCATGGTGGATGCGGTCAAGATTCCCGTAACCGTCAAGATCCGCTCCGGCTGGGACCCATCGCAAACCACTGGGATCGAGTTTGCGAAGCGGGCGCAGGATGCCGGGGCGCAGGCGATTGCCGTGCATGCACGTTACGCGAACCAGGGCTTCACCGGACGCGCCGATTGGAGCATTATCCGGCGGGTCAAAGACATGGTGACGATTCCCGTCATCGGCAACGGCGATGTCGAAACGCCCGAAGACGCCAAACGCATGATCGCGGAGACGGGCTGCGACGCCGTCATGGTCGGGCGGGCCGCCATGGGCAACCCGTGGATCTTTGGGGACATCGCGCATTATTTGGAGACTGGCGAGCACCGACGCCCCCCCACCCTGGCTGACCGGATCGAGGCCGCCCTGTTTCATGTCAAAACGATGGCGGCAAACCCGGCGGTCGGTGAGGAGCGGGCTGTGAAAGAGATGCGCGGGCAGATCACGCACTACTTCAAGGGCTTTCCCGGCGTCTCCGCCCTGCGCTGCCTGCTGGTCCAGGCCCGGACGGTCGAGGAGATCGAATTGTTGCTGCGCCGCGAGAACAACGCACACTCATGACTACCCCCCGTCCTAATGCGCTTCAGGCATTTCTCGCGAGCCCGCGCCGCGCAGCACTTTCGGCCCTGCTGATCTATCTCGCGTTCAACTTGCTGCTGCCGCTGGCTCCCCTGCCCCCCCGGCATTTGGGGGCGACGTTTCTGGGCAGCCTGGTGCTGCTGTCCACGGCGGTCTTCATGTTTCTGCAGATCTGGCTGGCGCAGACAGTGGTCAACCTCCAGCCGCGCCCGGTCATTGCGGCACTTTTGGCAGTTCTCTTTACGGTGTTGTGGTTCGCGGCAGCCCGATCTGTGCCTCCGCATTACCACCGCTCCCTGCTGATGGGCCTGACCATCACGCTGGGCTGTGCGTTCTTGGGCATTTTGCTGGCCCCAATCATCCGTGAGCCGAATGTTTTGCTGCCGGTAGCCTTGGTGTCCATGCCGATCGATTTTCTGGGCGCGATGACTTCTATCGGATTCACCCAGAACGTCGTCACGCACAACCCTGGGTTCGTCCGGGACGTTTCTGTGCCCGTGCCTTCGATTGGCGGCGGGCTGCACGGCGGCATCCATCCGATTGGCTTTATCGGCCCGGGGGACGCCCTGTTTATGGCCTTTTTCTTCGCCGTTGTTCTGCGGCTGAAGATGAACACGCGGGGGACGTTCTGGCTGATGTTCGGCCTGCTAACTGCCACGATGCTGATCGTGCTGGTGCAGGGCTACAACATCGCCGCCCTCATCCCGATGGGTCTTGCCATACTTATCGCTAATTACTCCTACTTCAAGCTTAAACGTGACGAAGTCTTTGCGACGGTCTACGCTGGAGCGATGATTCTTGTGCTCGTTACCGGCTTTTATTTCTACAGCCATTCCCACTTCTACCGCTCCGACTCTAAAGGAAACTCCAATGCCGCTCGCAACCCTATCCGCTCCGCGCCGGGTCGTCCTGCTGGAAACTGACGAACGCGCCGGGCTGGTCGCCGCTCTCTCTGCCGCCTGCGCCGCCCGCTCCGTCTCCCTGGACCTCGTCACCGGCCCCGGCCATGTGCTGATTACCTTCGACACCGACGAACCGACCTTGGAACTCCTGTTGTCTGACCTCCGCGCCGTCGGCGGTGTCGTCACGGCGACGCCTTACACAGTTTTGTAAACGAACGAACCGATTTAGCCTCACTTTGCGTTACTCTTCTCATGGCCTTTCGCCGAAGGAGAACTCTCATGCCACTGTGCTTTTCCCTAATTGCCTGCCTGCTGCTCTCGCTCCTCCTGCCCGTTCGTGCGGCCCCGACCGCCCCAGCGAATCTCCGCTCTGATATTCTGTACACGTCGCGCGGGGAGTTCGTGCAGGTCAGCCCGATGCACGCGCTGACACTCAACGCCCATATTCAGCAGTTCGCCTACGAGCCGCTGGGCATTGAGGTGGCTTTCGCCGGGTCTGAAGTTCAAGGGGATCAAACCATCCATTTCGTCAAGACACTGGATGTTCGCAATGGGCGAGAAATAAGTCGGCTGACGATGACTGCACCCACGAGCAACGAGGGCGCGGGTTACATGCTGCTTGGCTGGACCGTAAGTGGGAAAAGCTTGCTGCTGCGAAGTTTTGTCCCGTCATCGGTGAATCCGGGGGAGTGCGACCAGCAGTGTCTGCGCTGGGACCTGACAACAAATCCGCCAACGACACATCTGATTGACCCAAGAGTGCCTCTTCCGAGGGAAGCTGTGTACGTCGAAGGAATTAGTGAGGGATGCATCTCACCCACCGGTCGTTGGATGGTTTTCCGGCAACCCTACTATTTGCCCGGGGTTGAAAGCAAGCCAGATGAGGACCATGTGGCGTATATTCTTTACGAGACGGACCGGGATACTTACCGTTTGATGACCCTGCCTCCCAAGGCTATATGCTTTCAGTGGAATGATGATACACATCTCCTTTTGCAGCAGGACGGACCGGCACAAAAGCTGGATGTCGTTTCAGGTATAGTCAGCCAAATCTCAGCAGTTGCGGCTGTAGATAAACCCCTCATAACAAAGCAGTATCCCGATCTGACGCTCGAAGTAGAGGATCGGGATCAAAAAGACAAAAAAAGCGGGGGAGGTCATCTGGATTCCCACCTCCTGTGGATAAGGCGCACCCCGTTGGGCACGAAGCGTTTAGGTGTGGCTGCCGCAGGGATGACAACGGGCAAAGACGACCCGCAGGCGGTCTGGTCACCGACGGGCAAGCAGATTGCATTTCTCTCGCTGGGCGACTTGTTTGTGACGAATCTGACCACGGCTGAGGGGTCACTAGCACATGAAAAACTGGCGGTCGGCCTGATGCTGACACCTGCGGAGGAACAGGTACTCGCCATGACGAATCTGAAGCAGATCGGACTGGGGATGATCCAGTATATCCAGGATTTCGACGAGCACTTTCCGCCGTCGGAGGGTGTCAATGAAGCGATTTATCCCTATATTAAAGCATGGGATGTCTTCCAGGTCGGCTCGCACCCCTTTGTCTATGTGCTGCCGGGGGGGACTTCACTGGCCTCTTTGGATGACCCGGCGAATACGGCACTGGGGAAAATCGAACTTGCCGACTCGGAGGTAATACTATTTGCCGACGGGCAAGTCAAATCGTTTCCGAAACCACGTAATCCTTGAGAATAATCTGCAGCAGGACGCAGTCTTCCCGCGCCCCGTTTCGGAGGCCAACTTCGCGCTGGGTGCCGATCAACTCATAGCCGCATTTGCGGCACATGGCGAGGCTGGCGGCGTTCTGGGACCAGATGCGGGAGAGGACGACATGGTGGCCGAGACGCTTGGCTTCGGCGAGCAGCTCCCGCATGAGCGCGGTTCCGAGGCCACGCCCCTGGGCACTTGGGGCCAAAAAGAGTGAGGACTCGACGGTGTCCCTGTAGACGGGATACGGTGACCAGGGGGAGAGCGATGCGTAGCCGATGACTTCCCCGGCGTGTTCGGCAGCAAGGATGGGGTAGCGCGGGTCCAGATGCGAATCCCACCAGGGAAGGCGGTCTTCCAGAGTGACGGGCTCAAGATAGCCTGTGGAGGTGGTTCCCGTGATGGCGGCATTGAGGATCGCGGTCAGCGCGGGCATGTCGGTCTCGACTGCCGGGCGAAAGGTAATTTGGGTGTCAGAATTGTAGGCCATTGGTCTGTGTGATAATCAAAAAGACTTCCCAGAAGACGATCAGGAGATATACTAAGCAGCCCATGGTCACGATGATACGCGACGTGCGGATATTAGCGATCGAGATACCCTCACAGGCCAGAACGACGATCATCACCAAGCCGAATTTATACAGGGCAAAGCCGCGGAAGCCGAAGTGTACCCAAAACCAGTTGGCGGGGCCGTTTGCCTCTAGGCCGCCGGCACGCAGAATATAACCTGTCAGAAACAGATCGAACATATTCAGCAGCAGAAAGCCGAGATATTCCTGCGCCAGAAGCACGTCTCGTTTGAAGAACACGGGTCAAATCTCCGCCCATTCTAGATTTTGTAGTGCTTGCTTACGTTTTGCCTCAGACGACGGCCAGCATCTCGCGGGCATGCTGGACCACTGCCTCCGAGCGACGCGAGCCGCCGAGCATTCGGGCGATCTCGTCGATCCGGCCCTCGGCGTCTAAAGGGACTACTGAGACGACAGTCCGCCCATCCTGAACACGCTTCTCGATGAAAAAGTGCGCCCCGGTACGCGACGCGATTTGCGGCAGATGGGTGATGCACAGAACCTGAGAATCACCGGCAAGTGCGACCAGCTTGTCCCCGATAGTTTGGGCAGTGCGCCCGCCGACCCCCACGTCGATCTCATCGAAAATCATGGTCGGGATGCCGCCGGTCTTTGCCAGCACGGACTTTAAGGCCAGCATAATCCGGGACATCTCGCCGCCGGACGCGATCTTCGCGAGTGGCCGCAGCGGTTCGCCCGGATTAGGAGAAAGCAGGAACTCCACTCGGTCCGCACCTCTGCTCGCCGCCGCCATGGGTTCGATGCTGACTTCGAATTTCGTCGCCGCCATGCCGAGATCGGCCAGCTCGCGGGCGATCCCCGCTGAGAAGTCCCGGCTGATCCCCCGCCGCAGCTTGGTCAGCTTCGCGGCAGCTTTTATCAAGGCGGCGTCGGCGTTTGAGATCGCCGCCGTCAGCTGCTCTTCGCGGGCCTCCGAGTTCTCCAAGACTTCCAGCTTACTTGTCAGCTCCGCCCCGTAAGCGATGATGTCGTCCACCGTTTCGCCGTATTTGCGCTTCAGGGTTCGCAGCAGGTCCAGGCGAGCTTCCAGCTCTTCCAGCCGCTCCGGATTGAACTCCACCGCTTCCTGATATACCCGCAGGTCGTGCCCGGCATCTTCGGCATACGCCACGGCATTCCGCAGTGCATCCGCTACCGGCGACAGCTTTTCATCGAGAGACGCGGCGTGCTCCACGGAGACCAAGGCGGCATTCAGGGCATCCAAGGCACCGCCTGTCCCGCGCTCCCCGCCGCTGAGAATATCATAGGACTCGGTCGCCGCCGCGCTCAGCTTCTCGCTGTTGGCGAGGCGTGTCCTGTCAGAGGTCAAAGCCTGCTCTTCCCCGGACTTCAACTGCGCAGTGACGATCTCTTCCTGCTGAAACCGCAGCAGATCGAGTGTCCGGGCACGCTCCCGGGCATCAGTTTGGAGCTTTTCGCGCTCTCGTTTTAGCAAATTTGCACTGCCGTAGAGTGCTGCGACTTCTCCGCGCAGGGCGACTGCCTCTTTGCCGCCCCAATCATCCAAAATATCGACGTGCCGGTCGGCGGATAATAGTGACTGATGCTCATGCTGTCCGTGGACATCCACCAGCCCCTCGGCGATCTCTTTAAGCACGGAAACCGGCATCAAGCGACCATTCAAGCGGCACTGCGACTTACCGCCCGTCCGGGCCAGTTCGCGGGTCACGAAAAGCATATCCGAGTCGTCTTCAGTATCCAGACCGGCTTCGGTCAGCCGACGCCGGACTTCAGTCGGCGCATTCGACAGGTCAAACACGGCCTCCACCGTCGCCCGCGCAGACCCCGTGCGAATCAGATCACTGCCCGCTCGCTCCCCAAGTGCCAGCCCCAAGGCGTCGATAATAATAGACTTCCCAGCACCCGTCTCGCCGGTGAGGATATTCAGCCCCGCCCCGAATGTCAGGTCCAGGTGATCAATCAGCGCAAAATTGGTGACATGGAGTTCAGCGAGCATTTGATTGTCATTATACCCAACATCTGTTCTAAATCGAGGGCGGAGAATCCTAGTACAGCGTCTCGCCCCAGTGGAGCTTGCTTTGAAGTTTATCGTAGAAGTCGGCACCGCCGACGGAGAGGAAGCGGGCCTGATGCGGGGCGCGGCGAACGGTGATTTCGTCCTCCGATTGAAGCGGAAAGCCGAGCTGGCCGTCGATGGTGACGCGGACGATATCCTGCGGGTCGCGCTCGACGAAGACCGTGACTTCGGCCTCCGAGGGGATCAGGAGAGCGCGGGCCGTCAAAGTGTGCGGGCAGATCGGCGTGACGATCAATGTCTGCAGGCGGGGGTGAACCAGAGGACCGCCTGCCGAGAGTGAGTAGGCGGTCGAGCCAGTGGGCGTGGCGACGATGATGCCGTCGGCGGCGTAGGTCGTGACATATTTGCCGTCGATGGATGTCCGCAGGTGCAACACCCGCGAAAGCGGGCCGTTCGCGACCACAATCTCGTTCAGTGCCAGACCGGAGTCCTGCAAAATACCGCCCCGGCGCGTTTCGCACCAAAGCATCATTCGCTCTTCCTGAGTGTAGCGGCCCTCGTGCAGAGCGTCCAGTGCTTCAGAGAGGTTCTCCGGGGCCACAGCGGTCAGAAAGCCGAAACGCCCGACGTGAATCGGCAGCATGGGAATGCCCAGCGGGGCGCAGAGGCGAGCGGTCGCCAGAATCGTGCCGTCGCCGCCCAAAACCAGAACCGCATCGGCATCGGCTACCCCGTCATCGGAGAAGCCGCGCTCGGGCTGGCCGAGGGCGTCCGCCACACGAGATTGAATACGCACGGCGACGCCGCGTGCTTCCAGATACGAACAGGCCCTTCCAGCGACCTCAAGAGCCGCCGGCTTCCCAGCATTCGCCATGATACCAATGGTTTGCATCCCGAACAGCCGCCCCTAAATTCCCCTCCGCTAACTGCGGGCGAAACGGTTCAGGTTGAGCCTAGCCTCCCTCAAATTTGGATCGAGAACGAGTGATTTCTGATACGCAGCAATCGCTTCCGCTTTTTTCCCGAGAAGCTCCAGGACGACGCCGATGTTGTTCTGGATACGGGCACTGCGCGGGTTAAGGATCAGAGCCTGGCGGAACGCCGCCAGGGCACGCGGGTACTGCCGCAGCTTCTGGTAGGCAGTGCCGCGCCCGTTCTGGATCGCGGCATCTGAGGGACGCGCCTTCGCCGCGGAGTCATAGAATGACAGAGCATTGACATACTGCTTTTGTTCCAGGCAGAAACCGGCCAGCGAGATCTGCGTGTCGGTATCGCTTGGGTTGAGTGCCAGGGCCTGACGCCAGGCGGCATTTGCTTCAGTTGGCTGCTTCAGTGCAGCGTACACGTCGCCCAAACGTCCGTAGATCGGTCCGGCTTTGGCTTCCTGGGGCAGACGCGGGGCGGTCTCCGAAAGCTGCACCGCTGCCTCGGTCAGCTTGCCTTCGTCGGCGAGAAGCAGACCAAGTGCCGCTTGAATCTGCAGATTACCCGTGTCCAAAGCCAATGCGCTCCGGTAGGACGTTTCCGCATCGCTGTTCAGCCCGGCCTGCTGCTGGAGAACGCCGGCATTGTAAAGCGGCACCGCATTCTGCGGCTGGGCGGCGGAGGCAAGCTTAAACTCTTTGATCGCCTGAGCTGTGTTAGCCTTTGCCGAATACACTTCGCCTAAGGCAAAATGGGCGGCGTAAATCGAGGCGGGGTCAAGCGGCGGGGTGGCCCCGGCATCGAGGGCGTGGTTCAGAGCACTCAGGGCTTCGTCATTATTGCCCATTTTGACATAAAGCTCACCTGCGCTAAGCCACGCCCCGGCATCCTTCGGGTTCAGCTCACCGGACTTCCGAAGCGCATCGGCAGCCTGCGGCGTCTTGCCCGCCTTTTGCAGAAAAAAGCCATAGTTCTTCATCGTGGCGGCATCGGGGTTCGCGGCGGCAAGCTCAGCAAAGAGTGCTAGGGACTGGTCGAGGTGCCCGGCCTGACCAAGGGCTGTCGCCAGGTTGAACTTAACCTGGCTGGTGTCCGGGCTACCGGATCCCGCTGGGGCGTGGTCCAGAATGTACTGATACTGCGCCGCGGCTTCCTCATAGCGCAGTGTTTGACGCAATGCGCTTCCAAGGTTGTTTCGGGCGGCCATATCGTCAGGCTTGAGCTGAACTGCTGTCTGAAGCTCCGGCACGGCGGAGGCCGAGTCGTTCTGGGTCAGGTACAAATAGCCGATTAGATTGTGTACCGTGGCATCATTTTTGTACTCCGGCATCTGAGCCAGAGCCTGCAGCTCGGCGATGTTCTTCGTGGTAAGTGCTTTATCAAAAGAACGAGTGGCGGCATTGAAGCCGCTGATCGCCGCGTTGTACTTCTCCTGCGCCGGGGTCAGCTTGCCGGGAACGGTCTTTGCGGCATTTTGCTTTGGCGGCACGGGGGTAAGTGTCCCAGGAGTCTGCGCAGAGACGCCCAAGATAAGAGTGAAAAAGAGACCGGTTGAAAAAACTAACCTAAAATTATTCAAGAGTTTATTATCCTCATTTCGCAGCGTACTTCAGACATTATGGTTTTACGCTGATTTCGTAATAGTATAGCATATAGCAGCGGCCAAAAAAAGCCAAAAACTGCTCTTGACATTTTTCCAGTTTATTTGTATACTCAACACAGTACCGAAAAGCAGCCGAAACACAGACGTTTCTGCGCAGTGCGAAGACCCATGATTGCCATTTGTCTCTTCGCTGCGACAGAGGCGTTTTTTTGTGCCTGATTTATCGTTATACCGCGCACCGTCATGCTTTCAAACTAAATCCCAAGGAGACAGATTTTTTCAATGGCCAAAACACCCCAGGATGTACTGACGCTGATCAAGGACAAAGACATCAAGTTCGTCGACGTCAAGTTTGTTGACGTTCCCGGCACGTGGCAGCATTTCACGATGCCCGCGCATCGTTTTGAGGAAGAAGTCTTCACCGTCGGCTTGCCCTTCGACGGCTCTTCGGTCCGGGGCTTCCAGACCATTGACGAATCGGATATGCTCCTGATCCCCGACCCCGAGACCGCGGTGATGGACCCGTTCACGGAGGTCGCAACGCTGTCCATCATCGCCGATGTCGAGGACCCGATCACCCGCGAGAAGTACCCGCGCGACCCTCGCAATATCGCGAAGAAAGCCGAAGCGTATCTGCAGTCCACGGGAATTGCCGATGTCGCGTACTTCGGGCCGGAAGCCGAGTTCTACGTTTTCAATGACATCCGTTACGGGCAGACCGCGAATAGCGGCTTTTATTCCATTGATTCGGACGAAGCCGCCTGGAACACGGGCCGCGACGAAAAGCCGAACCTCGGCTACAAAATGCGGACCAAAGAGGGCTACTTCCCGGCTCCGCCGTCTGACACCCTGAGTGATCTGCGCTCGGAGATGGTGCTGACCCTGCTGGAAGCCGGGATCGAAGTCGATGTCCATCACCACGAAGTCGGCAATGCCGGTCAGTGCGAAATCGGCATCAAGTTTGACTCACTGGTCACCATGGCCGATAAGCTGATGATGCACAAGTACATCGTCAAGAACACCGCCGCTCAGAACGGCTACACCGCCACGTTCATGCCGAAGCCCATCTTTCAAGACAACGGCTCGGGGATGCACACCAGCGTCTCGATGTGGAAGGGCAACACGAACATTTTCTACGATGAGAAGGGCTACGGCTCACTCTCCGAGACCGCGCTGTACTACATCGGCGGCATCCTGAAGCATGCCCGCGCCCTGCTGGCGTTCGGCGCCGCTTCCACAAACTCCTACAAGCGCCTCGTGCCCGGCTACGAAGCCCCGATCAACCTGGTCTACTCGGCCCGCAACCGCTCCGCCGCCGTCCGCATTCCGATCGCGGGCAGCCCGAAGTCCAAGCGTGTCGAGTTCCGCGCCCCGGACCCCACCGCAAACCCCTACCTGCTGTTCGCCGCCATGGCGATGGCCGGGATCGACGGGATCCAGAACAAGATCATGCCGCCCGCTCCGGTCGACAAAGACATCTATGAGCTGGCGCCCGAGGAGAAAAAGGGAATTGCCCAGACCCCCGGCACCCTTGCCGAGTCGCTGGAAGCCCTGGAAGCTGACCATGAGTTCCTGCTCAAAGGCGATGTCTTCACGCAGTCGCTGATCGAGACCTACATCGATTACAAGCGTGTCCGCGAGATCGAGGGCGTCGCCCTGCGGCCGCATCCGTACGAGTTCTTCCTGTATTACGACGCCTAAAGTCGTCGCCGCTTTCGTCCCCCACCCGGCCCGTTTCTCCCGCCTAGCCTCAGGCGATGAGAAGCGGGTCATTTCTTTGAATTTTTTCTTTGGTTTTCGCTTTATCGCCGACTTGGCATGATTTATGCACTGGCGTAATTGACAGGCACTACAAACTGAACACCCTGAAAGGAAATACTCATGCACATCGCTTTCAAGGTTGGCCCTGCTCTGGCCCTCCTCTCCCTGACCACGCTTGCGGCTTCATCAACGTTTGCCGCTACGCTGCACGATTACCAGCTCAACGGCACCTATGCCGATGCCCTGGGCGGTCCACCGCTCTCGCCCGATGGAGGGACGCTCGGCGCGACGGGGTATACATTTGCCGCCAATCAAGGCCTCAATGCCAGTGGTATCACCAATGGCTCCGTGTATAGCATCGATATGGTGTTTCAGCTCACCGATATCGGTGGATACCGTAAGATCCTTGATTTCTCAGACCGGGGACCGGACACAGGGCTTTATATGCTGGATGGTGCATTAAACTTCTACAATGTGGTCACTGGATCATCGACAATCGCTGCGAACCAGACGGCGGACGTTCGGCTGGACCGCGACGCGGCAGGAACCGTGACCGGATTTGTCAACGGAGTCCAAGAAATCCAGTTCGCCGACACCGGGAATATTGCCGTCTTCAATACTCCCGCCCAGATAATGCGTTTCTTCGAAGATGACAATGCGACCGGGCAGCACGAAGCCTCCGGTGGATTTGTGGACAGCATCACAATCCGCTCGGACCCTGTCCCCGAGACATCCACGTCGATGTCGCTGGGCCTGCTTGTCGCACTTGGCCTCGGCACGCTTGCCTTGACTACACGCAAACGCGGCTTCTTAACGAAAGGTCACTAATATGAAACTTGCGCAAAAATTGAGTGCCGTTTTCTCTCTGGCACTCGTCGGATGCACCCTCGCCGGAAATGTCCAGGCTGCTAACCTCATCACCAATGGCAGCTTCGAGACCGGGAATTTCGTCAACAACGGCAACGGAGCCATGTCGCTGGCGGTCGGAGCGACGGATGTGACCGGATGGAAGGTTACGAACGCTGAGATAGCCTGGACGACCAACCTGAATTCTTACGGCCTCACCGCTTCGGATGGCTCGTATTTTCTTGACTTGACCGGCTATCACGACGCAGTACCCTACGGCGGTGTGACGCAGACGATCAACACGACACCCGGACAAGCATACACGTTGGCATTCAATTTGGATGTCAACCAGTCCGATGGCCGCTACAGCGGCCCGGTTGGGATCCAAGCAGCGGCGGGAAGCACCAGTCAGGCATTTACATTTAATCCGTCGGGTTCGGGAAACCAATTCGGTCTCTTCGGATTCAATTTTGTCGCAGCGGCTTCTACGACTGCGATTACATTCACCGGAACGCAGGGCAATCAGTACATTGGCCTCGACAATGTATCCGTCATCTCGGCAGCTGTGCCCGAATCGTCTGCCATGACTTCGCTGAGTCTGCTGTTGGGGCTGGGTGGGGCATCCATATTTGCCGGGACTCGCCGCAAAACTAGGAAAACCTCGAGTTAAGCCGAGAAAATTTAACGGAGTTTTAACGCAGAGTGAGTACAATTTTAGGCTTTTTGCCGCGAAGGTGAGAAAACTATGATTCTGGAACGCTCCGCCGGTTTCGGACCGGGATCGAGGCGTTTCGTAGGTTCACCAGGTAAGATGCTGACATGTTTGGCATCTCCCACCTTTCTTTTCCATTTCTTGTCCTCACATTCGGCCTGGCCGCCGCCGCAGTTTGGGTCGCGGGGATCGGGCTGTCCAGTACGACGGATGCCCTCGCCTCGCGATTTAATCTCGGCGAGGCTCTGGGCGGGCTGCTTCTGCTGGCAATTACGACGAATCTGCCGGAGATCGCGATCACCGTATCGGCGGCCCTGCATCACGATCTTGGGATCGCCATCGGCAATATCCTGGGCGGGATCGCCATTCAGACCGTTGTCCTGTGCCTCCTGGATTTCCGCATTCCCGGCAAGCATCCGTTGACTTTCCAGGCGGCCTCTCTGGTGCTGGTACTGGAAGGTATTCTGGTCGTCGCCGTGCTGGTCGTCGCCGTCATGGGGACGCAGATGCCGCGAAACGTGAGTTTTATGCATCTGGCCCCGCAGGATCTGCTGATTTTCTTTTTCTGGATTGGCGGAGTGTGGCTGCTGAACAAGGCCCGAACCGACCTGCCCTGGCAGGAGAAAGGCGACGCCCCAGGCGGCGAACAAACAGTCGCCATGAAGCGGCGCAAAGAAGATGCGCAGAAGAAGACTCAAAAAGCGGGGATCGGCAAAACGATTGCCCTGTTTTTGGCGGCTTCCGCTGTCACCCTGATCGCCGGGTTTGTCCTCGAAGAGACAGGGAACGGGATCGCCGGACGTATTCACCTGACCGGAGTTCTCTTCGGAGCGACCGTGCTGGCAGCGGCAACCTCCCTGCCGGAGATTTCGACAGGCCTGGCGTCGATCAAGATGGGTGATTATCAACTCGCGGTCAGCGACATCTTTGGGGGGAACGCATTTCTCCCCGTGCTGTTTTTACCGGCGACATTGATCTCAGGGTCTTCCGTGCTGCCGCAGGCGAAGAACACGGACATTTACCTGGCTGGTCTAGGCATTCTCCTGACGGCAGTGTATCTGTACGGCCTGATTTTTCGCCCGCGCCGCCTCTTTCTGCGCATGGGGGCGGACTCGATTGCCGTGCTGCTTTTGTACGCGCTTGGCATCGCCGGTCTGTTCACGATCGCCCGTGCGCATTGACACCCGCTTGCCCTCTGCGGTACACTCCAAGATACCATGCCGACCGCTGCTTTTTCCAATTTAGGCTGTAAAGTCAACCAATATGAGACCGAGCGAATGGCCGAGAGCTTTGAAGCTCTCGGCTTCACACTGACGGACTTCCGTCAGCCTGCCGACGTCTACGTGATCAATACCTGCTCCGTCACCGCCGACGCCGACCGGAAATCGCGCCAGATGGCCCGCCGTGCGGCCCGGCAGAAAGACGGCGCGAAAGTGGTGCTGACCGGGTGCTTCGCGCAGATGGCCCTCGATACCGGAGAGGCCGTGGACGGCGCCGCCCTGCTCGTGCCGAACGGCGACAAGATGCGGACCGCCGCCCATGTGCTGGCCGCTTTCCCGGAATTGATCCAATACACTTCGTCCCCGGCAAACGATCAGCCTGCCGTTTTCCCCGAGTCCGCACCCGGAGGCCTGATCTCCCCCGAGTCGCTAGTCAGCCGAATGGGTCACCGGACACGGGCGACGCTGAAGATTCAAGACGGCTGCACGTACTTCTGCGGCTTCTGCTCGATTCCCTACACGCGGAACGTCATGGCGAGTCGTCCCTTCGCCGATGTCCTCACCGAAGCCCGCCAGATGGCGACTGTCGGCACGAAGGAGATCGTCGTCACCGGCGTGTGCGTCGGAGCCTACGGCCCCTCGGACGGCAGCGGCGGGGAGGACCTGGCCGATGTTTTGGTCGCGGTCGCCGACATTCCGAGCATCGAGCGGGTCCGGCTGTCATCGGTTCAGCCCGTCGAGATTCCTGACAAGCTGATTGCCGCCATGGCCACCCATCCCAATATCGCTCCGCACCTGCACCTTTCGCTGCAAAGTGGTGACGACACGATCCTTAAAGCCATGAACCGACCTTATGATACTGGTTTTTTTGCCGAGATCGCCGGGAAGCTGCGCGGCGTCATGCCGCGAATCGGCTTGACCACGGATTTGATCGTCGGGTATCCCGGTGAAACGCGGGAGCTGTTCGAGAACACGTTAGAGTTTGCCCGGAAGATGCAGTTTGCCCGCACCCACGTGTTTCGCTACTCACCGCGTCAGCGTACCGCCGCCGAGCTTTTGCGCGACGACGTTCCCTACGAGGAAAAAGAGCGGCGGCACCGGGAGCTGACCGCCGTGTGCGTGGCGACTCAAGAGGCGTTTGCGGCGGGTGATCTCGGCAAGACGGTGGATGTTCTGGTCGAAGCGAAAGGGGCACAGGAAGGCTGGCTTTCGGGCTACACCGGAAACTACGTTCGAACGCAGTTCGCTGCCCCGCCCCATCTGCGCGGCCGGATCGTACCGGTGCGGCTGACCGAGATACTGCCCGGCGGCGATGCCTTTGGGATACTCGAAGACTGAAGGGATAACAGCATGTCTGATACGATCTTCGGCAAAGTCATCCGCCGCGAGATACCCGCCGACATTCTCTACGAAGATGACCAGACTCTGGCCTTTCGGGACGTTTCGCCGCAAGCCCCCACGCACTTTCTGGTTGTGCCCAAGAAACCGCTGACCAATCTGCTGGATTCGGGTCAGGAAGACACTTTGCTGCTGGGGCAATTGCTGCAGGCGGCGGTGCATGCCGCCCGGACGCAGGGCTTGGCCGATGACGGATTCCGCGTCGTCATCAATATCGGTGCCGACGGCGGCCAGACAGTTGACCATTTGCACGTGCATGTTCTCGGCGGTCGCCATTTGACCTGGCCTCCCGGCTAGATGTTTCAAGAAAAGAGATTTACTGTTGAAAACCACTGTCCGCTTATTCCCCTGCACACTCCTCACCTTCGCTGCGGTAATATTGAGCGGCTGCCACGGAGATGCGCGACAAGTCAGTGTCCCCGCCCCCTCTGCCAATGCCTTTAAAGTCGCGCTTCTCACGACTGGCCCGGTTACGGACGGCGGCTGGAACCAGTCGGCTTATACCGGCCTGCAGCGTATTCAAAAAGATCTGGGGGCGACGGTCGCCAAACAGGAAAACCTCAAGCCCGATCAGTTCGAAGGCGCGTTCCGAGATTTTGCCCAGCAGGGCTACAGCGTCGTCTTTGCCCACGGCGACGAATTCAGCGCAGCGGCGGCGAAGATCGCGGCACAGTATCCGAAAACCGATTTCGTGACCACCGGCGGCACCCACACCGCGCCGAACCTGACGGCCCTGCATTTCGCGACCGAAGAAGGCACCTATCTGCAGGGTATGGAGGCGGCTTTCGTCTCCAAGACCGGCAAAGGCGGTTTCATCGGCGGCCAGGCACTTCCTCCGGTCACGATTGCGGCAAACGCTTTCCGTAAAGGCGCAAATGCAGTGAATCCTAAGTATGCATTTCAGATTACTTATATCAACGGCTGGTCGGATATCGGGGCTGCGAAGGCCCAGACCGATGCCCTTCTCAGCTCCGGGGCGGATACCATCGCCCATAACTGCGATGCCGCCGCGGCGGGGATGTTCCAAACCGCCGGAGCAAAACCCGGCGTCTATACCTTCGGCGTCAATGCCGACGAGAACGCCAAAGCCCCAAATGTGTTTTCTTCCGTCTTTTTAGACATCCCGAAAGCCTTTGCCGATGTGGCGGCGACCGTCAAAAACGGCACGTTTCACGGGCAGGCATTGTCTCTCGGCTTGAAAGAAAACGATGTGCGGCTCATTGCGAATCCAAAGCTGGTCAGCGTGATAACTCCTGCCGGGAAGGCGAAAGTGGAGCAGGCGACTCAGGACATCGCGAGTGGGAAGATCTCCGTTTTATGAAGACGCCGCGTATCGCGATTAAAGGCAGTCGCGAGTAATCCATGCCCGTGTTATCCCTGCGCGGTATCTCAAAGCGGTTCGGCACTACTCCGGCCCTCAATGGCGTGAATTTCGATCTGCAGCCAGGCGAAATTCATGCGCTGCTCGGCGAGAACGGAGCCGGAAAATCGACGCTGATGAATGTCCTGTGTGGCCGCACTCAGCCAAGCGCCGGACAGATTTTTCTTGGCGATGAGCCCGTCCAATTCACTACCTCCCAGGACGCCACGCGAGCGGGGATCGGCATGGTGCATCAGCACTTTCTGCTGGTGCCGACATTCACGGTCGCTGAAAACCTCGCGCTGGCTTCTCAAACGAGGCAGTCTCCTCTTAAGGAGGCGGCGAAAATGGCGAATCGTCTTGGCTGGATTATTCCCTTGAATGCCCGCATTGCCGACCTGCCGGTAGGGACGCAGCAGAGGGTTGAAATCCTCAAGGCCCTGCTGGGCAATGCCCGAATCCTGCTTTTTGATGAGCCGACCGCCGTGCTCGCTCCCCCCGAAGTTCAGGAGCTGTTCACCGTGCTCCGCGCCCTGAAAGCGGAAGGCAGGTCGCTGGTCTTCGTCTCCCACAAGCTGAACGAGGTCATGGCCCTCTGCGACCGAGTCACGGTCCTGCGCCGGGGCCGGAACGTGGAAACGGTCGCGGTGAGTGAAACGAATGCAGCGGAGCTGGCACACCAGATGGTCGGTGATGCCGTCGAAAGTGCGGCACTCGAAAGCATACGGTCAGTCGGCCCAGATAAGTCGCTCACCCCTCTTCTCTCCGTCGCCCATCTCTCCACCGTTGGCGGCCCGGACGCGGTCGCGCTCCGCGATATCACGTTTGCAGTTCAAGCCGGGGAAACCCTGGGCTTTGCCGGGGTGGACGGGAATGGTCAAGCAGAGCTTGCCGCCGTGCTGACCGGGCTGCGAGCGAAGAGTGCAGGCAGGATCGTCCTGCGTGGGCAGGACATTTCGCGCCTGAGTCCGCGTGATTTGGAGCGGTTGGGCATCGCATTCATCCCCCCGGATCGCCACACCGAAGGGCTGGCTCTGACGCTCTCGATTGCGGATAATCTTACTCTGGAGGCCTCGAACCTGCCTCGCTTCCGGCGCGGGCCGGGTGGGATATTTCTCGACCGTGCAGGGCTTCGCGCATTCGCCGCTCAGTTGGCCGCTGACTTCGATATCCGGGCGAACGATCTCACGCAATCGGCGCGGTCGCTTTCCGGCGGCAATCAGCAGAAGATCGTCATCGCCCGTGCCCTCTGGCGTAAACCGGACATTCTGGTAGCGGTCAGCCCGACACGCGGGCTGGATATCGCGGCGACGCGCTATGTCCACGCCCGCCTGCGGCAGCGGCAGGCGGAGGGGGGCGCGACGGTGCTGATTTCGACGGAGCTGGAGGAAATCATCGCCCTCAGCACTCAAATCGCGGTTTTGTACGAAGGAAAGATAATCGGGATCATGCCGCCGGAGACCCCGCGCGAAATGCTGGGCCGCATGATGGGCGGTCAAATGCAGGAGAGTGGTCATGGCTGAGCTTCTTCGTCAGGCACTCCGCATAGTTGCGGCACTGCTGACCGCCTTCGGGCTGACTTTTCTGGTGATACTTCTGGCGCATCAAGACCCGAGAACAGCCCTGAGTGCGCTCGCCGCCGGGGCGTTCGGCAGCCCCTACACGCTGGCCGAGACGCTGACCAAAGCCGTGCCTCTGCTGCTGACGGGCCTGGGTGTGGCGATCGCCTTTCGGGCACGTCTCTGGAATATTGGCGGCGAGGGGCAGTTTCTGGTCGGGGCTTTGGCGGCTTCGGCCCTGGGCACATCGGGGCTGAAGAGCCTGCCCGCGTTTGCGCTGATTCCGGTGATGCTGCTGGCCGGCACCGTCGCCGGTGCCCTCTGGGCCGGGCTGGCATCGTGGATGCGAACGGCACGGGGCGTCCCGGAAGTCATCAGCACCATCATGCTGAACTTCATCGCCGCGCAGCTGCTCTCCTACCTGCTGCATGGCCCGATGCAGGAGGGAACGCATGCCCAGCCTGCCTCCGAAGCACTGCCATCGGCGGCGACGCTGCCGGTTCTGTGGGCCGGGACGACTCTGCACGGAGGAGTTTTGATTGCTCTGCTTTTCGTCGGTGTGGTCACGATTTTCTTGTTTCGCACTCGGGCCGGGTTCGCCCTGAGTGTTGTCGGCGCGAACCCGGAGGCGGCACGGGTAGCGGGAATGGATGTGGCCCGGACGCGTCTGACCACGATGCTTTGGAGCGGCGGGCTATGCGGGCTGGCAGGCGGGATCGAGCTGTCGGGCGTGGTCGGGACGCTTTACGAGAATTATTCGCCGGGGTACGGCTTCGCAGCGGTTGCGGTTGCCCTGCTAGGGCGTCTCAGCCCATGGGGAATCCTTGCTTCGGCCCTATTTTTCGGAGCTTTGAACGCCGGATCGGGCAGCATGGAGCGCAGTGCCGGAGTCTCGGCCAGCCTTTCGTACGTTTTGCAGGCAATCCTTCTGCTGGTGCTTCTGGCATCCCAGCGGGTCCGGTGGACGCCGCGCCGGACTGTGATGAATGAAAGTACTTGATGATTCGTGCCGACAAACGCTGGAATTTTATCGCCTGCCTCACCGATGCGGTCGGCTGGCCTCTGGGAGCGGCGCTCATTTCGAACACCACGATTCTGCCGCTTTTTCTGGGCCACCTCGGGGCGAGCAACACGGCGGTCGGTGCGCTGCCCGCGCTGTACAATCTGCTTGTATTCCTGCCCGGCCTGCTGGTAGTGGGTCACATCAGCCGCTTGCGCCGGGTGCGGCCGTACCTCTTCACAATCGCGCTGATCGAGCGGTTCGTACTCCTGACACTGGTTCCTTTGACACTGCTCTGGGGCAGAACGCACCCCGGCTGGCTTTTAGCCGCTCTTTTTCTGGTCATCTCCGTACACGCCGGGGCGATGGGCTTAAACCAGCCCGCCTACTGGGTCGTAGTCGGGAAGTGCGTCCCGGCGGCCTGGCGTGGACGGCTGTTCGGGTACGCAGGCGGCGTGGCGGGAGTTTTAGGGATCGGTATGGACGGCCTCCTGCGCCGCCTGCTGTCCGGGCCGAACGGCGGATTCCCGGAAGGTTACAGCACCTGCTTTCTCATCTGCTTTTTGATCCTGACAGTGAGCGTCCTCCCGCTGGGCTTCGTGCGCGAGCCGTTGAGGCTGCCGACCCCCAATGACAATCCGCACACGGGCCACTACGGGCGGGACAGCCTGCGAGTCTGGCGGACTGACACCCACTTCCGGCGGTTCCTGCTCGGCCAGATCGCCTGGACCCTGGCAGGGCTTGCCGTGCCGTTTTATGTCCTCTATGCGGAGCGGCATCTGCTGGCCGGTCCGGGAGCAGTGGCCGGATACACGGCCACTCTGGTGCTGGCGGGGTCTTTCGGCGGCTTACTTTGGGGGGCGTGGAGTGATCGGGCGGGGAACAAGACCGTGCTGCTGGTATCGGCACTCTGCGGCGTGCTGGCGGCCCTGCTGGCGTTGGCGGCAACCTCTCCGCAAATGTTCTACGGGGTGTTTGCCCTGCTGGCTCTGGCGATGGCCGGGGCGGGTCTGGCAGGGAATAACATCGTGATGGAATATGCCGGGACATCCCGGGAGATCCCACTGTATACGGCGATCTTCAATGCGGTCACCGCTCTCCCTCGCGCCGCCGGACCACTGCTGGGCGGGCTGCTGGCCGACCATGCCGGAGGGTACCCGGTGCTGTTTGTGCTGTCGGCGATACTGGGCGGGGTGAGCCTGATCTTGACTTTTCGAGCGGCGGAGCCGCGCCACCAGCACAAACCACCCATATCTAACGGCGGCGGCGAGTTTTCGGCAGCACCTCTTCTAGGGGACTAATTTTTTTGCATCTTCCAAGTGGGTGAGTGTCACTTGAAACCGCTGCTTGAGTATCGTGGTGCCAAGCCGCAAGTCAAGGGTCGTCACGTGGGCGAGGCGGCTGATTGTTCCGGTGGCGAGATCGAACACGAGCGTGCCGTCGCCGGTCACGGTTCCGCTCATCACCTGGGAGCTGCTGGTTCCCTCAGCTGCTGCTTTGGTAAGCTTGCGGGTCATCTTCTGCTGGATAATGGCGCGGCGCACACCGCCGGTGGTGTCGTATCCGGTGAAGGTATTCGTCACAGCACCGCTTTCGGCACCTAGGGCGACAGTGGCTGCTCCTTTCCATGACTCACCGACCTTCAGAGGATGGGACGGGAACGCACCGGTGAATTGCGTCGACATTCCCGAGAGGTCAACCGAAAGCACTTGGCCACTGGGCAAAGAGACGACCGTGTACGGCTTCTTCATCTGAGCTGACGCTGGATACTGGAGTGCCGTCTCTTTGCCGTTTGAAAAGACGTGATATTCTTCGATCTGCCCGAGAGAAGTTGCCGCCCCATCCGAAGTACGGACTTTTTGGACCGTCTGCCGGAACACCATGTCCTGTGTCACAGTGGATGTCGGGGGGGAACCGGGCCGGGCTGGGGTCAGCGTGGTGTCCATGCGTGTGTGGAGCTTATACCGCCGCACCTGCCCCGGCACGTATTTGTAGCGCAGCGTGATCGATTGTGCGGGCACAGCCGCGCGGAATACGGCAGGATATTGACAGTGTGACACGAAAAGCTCCCTACCCTCTACTTTGCTGGAGTTGTGCCGGGGACCGCGTCATCGAGCCGCTCCATCGTGACGATCTGCTTCATCGCCATCTTCATGCTCGGCGGCATTCCTGCCGGACGGGCGGCACCGGCGGGGGGCGTGAACTTCATCAGGAAGTTCATATTCATTTCCATGTTCTGGCTGACAAGTGCCCCGGCCGTATTATCAAATACCTGACTGCCGCCACCAGTCAGCTTTCCAGTCATTTTCATGGTGACCGGCATATTTTTGGTGACTGTCATATTGATGTCGCCGCTCAAAGTCTGATTGATGGTGGCCTGGTCCGCGCCGCCCTCCGTATTTATTCCCGCCAGAGAGGAGGCATAAAGCACGTTAACACCACCAAGATTGAGGCTGCCGTTCCAGTGGTCGCCGACTTTCACCGGCAAGTCTGGAAACGCGAGGCTGGCTTTCATCGCACTGCTGGGATCAATCCCAGAGATTGCACTTGCGGGCAGAGCCGCAGCGTCGACCGAAAGAATTTTTCCTGTCGGCAGCATCAGGGTCGTGGTCGGCTGCTTCATCTTCGCGATCTGCGCCTCCGGCATGGCAATTGCCTTGCCGCTCATACTCATCTCCACCGTTTCGATCTGCGTGGACATCGTGGCCGCGCCGTCGGAGGGACGAACCGACTTGACCGTCTGGCGCATCACCATTTCCATGATGGTGTTCATCGGAATACCCGCCCCGGACTGACCGGTCAGTATGGTGCCGGTCATCGTCATATTCATCTTGTAGCGACGCGTTTCGCCGGGAACAAACTTGAATCGGAGCGTGGCACCGCTGGCCGCAGGGGCCGCCGTCACCACGACCGGCGGCGGCAGTACGGCGTCTTCGGCCAAGACTGTCGTTGGAAAAGCCGCAGCCAACAGGGCAGCAAGAAATATCGTCTTCATTTTCATAACTCCTCTACTGTTTCGCTTCATCATTGCTCTGAAACCGGAAAAAATTGTCCCCGACTTTGACCTGATCCCCAGAACGCAGGATCGCCCGCTGAACACGCGTTCCATTGACGTAGACCCCATTCGCACTGCTCAGATCCAGCAGGGCAAACTGGCCGTTATCCTGCCGCAGGAGGCGGGCATGGTAGCGGGAAACAGTATTTTCCGCCAGCACAATCTCGTTTTCCCCGTCGCGCCCGATCGTGACTTCGGTAGCGGTCAGAGCAAATGTGCTTCCGGTTACCAGGCCCTGCACACCGACCAGAGTGGCGGGCCGGGCCAGAGGGATGACTGGGCCGCGGTGCAGTTCCTTCTCCGGGACGATATCGAACCGAGTCATTTCCGTATCTTCGCCCGGCGGTCCCTGATGCCCCGGCATCAGAATCATCCCTGGGTCGCGCTCGCGCGGCACCGTGAGTGTTGTGGGCGTCTGTTTCGCGGATCGGCGGCCCAGCGCCCACAAAAACCAGCCGCCACCGATTGCCGCCGCGCCGGCAGCAGCAATCAAAGCGGGAGGCATCCCGCCACCGGCCGCAGGAGCCGCGGCAACGGATGCAGCCGCTGGGGCTGTCGACGGCGCAGCACCGAGAGGGCGAAAGTCGCCCAGAGTAAAGACTGCAGGCGCGATTGTTCCCGCCGCGCTGAGTGCCAATACTTGCTGCGCACATTGCCCGGTCGCAGTGTCGAGGAGTACTAGGCGATTGCCTTTCTCGCGCGGAACACGCAGGGTGATGATCTGATGGTTGGAAACGTTCGCCGGGAGCGCGATCACCGCCCCATTTCGGGCCTGAAGCCAGTACGAGTAACTGCCGTAGTCCGGTAGGGTCACCTGGACAATCGGATCTGCAAACGCACTTCCGGCGAACGATAAAAGCAAAATAGCAAGTAATAGTCGAGTCATAAGTCTGAATTTTCGAAATGACAGTGGGCGATCGCGTAGGCTATGCCGTGAATAATATCCGTAGCGATCAGCCCGGCATATACTCCCTGGTCTGCGGCGGCCAAATCCCCGGCCAAACCATGTAAGTAGGCTCCGGCAGCCGCCGATTCCCACGGCCCCAGCCTGCCTGCCATAAGTGCAGTGATAATACCCGTTAGTGCGTCTCCTGCGCCACCCGTCGCCATACCGGGATTGCTGGTCGTGTTGACGGCGAGACGCCCTGCGGCATCGGCGATCAGTGTCCGGGCACCTTTCAGGAGAACGACGCAGCCGTATTCTTTTGCCGCCCACTCGACCGCCCCGCGCCGATCCGCCTGGACGGCTTTCGTATCCATTCCCAAAAGCCGCCCCATTTCGCCGGGGTGGGGGGTCAGGACAGTAGCCACAGATCTTTCTCGGAGTATGGAAACTCCCCGATCAGGCTCCAAAGCCAGGCAGTTCAGGGCATCGGCATCGATGACCAGCGGCACCGAGCAACAGGCAACGAATTCGCGCACGAAGGCCCGCGTTTCTTCGTCATTCGTCCCGCCCAGACCCGGCCCGAGGGCTGCTGCCGTCCCCTGGCCGGCCACTATCAAGGCCGCTTCGACGGATCGCCATGCGAATGTCCCGCCGGAAGTCTGCGGCAGACCGCGCGTCATCACCACCGGGCTGACCCGTGCCATGACGGCGTTTTGAATGCCCTCGGGGATCACGAGTGTCACCAGACCCGCCCCGGTCCGAGCCGCCGCTTCCGCCGTCAGAACGGGTGCGCCTGCGAAGCCCGCCGAGCCGGCAAACACCGTCACATGACCGAACTGCCCTTTGTTGCTGTCCCGCCCGTTGACCCGTGCTGGAAGCCAGCGCGAGACGTCTGAGGACTCCGTCACGCCGACTCTGATCTCGTCGGGCGCGATCAGGGGACGCGGCATTCCAATGTCTGCAACGAGCACTTCCCCGGCAAGCTCCGCCCCAGGGTAGACCACTAAGCCGAACTTAGGCAGTGCCAGAGTCACTGTCATAGAGGCGCGAATGCAGGCACCTTCGGCAAGCCCCGTATCTGAGTTGAGGCCGGAAGGCACATCGACTGACAGAATCGGCACACCGCTGCGGTTCATCGCCTCGATCATTTCGGCATATGGCCCGGTCACGGCCCCTTTGATGCCTGTGCCAAGCAGAGCGTCCACGATCAACTCGCCCCAGCCGCCGGTCATTGGGCCATCGGAAGAGAGCAGTGACAGGCCAAATGACTGCGCCATCGCGTAGCTCAAGGCGGCGTCGCCCGAATACTCTGCCGGGTCCGATGCCAGCAGGACCGTCACATTTGCGCCAAATCGAGTCGCCAGATGCCGGGCGACCGCCAGACCGTCCCCGCCATTGTTGCCTTTGCCGCAGACGACGGTGACCCGCTTTCCCTGGAGTGGGCTGTAACGTTCCACCACGACATCGACAACGCGCAGGGCGGCATTCTCCATCAGCACGATTCCAGGAACACCGTACTCCTGGATCGCGACACGGTCCATCTCGTGCATCTGCGCTGTCGTAGGCAGCTTGATCATCTTAGAAAACCCCTGCGATCCGTGCCCGTTCTGCTTCCGATATCGGCGCAGTATGAATCGCGCCGACATTTTCCTGTACCTGCGAGGGCGTCTTCGCCCCGGCCACGACGCAGGCGACTGCCGGATCGTCAAGCACAAAGCGCAGGGCGGCCTGGGTCGGCGTCCGCTGCCCCTCTTGTGATAAGAAGCGGAGTTTCGCCGCAGTCTCCACCATCGCGGCGACGTATTCGCGGGGCAGGGCCGCCCGGATGTCGCCTTCCGTAAACTCGGTGTCCGCCGCGTACTTATCCGTCAAAAATCCGTTCGCCAGCGGCTCGCGGGCCAGGATACCGACTTTGTGCCGACGGGCCAGCGGCAGCAGCTCCGCCGTCGCTCCCTGATAAAAGAGGCTGTAGCCGACCTCGATCACTTCCACCGGCAGGCGGTTTTGCAGCAGCCAGACCCCGTCGGCGGGGTCCGCAACCGAAACCCCGGCATGGGCGATCTTGCCCGCCCGTTTCAAGGCGTCCAGTGTCTCCCAGACCCGGAACCGCTCCAAATCCTCGACGGGAGGGTTCATCAGCAGGAAAACGTCCAGCGTCTCCCGCCGCAGACGCGCCCGGCTTTGCTCGACGGCATGCGCCAGTGCCAGAGGGGTCCAGTCCGGCTCCAGCGTGCCGTCCTGCCGGTAAAAGTTGATTCCCGCTTTTGTCACGACTGTCGGCGGCGGGCCGGACCATTCCGCGAGAGCCTCTCCCAATAGTGCTTCGCTGTGGCCCTGCCCGTACACATCCGCCGTATCGAAGAGTGTGATGCCGAGTTCCAGGGCTTGCCGCAGCGCGGCCTTCGAAACGTCATCGTCGGTTTCGCCGTAAGAGTTGCCGTAGGCGTTGCCGCCGATTCCCCACCCGCCGAAGCCGATCTCCGAGATGCGCAGGCTGGTTTTCCCAAGCTTATTGGTTCGCATTTAGGCCGCAGCACCAAACGGCTTCTTGGCCTTCAGCTTCTCTTCCAGCCGCTTCGCTTCCGCCCGGGCAGTGAGATACGCTTTGGCGTCGAACACGGGAAATTTGCTGCCGAGCGCAAGGGCCACGTCATCCGGCAGCTCCAAAGCTGTCACTTCGCTGAGAAAGCCTGGGTCCTGCCCAATAATTGCGGGCAGATACAATAGGCCGCAGTCGAAGAGTGTTTTGGTATTCTGCGTCGCCCCCGGCGTCTGTGCCCGCAGGCTGGTTCCATGCCGAAAGGCGTACAGACAAAGGGTTTTCATGCGGACAAGGTTCAAATTAATCGGCTCCTATAGCTACTGATACGGGAGTATACCCAGTCTGGCCGTGCATATTGGGTGATGCCGCTGAGAATTTATTCTGGCAGGACTGAGGGTGAGCGTGTGGACAGAAAAGACGTGGGAATAAATTCCCACGTCTTTTCTTCGTGGCAACACTTCCGTAAGCCCTCTAATATCGCCACCCCCACGCCGATAATGGTACAAACCCATGCCGCATCTACCTTTCACTTTGACACTCGATGAAGCCCCGCACCGAACGCTCTGCTTGGCGGAAGTGCTCTCGTCACTGAGCTATGCCCTGGATCTGACCAGCGGGCAGGTGCGCGGCCATGCCGAGCGTACCTGCCTGATAGGGATGCGCTTGGGGGCCTCGGTCGGGATGGAGGAAGCGGCACTGAACAGCCTCTACCATGCCCTGCTGATGAAGGACTCGGGGTGTTCCAGTAACGCAGCGCGGATGTTCGAAATCTATGGTAGCGACGACATTCAGGCCAAATATGCCTCTAAAATCGTCGACTGGACTAACATTCTCGAGGCCATCAAGTATGCCGCCGCCCATACCCTGCCGGAAGGCTCGCTGCTCGCCCGCGCGGGCAAGATGGTCAAACTAGCGGGGATTAAAAACGTCGGCGACCAGCTTATGCAAGCCCGCTGCTCACGTGGGGCGCAGATCGCACTGAGCCTCGGGCTGGGTCAGGAGACGGCGGACTGCATCAAGTATTTGGATGAACACTGGGACGGCCTCGGTGCTCCTCACCACCTCGTAGGCGATGCCATTCCCCTGCCCGCCCGAATCGCCTGCCTAGCGCAGACCTTGGAAGTCTTCGCGCAGACATTTGGCCTCGGCCCGGCGTATGAGATGATCCGCGCCCGCTCCGGCCGCTGGTTCGACCCGGACCTGGTTCGGGCGGCGCATGAGTTTCGGCAGGACGATGCATTTTGGAAGTCTGTTAGGGAGACGCCCCACGCGGCACTTCTCGGCATGGACATCAGGGCGGCAACTGAGGCGGCAACCGATGCCCGTGTGGATTCGGTCTGTGATGCGTTCGCGCAAATCGTGGATGCCAAGTCTCAGTTTACCGGCGAGCATTCGACCCGGGTTTGCGCTTATACCCTGGAGATCGCCGACGGCCTGGGGATCTCAGGCGAACGCCGGACAACGCTTCGCCGCGCTGCCCTCCTCCACGATATTGGAAAGCTTGCCGTTCCCAACTCCATTCTGGACAAGAACGGCAAGCCGACCGACGAAGAATGGGTGTGTATCCGCCGACATCCGTTTCACAGTCAGCAGATACTCGAGCTTATCGGCGGTTTCGAGCAGATCACACAAATTGCGGCGGCGCACCATGAACGGCTCGACGGCAAAGGCTATTTTCGCGGCCTGACCGCCGACGTTCTCAGCGTCGAGATGCGGGCTTTAGCCGTCGCCGACGTGTTCGATGCCCTTTCGGCGAACCGCCCCTACCGCGATGCGATGCCGATGGATAAAGTCTTTTCGATTTTGCAAAGCGAGTCGCTCGATCCCGACTGTGTTGGCGTTCTGCGGGACAAGTATCAGGGCCAGAGCTTCATCGCATTTCCACCGAGCGATATGGCTCTGGCCGCTTAAACTCCCCGGTCACTCAGGCCGTGCCGGCTTTGTTCTTCCGACCACGCAGAAAGACGATCCCCAAGATCAGTAAGCTTATTCCTAAACCAGCCGCCGTGGACTGCTCCGGCACCGGGCTTTCTCCCACGGCGAACTGAAACGAGGAACCGTCGAAAAAGCCGGGGCTGCCCTTGAATTTCCCGGTCGCGGGATCATAGACGATCGAATCGGTCTGGGTTCCCCCGGCCACACCCTGCATCGTGTCATGGGCCACATCCAGCGCGTACTTGCCGCCGCCGAGGTCCGTGATGCCGACGACCGCCGCCGTGTGCCAGTCCCCCTGAAGCTCGACATCTTCCCCCGCATCCACCTCTTTGATGACATCGGCGCTTGAGGTTGGGCTGATACTTGCTGCTGAGGTATTGGAGGCTGTTGGAAGCCGCCGCCGGAGCGCATTCATTTTTAGCAACTTCCTGATTGGGAAAGTTCATCACCGTGTGCTTGGTGGGATCAGCCGCCGGGCCGCCGACCAGCGGGGCGGCTTGCGGAACCGGCGGGACCGGTGTCCCGCTGACTCCACTGCTGAAGACTACACTGCGCTGCGTGGTGTTTGAGAGGAGGCTACTCACAGGCATCGTGCCCTGCACCGAGGAAGTCAGAGTATAGCCGTAGCTGACAGCACTCACGCTGGTGCCGCGCGGCACACCTAGATCGAAGCTGAACACTTCGGACTGCGTGACCCCGGTGCCGTTTGCACTCAGCACGGGCACATTCTGCACCTGCCAGCTGCCATTGACGGCGAGATTGAAGTACAGGATCGGAGACTGACCCGTGTAAGTCAAGTCAGCGGCCCCCCATTCGGTCGTCGGGGTAGAAACCCCGTCCAGAATAAAGCTTTGCTGACTCAAGGAGACGGTCTGGGCACTCACCAGGCCTGGGAGGCCAATGACAAGAAGGGCCGCGAACAGCGTGGCCCGCCGAATGGCGGCCCGCGATGCGGGCAGGGAGGGGTAAGAGATGGACATTTTTCCTCTTTCTGCTATGAAAGCGTCATTACAGATTCGAAAACCGGTCCGGGAACCGACGGCAGAGGGTAAAGTGGTATGCCGTATCGATACACACTGCATAAATCATGCCAACACTGGTATTTGTATGGGGGAGCGCGAAAAAACGCTTGCACTTCTCGTTGCAGAGAGGCCATTTTCGGGTAATAGCCTGTATGACTGAAACTACCCATGCCACCGACCAGAAGTGCGTCACCATCATCTTCAATCCTGTTTCCGGCAGCAGTGACCCGGAAGAACGCAAGAAGATCATCTCGGACACACTTGCTAATCTGGGGTATCGATGCCAGTTCATCGCGACCACCCGGGAGCAGGGAGCAAAGGCATTAGCCGCGCAGGCCGTGCAGGACGGCGTGGACCTGCTGGCCGTTTCCGGCGGCGACGGTACCGTCATGGAGGCTATGTCCGCCTTGGTCGGCACGAAAGTCCCAATCGCGGTCTTCCCCGCCGGCACCGGGAATTTGCTTTCCATCAATCTGGGGATTCCGATGACCGTGCCGGATGCCGTCACGGTCGCACTTTCCGGTCATACCCAGGCATTCGATCTAGTGCGCACCAATGAAGGCCGCTATTTCGCCATTATGGGCGGTTTGGGAGTAGACGCTCAAATGATCGCAGACACGGATCGTCAGGCGAAAGACCGGCTGGGCAAGCTGGCCTATTTTCTTTCCGCCCTCAAAAATCTGCCGCGCCGCCGAGCCTATGTCGATATTATCCTGGACGACGGACCGCCGCTGCGCCGCCGTGTCAAAAGCGTTCTGCTTGCCAACATGGGCAAGATCACCGGGGGCCTTGAAGCCATGCCGACGGCATCGCCCCGAGACGGACTGCTGGATGTCGGCATCCTCAAAACCGCAACACTAGGTCAAGGACTGCGACTTTTGGGGTATGCGCTCTTGGGACGGACCCAGGATGACCCGGATATGGAAGTCTACCAAGCCAAAAAAGTCACCCTGCAGTCCCGGTTCCCGGAGCCGGTCCAGTTCGACGGCGAAGATGGCGGGCGCATGCAGAAACTGAGTGTCGAGATCGTGCCGAACGCCGTCCATATCTTCCTGCCGGAAAACTCACCCGCCGCTCTTGATCTGGATACTCCACCTGCGGAAGCGGCCCAGCGTACTGCGAAGCGGCGTCTGCTTATCCCCTTGGCGTGCTTCTTAGTGGCCGCCGGCATTCTTTTGTGGCGGAGGCGATCACGTTAGAGGGGCAGCTTCTGTGTCTGCCCCGTGTCTGCCGCTCGCAAGCCTGCTTCCAGGATCTCCTGAGTCACGCGGCTGACTTCTGGCGAGCAGAAGCCGGTGATGGGCGCATTCGTCGCCAAGCAGTGCAGCAGGTATTCAGGACCGTTTCGGTGCGGGCTGATGAGCGGCGGCGGCGTGACGATCTCCATCGGCTGTCCAGGCCTCTGCCAGTGAACGGTGCCTGCGACCACCGCCAGTGAGCCGCCGGTCCCGTAGGCAATTGGGTTTGCAGCCTCAGCGTAGGGCACTGTCTGTGTCCAGCAGGCTTCGGTGACGCCAAAAGCCTGCGGATACTGCATCAAGATAATTGCGTTGTCGTCGGGGATAGAATAGTCTTTGACAAATGTCCCGCGCATTCCTGTGACCGAGGTCGGCAGGCCAAGAAAGCGGGCGTTCATGTTTGCCCCATAGCCGCAGTAGTCCATCAAAGCCCCGGCCCCGTTCTTCTCGGCATCATAAAGCCACTCAGTAAAATAGGAGGAGCAGCCAATCTCCTTTGGCCCATTGTGCGCTGAACGGTACTTGAGATAATTGATCTGCCCGATAGCTCCCGCCAGCAGCCGCCGCTCCCATTCCTGAATAACGGCGGACCAGGCCGTCGGCCAGTTGATCAGCAGCAGCGTCCCGGCATCTGCGGCGGCTTTTGCCATGCGGCT
>JANXNV010000016.1 GCA_025353925.1 Armatimonadota bacterium
GTAGGGGCGGGGCTTGCCCCCGCCCTCTTAACCGCACCTGCCATACCCGGATTGGGCATCCAAGTAAATGCAATCCAAAGGGCGCGGCAAGCCCCGCCCCTACAGGTCCACATTTTGTCACGCCGTCCGCGTTTCAACACACCGCGAGCAGTCCAGCCAGTTCTCCTGCGGGATCTCGCGCAGGGCATCCGGCGCATTGCCGCGCTGGAACACGGGCCGGTACAGCACCCCTCCCTCCGGATAGACCGTGCCGCACGAATGGCAATTTTCCTGGTGCTCCAAAATGGCAGGCGCGTACCCGGCGATCACCCATCCGGCATGCCCCAAATGCGTCGCCAGCGATTCCAATGCCGCCCGCACCGTCAGCGACTTGTTACCATGGTAATACCGCTCGGAGATCTGTTCCAGCAGATCCGTGGTCTCCGTGTCAAACGTGAAATTCAAGCGTTTCATCTAGAGTTTACTCTTCATCTAAACCATTGGGCAGCGGAGTTTCGGCGATTGCCTTGCGTGCCAAATTCTTGAAGACATTGTCCTCAAGTGTCAATATCCGCTCCCATGCCTCATGCGCGACTCGCAAGTAGCCCAAAGAATTCAGCGAACATCCCAGTCCATAAAGAACCTTTGGCAAATCCGGTTCGAAGGCAGCCGCTTTCTGAAGCCATTTCACTGCTGGCGTGCAGTCTTGGCTCAGGTAATAGGTTCTCCCTGTCCTGCTGAAAAGCAAGGACTCTTTGGAGCCAAGCGCATGTGCCTTCAAGTAAGCGTTTAATGCTGCGTCCCACTTTTCGGCACAGACGGAGGCGATGGAGAGGCAGGCGAATACAGCCGCGTTTGTCGGTTGAAGCTCGGAAAGCAGCTGTAGCTCTACGATTGTGCCTTCACTGCCCCCTTTTGCTTCGAGCGCAGACCAAGTTTGGCAAAGATCACTTTCGCTGACGGGAAGTTTTGTCCCCTCTCTCGAAACTTCCAAAATGCGGCAGACACAATACTGTTTTTCTTCCGGCAGCGAATCAATCCATTGCTCGAGTGAAGAAGCCTTTAGGAGGGGGTAAATATCCTTACTCCCGAGAATAGTTTTCAGCGCGGCGAAGAGTTGGGCGATGTCAAAGTAGAATTCTTCGTAATAAATTAACCCCATATCCTTCACGCGATTATACAGAGAGGGGCGCGGGTAACCACGTAATTTCTTAATGTCGAGTTTACCGATTGGACTTGTGTGCATCTGAGCAAACGATTCGGCGTAATCTGAATAACCCTGCCTCTTCAGAAATGAGTGAGAGGTCAGAAAGGCAAGAAGCTCATCCACCCAGAGTTGTTGTCGCATTCCCTTTCGGTGCATCGTAAAACGGTGATACATCTCGTGCCCGATCATCATACATTGCTCTTCGATGGTTTCACACTTTGGTGAGAGAGAGATCGTATAGAGGCCGATTGCGTACCAGCAGGCTGATATTTCGTCAGTCCCGTTTATCAGTCTATAAGGCTTGTGCAGGTCGGCAGGCGGGCCAAACAATTCGGTGCAGAATTTATAGGCATCCGCCGCAAACTCTTCACATTTTTCTTGGTTCGGTACCGGCTCCTGTAAGGCTTTCATTTTTGCGTCTATCGTCTTGACATATTCAGTCACCCACATAGCACGGCCCCCTTACGGCTTTTCATCCCCCACCACCTTCGCCATCACGTCCCCGACGGCTTTAAGGCTTTGCGGGCTGCATTTGTCCGCCGTGTCCCCCAGCGTGTGCCAGTAGGCGTAATCGAAATCGATCAGGTCGATGGCCGGGATGCCTGCATTGTGGAAGGGCACATGGTCATCGCCGATGGTGTACTTCACGGAATCGGGGAAGTTTGCGGCGTAGCCCAGGTCCGAGGCCGCTTTCCACACTTTATCGTTCAGCTCCGGCTGCCAGGTTTGAGAACGGCCTTCGCGGTAGATCGTTACGTCCTTCTTGCCGACCATGTCCAGCAGAATCGCGTAGTCGGGCTTATACAGTCCCGGATGGGCGGCGAAATACCGTGCCCCCAGGTACATCTTTTCCTCGCCCGGACCCCAGTCTTCGCCGTCGACGAAGAGCAGGATGACGCCGACGGTGGGCCGCTTCGCATGAAAGACGCGGGCCAGCTCGAGCTGGGCGGCCGTCCCCGAAGCACCGTCATCGGCCCCGAGGATGGGCTGGGTTTTGTGGTCGAGATCCATGTCCGCCGTCGGGCGCGTGTCCCAGTGCGTGAAGAGCATGACCTTCTTCGCTGCGTTTGGATTGATGATGCCCAGAATGTTCGTCAGGTGCAGAGTCACATGGCGGGCCGGGTCCGTGTAGGTAAACGGCTGCAAGACCACTTTGTCGACGTTCGGGGTCAGCCGCTTCTGGATCAGCTCCAAACAGGCGGCATGACCAGCGGAGCCTGGTGGGCGAACACCCAGAGCGCACTGGGCGGTCAGGTCGGTGTAGGCCCGGTCGCCGTCGAATGCTGACCGAACGGGCGGGGCCGCGGCAGCCGGAGGCGACGCGGGAGCAGTCGAGACGGCGACAGTTTGGGACTGTGTCCGGCAGCCAGGCAGCAAAAAAAGGGCAAAAGCCAACAGAGCGGCAAAATACTTAGTCATAGAAGTTTCTTTCACGGCCCGTACCGATGCAAAAGCAGCATCAGCCCCGCCGTCAGCGTAAATGCCAGGCCGCTGCTGGCCGCGAATGGCAGCACTTTGCGCGGTGCGAACCGTCGTCCCAGCGGCTGCGTGAACAGGCCAAGCGTCGTTACGATCAAATACACGAATCCGCCGCCGACATGCGCGAAGATCATTCCCAGATGCAGCAGGGAGACACGCTGCAATCCGAGAACACCGATCAAAGCCCCGACCTCCGTCGCCGACTCGATGGCGAATGTCCAGAGCAGTGCCGCCCTCGGCTTGTACCCGGCTCCAAGCAGCAGCAGCGACAGTGCCAGACCCTCGGGGAGTTTGTGGAAGGAGACCGCAAACAGCACGGCCAGATTCGGATGACCCGTGATCTTGTCGCCGACCACGACGGCAATACCGTCCATCGCACTGTGCAGGCTCAGGGCGATCATCAAAAGCAGCACGCTCTGACCCAGCCGTTCCGTTGTCGCCTGATCGAAGGCCGAAATCGAACACGCAGGGCAAATATGGTAGACGTATTTCCCGACGGCCCAAAAGAGCGCATAGCCGCTGCCAACCGCCGCCAGAAAGAGCGGCCAGGGCAGCAGAGCTTTGGCGTCCGGCAGGATGTCGAACGCAGTCACCGCCAGCAAAGCCCCCATGGCCGCGTAGACCAGCAGGTTCAGCCGGTGCGGGGCGACCTTGCCCAGCACAATGCCGAGCGTGCCGCCGCCGAACGCAATCAGCATGGCAAGGGTCGTTCGCAGCAGCAGAAATGTCATGAGAGAAGAAATCCGACACAGAAGTGTGTATGAGTGTGTTATACCACGCACTGTTTGCAGGAGTCAAGTGCTAAAAAAGCCGTCCAGCGTTTTAAACGCCGGACGGCTCTATTAAATCAGGTACGGAATCCTATGCCTTCGCCTCTTCCGCAATCTGACTTTTGAGCGTTTTGCACAGCTTGGTCAGAATATTTCGGGAGAAGTCATCATCGGCACAGGCCAGGCCTTTTTCAGCATACGGCAGTGCCTGCTTCGGGTAATGCTGCGTGAACGACAGGGTGATCGCCATGTCCCGGTACAGCTCCCAGGAATTCGGATTATGCGCAATTCCTTCGGCCAGCACGGCCTTTCCGCGCTCGACCTGCCCCGTATGCGGCAAAATCGCCGTTCCCATAATCTGATAGGCCTGAATAAAATGCGGATCGAGGGTGATGATGGTCTGCAAGAGCGGCAGCAGGCTGGCATTCTTGGCCCAGTCCCCGCCTTGCGCCATGTACTGATGGTGGTAGTGGTCGATCACTTTGCTCCAAAGCAGGTTCGCCGCCACGACGCGGAACTCGCCTCCCGCCTGTGCCAGTGCCGCATTCCGCCCCTGGGCGGCGGTGGTAACCAGATACCCTTCCGTTCGCCCCGATTTTTCGGAGGCGGATTCCAGTGTCCCGGCGATGCTGAAGAACGCCAAGCAAAGTGCAGCCATACCGAGGAGGCCCCGGCATTGTGTCCATTTCCCGTTCAAGATTGTCTCCCTGATGCCTAAAGACTTGCCGCCAAGAGGCGGCTTTCTCTTTGATTGTCGGGAGATATACGGGGAAATTGCAGGGGCGCGGCAAGAATAAGAGGACGCGGGGAGAATAAGAGGGCGCGAAAAAGATAAAAGGGCGCGGCAAGCAGCGCCCCTACGTATTCAGCTCCGCCAGCTTGTCCAGATACGCCCCAGCGGTCGTCACGAACTGGGCATGGGACCACGTCAGCGGCGCGACCGACAGCGGTTGGAGCGTAAACGGATGCATCTGTTCAGAGAGCACCCCCGTCCGCAGGGCGCAGAGCGACGCCCATTCCAGCAGCTCCAATGCCCCCCGAAGATCCGCTTTCGTTTTGGCGATGGCTATGTACCAATCGGCCAGCCAGAGGGTGCAGATGATCCAGGGATTGCCGGGGACTTTCTCGAAGTCGTCGGAGACGCGGAAGTAGTAGTCGCGCTCGTACCGGGCCAATCCCCCCGCCCCCGCTTTCACCCAAAGCTTCCGGCCCATCATGCCCATCGTCGCCGCGACCTTCGGGTCATCGGCGGGCAGGACGCCGAATGCAAACAGGGCATACGCCGACGCATCACAGGTCATATCCCGGGTCAGTGTTCCATCGGTATGAAGCGTCACCATCCGGGCAAAATACCCGGCGTCTTCGTCCCAGAAATGCGTGACAAGGGCCGCACGCACTTCTTCCGAGGCTGTCGAAAATGACACAGCTGAGGGGGTATCGCCCAGCGCGTCCGCCAGCTCCGACGCCGCCCTCAAAGCCGCACACACGGCGGCGGTCGTGAAGATATGCGTGCCACGCCGCTCCTCCCATAAGTCCCACGACGCAAGCGGCAGTTGAGTCGCCGGGTCGCGGAAGCTCGCCATGAACTCCGCCGCCGGCTTGATGAGTTTTCGGTAGATCTCGCGGGCAAACTCCAAGTCGCCATGCTTCGCGAAATGCTGCCGGAACGACCAGACTACCAGCGCGGTGCCGTCCTCCTGAAACGGGATTTCCATGCCCATTCCCTCAATAATCCATGGATGCCACGAAGCTCCCACCGTGCCGTCCGGCCCATACTTGTGCATGAGTGCGGCCCGGTTTTTGGGCAGAACGCGGGCACAGAACTCGAAAAATGGCCGGGTCAGTTCGCTGAGGCCTACCCGGTCCAGGGCGTAGGAGACTAATGCCCCGTCGCGCGGCCACAAATACGAATAATGCGCCCTAGCCGTCTCCATAATATCGCTGTCATTGGAGGCAAGAATAGCTCCGCGCTTATCTACCTGCGTTCGAATAATTAGGAGGCTGCGCGTAAACAGCTCCGCTACGCCCGGCGGCAGTGCTTCCAGGTCCGTGCGCCGAAACGCATAGGTGCCGTCGTGCGCCGCCGTTTCCGTCAGGGCTTCCTCGAAACCGTGATCGAGCAGCTCCGACTGCATCCCGGCGACTTCTTCCAGCGTTTCCCCGACCGCCATCCAGGTACGCAGGATCGCATCCCCCTGACCTGGCACGGTAAAAGCGTAGCCGATCACGCTGTCCACGGCCCCCTGTGCGATGGCGTTGCCGGAAAGCTCCCCATCTTCGGCATCCCGCCACGTCCCTTCCGCCCCGCGAAAGCCCTTTTCGCCGCAGGCGTAGCGGGTCAGCCCGGCACCATCCTCCGGCACGCCGGAACCCACTTCGCCGGCAAAGAGAAAGTAGCGATCGCGCTTGTAATGCACCATCGCATTGGCGGGCGGATAATAAAAGGCCGTATCCCCGATGTCGCTTTCATCGATCCGCAGGTCATGGTGGAAAAATAGCCGCACCTCACGCGCGTCGCTCTGGGTGTTTTCGACCCGAAACCGCTGAACCAAAATATTCCGCCCGTGCAGCACGGCATGCGAGACGCGCAGCCGCAGGCCGAGGCCCGGATGCAGTGCTTTGCAGTCCGTGACCAGCGTATCCGTCTCATATTTGATCTGCCACTCCCACGCTCCGTCGTCCAGCCAGGCAAAATGGTTCCCCTCAGCCCACACCCCCACCCGGCAGCGATAGCCCCCGACATGGTTGGCCCAGCCGACGTACGGATAGTAAATATCGCGGATAAACAGGTGCCGGTCGAGGTTGACCAGAAGCTCTCCATTCCCGAGGACAATGTCACGAGGCATAAGTGCAGGTTTCCATTTCTGACTCAAAGTCTACCCGGCAGGAGGAGAATTCGTCAACGAAACGTAAGAGCTATTGACAAGAACGCAGAGTTTCGCTATTCTAACTTTGAGGAATTTCTCCATGCCGCAATCATTCGACACCATCAACACCCGCTTTGCCGAGACGGCGGCGAAGTACCCGGACCGGCCTGCGCTTTCGGCCAAATCACCAGTGACCAAAGCCTGGGAAACGCTCACCTATCGGCAGCTCGAAGAGAAAGTGCGTCAGGTAACTCTGGGGCTGCGGGCATTGGGGATCGAGCGGGGCGACCGGGTGGCAATCCTGTCGGAGAACCGGACCGAATGGGCGATCGCGGACCTGGCGACTCTGGCTGCCGGGGCCGTATCCGTGCCGATTTACCCCACCCTGCCCGCCGGACAGGTCGCGCATATTCTTGCCGACAGCGGGGCGAAGGCGATCTTTGCCGAGAACGCTAAACAGATGACAAAAGCCCAGCTTGCCCGGGCGGTCGCGGCGGAGCTTTCGGTGTTTGTGACGCTGGAAGAGACGTCCGAAGAACCCGGAGTTTTCACACTCGCCGATGTCGTCAAAGTCGGCGAGACGGCGGTTTTGGGCGAGACCTACGAGGCCCGGCGTGATTCGGTCACCCCCGAGGACCTGATGAGTTTAGTTTACACTTCGGGCACGACGGGCAGCCCGAAGGGGGCCATGCTTTCTCACGGGAACATGGCAGCGGCTATCGACGGTGCCAACAAGCAATTCCCCCTGTTCCAGCCGCCCTACGATCTATTTTTATCGTTCCTGCCGCTTTCGCATGTCTTTGAGCGCGTCACTTACAGCATGGCTCTCGCTCAGGGTGCCCAGATCTGCTTCAACGACAGCATCTTCAAGCTCATGGACAACCTGGCCGAGCTGCACCCGACCATCATGCAGTGCGTCCCGCGTGTCTATGAAAGCATCCATGAGCGTGTCACCGACGGCATCGCCAAGCTGCCCGAGAAGCGGCAGACTTTGACCCACTGGGCATTGGGTGTTGGGAGTACGCGGGCCGAAAACATCAATGCCGGGAAGAGCGTCGGCCCATTGATATTTCTACAGCATCTGGTCGCCGAGAGGCTGGTGCTTTCCAAAATACGCGCCCGGTTCGGCGGAAAGCTGAAGTTTTTTGTCAGCGGCGGTGCCCCCTTGAACCCGCGCACGGCTAATTTCTTCCTCGCCATCGGAATACCGATCCTCGAAGGGTGGGGCTTGACCGAGACCACCGCCGCCGTCTGTGCAAATTTGGCAGGCCGGGTCAAGGTCGGCACCGTCGGCCCGCCGCTCTTCAATGTCCAAGTGCAGACCGCCCCCGACGGCGAGCTTTTGGTCAAAGGCCCGACCATCATGCGCGGCTACTGGAACAACCCCGTCGCGACCGCGGAAGTCATCGACGCGGACGGCTGGTTCCACACCGGCGACATCGGCGTGATCGACAGTGACGGCTATGTCAAGATCACCGACCGCAAGAAAGATATTCTCGTGCTGGCCAACGGCAAAAATGTCGCCCCGCAGCCCATCGAGACGCTGCTGAAGCAAAGCCCGCTGATTGCCGAGATCGTCCTGCTCGGCGACAAAGCCGGTACCGTCAGTGCGCTGGTCGTCCCAAACTTCGACGCCCTGAAAGCCTGGGCGAAAGCCCAGGGCCGCGAGAAAGTCACCTCCGCCGAGCTGGTCGCCGACCCTACCGCCCGGAAGTTCGTGAAGTCCGAGATCGACACGCTCTCCAAAGACCTCGCCGACTATGAGAAGATCAAGCGCATCGCCCTCATCGACCATGCGTTTTCGGTGGATGGCGGCGAGCTGACCCCGACGCTGAAGGTCAAGCGGAAGGTCGTTGCCGAGAAGTATGGGGGGCTGCTGGAGAAGGAGTGAAGAGGGGGACAC
>JANXNV010000038.1 GCA_025353925.1 Armatimonadota bacterium
GCCAGCTTGTGCAGGTTGCGGGAGGGAACGCGCAGGGCGACGGAGCCGATGATCGGCAGGTGATGGGTGATGTCTGCGCCCAGGGCCGTGATCTGCGCTTGGTGCTGGGGTGTCAGCGGGCCGTTGACTTTCAGAATAACGGACGACCAGCCGGAGGCGGGTTTTTGGGCGACTTTCTGCGTGGTGGCCTGATCGGTGGTGGAGGCGGCCAGAGCCGACACCGCCAAGGGAAGGGAGAGGCCGGCGACGATGGCCGGGAGCCGCCAAAAGCTGCGTACAGGCAGATTCCGTGCGGACGTTTTCGATGCTGTGTTCTTGGACATGGTCTTTCCCTCGTAATCGTCGCAAATTAGGTAACCCGGCGGCCATCTCCTGAAATTTCGGAGGAAGGTCCGTAGCTTTGCGTCCCGGGCTTTCGCACGGTTTGCTTTTGTCAATTGCGAAGGATGTGTTTAGGTGGCCCCGGCGGCCCGGCTATCTTCTCGTAATGCGTTGTGAGACAGCGTCTGGAGAAGACCCGTTGGCTTTGCGTCCCGGCCTTGCGACCGGTTTGCCTTGAGCGGAGCAGGGACCATCTAGGCTTAATTATGGCGAGTGATGGATTGGGGGTTACTGAGACAATTGCGGGAATGCAGACTGGTGATCAAGAAGAGCGATGGTGTTAAGCGGCCCGCGGCAAACCGAACTCGGCTCCGAGATTCAGTCGCTCCGGCCCGGCCAAAGCTCCGAGCTTGCGCTCGGTCTTCTCGCGGTACATGCTGGAGTCGGCGGCAGCGACGAGCGCGGTGAAATCATTCCCATCGATGGGGAAGCAGCCGTAGCCGATGCTGACGCCGAGGTGAAGTGCGCCCAGCCGGGGATGGATCAGGCCGGGATCGTACTTTTCCACTGCCTTTTGCAGGCTCTGGGCAAGCGCACCCGCCCGGTCCGGTCCGCTGCCATGCAGGAAGATCAGGAACTCATCGCCGCCGTACCGTGCCACGAGGTCGCCGTCTTTGATATGCGCCAGGAACAGTGCGCTCAGGTCACGCAGGACCTGATCGCCGCGCTGATGGCCGAAGTTGTCGTTGATGGGCTTGAAGCTGTCCAAATCAAGGCAGAGAAGCGCGAAGGGTTCCGCCTCGGGATCAGCGCAGCACTCTTCCACATGCTGCGTGATCCGGCGCAGATTGCCCAGCCCGGTCAGCGGGTCTGTGAAAGCATGGCTCCGAGTGCGATCAAATACCAGGCCGTTGTAGAGTGCCGTGGCAGCCCGCTCCGCAATCGTTTCGAGAAGCTGCTGATCGTGCGTCCCGAAAGCGTTTAGCTCCGGATGGTACAAGTTGATCGTCCCCAAGACCTCGCCTTGATGCGTAATGGGAACAATCAGTGCCGCACTCAGGGCGACCCACTGCGCGGAGGGTGAAGCGGTGAGCAGCAGATCGTCGGACTGGTACTCTCCCAAACGGGTACTGCCGGAGCGGACGACGCTCAGTGTGGCACTGGACTGGCCCAGGGTACTTGCACCGGTGAAAAACTCGCGGTTTAATCCGACGGCGCAGCGTACCTGGAGGTTATCGCTCTCGGCCGCCTTGAGAAGAAAGAGGCAGGCGGTTCCGGGAAGGATCGCTTCCAGCTTACGCCCCAGAATCGCGAGTGTCTCTTCCAGGCCCAGCGACGACGACAAAGTCTGAACGACTTCGTACAATGCCCACAACTCGGAGGACGCGCGGTGGATATCGCGAGCCGCCAGCTCTGATTTGCTTGCGGGTGCTTTGGCTGTGGTAAGAGCATCGAAAAGCGGCCCTTCCCCCTCAATCGCCATCTGCTCGACAACTCCGGTGATGATTTCTAAAAAGGCATCCGCGACCTCGGGGTCGAAGTGGGTTCCACGATCCTTGAGGATGACATCGCAGGCACGCTCATGTGTCCAGGCGTTCCGGTAGGAGCGGGAGGAAGTCAACGCATCGTAGACATCGGCGACGGCCAGAATGCGGGCAGTGCGCGGGATCTCTTCTCCCTTGAGACCGTCCGGGTAGCCGGTGCCGTCCCACTTCTCGTGATGCGATCTAACCACCGGCAGCACCGGCCAGGGAAATTCCACCGGATCGAGAATCGCCGCACCGATCACCGGGTGCTTTTTAATCTTTTCGAACTCTTCATCAGTCAGACGGCCCGGTTTCAGCAGGACATATTCGGGCACTCCGAGCTTGCCGATGTCATGCAGGAGTGCGCCGGTGTTGATCGCTTCCAGCTCCACTCCGCAAAGCCCCAAATGTTTTGCGGCGGCGACGGCGTAACGCTGCACCCGTAGAATATGCTGATGCGTATACTGATCTTTGGCGTCGATTGCCAGTGCCAGGCTCTTGATCGTAGCAAGGTACAGGTCGGCGAGGTGTTCCTGGCCGATCTGCAGCTCCTCGATATGCTGCTGTTTTTCCTCTGTGCGAGCAGCGGTCGTGGCGTAGTTCTGATACATAACCCAGCCGAAGGGGGCCAGGAGAAACAGCACATATGCGGACTGGTTGGCAAACAGCAGCATGGCGAGAGTGCTTACGCCGGACCCGGCGAAATAGCTCGGTGCGGTCCAGAAAAAAGTCTCTCGCCAGATCTTCCAGGAGTTTTGCTGCGTGCAAAGCCCCAGTACAATCGAAATTCCGCCGGTATTGATGAGAAAATAAACGAGACTGGAAGCCGCAATGGCAGGGTAGGTTCCGGGATTCCTCAGAACCAGCGAGTTGCCGTTCAGCCACAGGAATACCAGCCCTGAACTCCACGCTTCCACCATAGTCAGAGTCAGATTGAAGAACAGTTGATGCAGCGGCTGACGTTTGGGAAACAACCCATTCGACAGGCTGCCGATCACACCGACCAATACCCCGGCAGCCGGGCCGAAGCGCAGCATGGCGGTGCAGGTCAGCACATACGCCAGTGACATGGAGACGTGGTCTTCGGCATTGTGGTGCCGCATCAGACGGATTTTTTTACTCCCGGCCAGAGCCGCCAAAAGAAGGTAAAAGCTTAGCTCCCACAGCCCGGCGTGCGACTTCGGCATGGGCAGGCGGATCGCACAGAGTGCGGCAGTCATGCCTAAGCAATAAATCAGGACCAGGTACAGCTTCGCAGCTAAAGGCAGTTTTGTCACAAGTGTATTGTAGGCACAACACACGCGCATCTTTACCGAAATAAAATCGCCGCGCCGAAGTAAAGTCGAAGCGATGGGAGGGAAAAGCAGTTTGCGGGTAAAGTGGGAACGGAGGAACGCAAGATGAACACTGAATATTTCCCGGATGAGCTGCCGGAAACTCTTGCTGCGGATGTCAACGACGACTCGCTGGACGATGAACCTGACGGCGACCGTCAGTTGACTAGCGAAAGCGATGCTTTGGACACGGGCCTGAACGACAGCGACCTCGGGGCGAGTGTCGCCGGTGATATTGGTCCAAAGCATCGCTGAAACGCTGTTTCGTGCCCGGTTTCGTGATTTTGTCAAGCGAGAATTCTATGACAGCGTACTCAAATCGGGCAGACTAGGGCATAAGCGCAGGTTTGACAGATGTCACCGGGGCGGGCGGGAAAGCTCCCGGCCTGAATTCCCCGCGCGGCATCATCATACTTCTCGACGCGATCCGCTTCCAGCTTGGCTTTGTAGTCCGATGCTGGTTCGTCGACTTCCGTGATGGTGCCGTCTGCTAGGTAGCGGATCTCAATACGCAGCAAACGATCCGGATAAGTTTCCCGGGCCGCGCGTCGGTAGAGTGCCAGACGCTTGTCGTTTTTGTCGTCATCGCCGGGTTTCCCCGTCAGATGACGACAGGCAGTGAGTGTGCCGGTCGCCGGATCAAAGGTCAGGTAATCAGGGCGGACTTTCACGCGGCAGCAGGGCAGAGTGGCTTGCAGTGACCCGGTCTCGGTCAGTAGGCCCTCGCTGACGGGACGGTCCCAGGCGATTCGAAGCATCGCGTGCGCACTTGCCTTATACTTCGCTTCGTGAAGATGACCAACCGGGCCGTATTCGGCCCAAGCCGCTTCCAGCTTTGCACTGAGTGTGTCTTGCGCTGGACGCCGACCCGCAGCTTGTTCCGCATCCAGCCAGGCCAGTGAGGTGCGGACGCAGTGATGAAATTTTAAGTAGCCGCTGAGAGGCGGCTGACCGGTCAGCCTCAAGACACGCTCATAGTGATACTGTTTGGGGCAGCGGGTGTAGAGTTCCAGGGCGGACGATGTAAAAGTCGGTAGGATGTTCGACGGTCCGGCATCTGCCGCCGACGGTCCGGCGGTGCGTCCAGCGGGCCAAAGCGTCTCTGGGATACCCCGCTCGATAAACCATGGCTGAAGCAGGGCGAGCAGCGGAGATGGTTTAATGGCCCGGTCCGTGCCGCCGGTCTCGGAGCGCGAGAGCACCAAAATATCCCGGGCACGAGAAAGCGCGACAAAAAACAGGAATTCTTCGTCGTCGGCCTCAAAACCCGCCGCGTCGGCGAGTCCCGGCGGCTCGGGGATGCCATCGTGACGCCCGCGTGCCGGAAACTGGCCCGTGCCGAGGTTCGGAACGAAGACGACCGGGAACTCCAGCCCCTTCGCAGCATGCGCCGTGAGTATCCGGACGGCATCGACCGACCCCGCTTCCGGAGGCAAAACGCCGCGCAGGGTCTCACCGATGGCCGACAGACGCCGCAAGTGGGCCAGGAATTCGCGGGTTTTGCCGGGCTTCTCCGGCACCGGCTTTTTAAGTGTCACCTGACGCTGGTCAAACGTTTCGGCGAGGCTGATGAGTTGATGGACGGCCAGCCGTTGCTGATTCGTCTCCAGTCGCCGCAGAAACTGCGATTGGCCGAAGAGGATATGCCGCAGGCAGGCCGCCGGGTCTGGGTCCAGTGCTTGAAGGGCAGCAATATGGTCCCCCAGCATTTGCAGACTGTCCGGGAGTGCCGGGTCCTGGAGAGCCTCGCTGAGAGGCACTTTGTCCAGTGCGATGCGGTCCAGGAGCGTCAGAATGTCCTGCTGCGAAGCCGCATACGCGGGCCAGGCCGCGACACGCAAGGCCCCGCTGCTGCTTGTCCCCGTAACCAGCGTCAGGAAGCAAAGCAGGTCCTTGATTTCGGGCCGCTCCAAAAGTGTGCCGAGATAGAGTGTCGGAATGTCCCGCTTCGTCAGTTGTTCGGCCAGGGCCTCCGCCTGCCCATGGGTCCGGCACAGAATGGCCTGGTCGCTGAGGGGCCGTCCGGCCGCGTGCTGCGCCCGGATCGCCCTGACAATGCCGTCCGCCTGCCCGTCATCGTCGGGGGCGATTGCCAGGGTGACGGCAGGGAATGCCGCGAACTCACCCTGTCCGCGCTGCGCCTGCCAGACGGTCGGCACCGCCCCGCGCTCCATCTCCCGTGCGGCTGTGCTGAACAGCTCCACGATCGGAGCGTGGGAGCGGTAGTTGATTTCCAGCTCCAACCGCCGCCCGCTGGGATAGTCCCGCTCAAAGGCGGCGACGTTCGCCGGGGATGCCCCCCGGAACCGGTAAATACTTTGCCGATGATCGCCGACTGCCCACAGGCCGCTTGCCGCCTCGCCTGCCAGCAGCCGCACCAGCCGGGCACAGGCGCGGTTGACGTCCTGATACTCGTCCGCCAAAATATGCGGGTATTCGGCCTGTAAAGTCGTGAGGATGTCCGGAAAGCACTCGAGCAACTCGACAGTCCGGGAGATCAGATCGGCAAAGTCGAGAAAATTTTCCTGAATCAGAAGTGCTTCATAAACCCCGTAGCAGTGCGCCACTTCAGAGGCTTTTGCCGCCTGCTCCTGAGCGCGAAGAACGGCGTCGGCATCTTTCTTGAGCTTCTTACCCGGCTTCATCGCTATTTCAGCGGCAAACCGCTCCGCTTCCACCGACATGGCCGCGCAAAGCTTTGCGTATCGCTCCGGCGGGCATAGCTCGTCTTTCGCACGGGAGATCTGCTTCAGAATACCGCTGAGATGCACGGCGGGGTTAAAGAGATTGTCGAGGGTGTCCAGATGGAGAAGTGGTAAATGATTTTCGAGCAGTGTGACCGCATCCAGCGTATCCAGCAGCTTGATCTCGGCGGGCAATCCGAGACGGTCCCCGTAGCGGCGGAGGATCTCAAGGCCGAAACCGTGAAAGGTGCCCACCCACGGACGACTGTTCGGTGTCCCGACCCCTGAGTCCGCCAGCCGCTCCCGCATCTCCTGGGCAGCCTGACGCGAGAAAGTCAGTGCCAGTATCTTTTCCGCAGGAACACCTAAGACTTGCGTTAAGAACCGGCAGCGGCCAATCAGCGTCGACGTTTTGCCTGTCCCCGGCCCGGCCCCAAGCAGAAGCGGGCCGCGCTCGACGGAAGCGGCTTGCTGCTGGCAGCTATCCAGCGGCCGCTCAGCCTTCGGCTTGGCCGGCATCTTGTCTTGCCGGGGCGGGAGGAGAAGAGCATCCTGCAATTGCCACTCAACCAAAGTCAGCGGCAGGCCGAGGCATTTCGCAATGGCCTCCGAACTCCAGCCCTGCTCCCAGAGCTTCTGTGCCAGCGGGCCGGGCAGAAGAAGTTCCCCGGCAAATACGAGTGCCTCAGCGGCGGGCTTCGGCCCACCTGCACCGGCATCGACTTTGCCCAGCACGGCACGTTCGGCGGTGCCGAGCCGGGCGAGATCGCTCGGACTGCAGCCACACGCTCCGTGATGCAGCCAGTGATGGGCGAAGTGGTGTGCCGCTCGGAAACGCTCCTCGCCCGGGATGATTGCACTGTCCCGAAAACGGGGCACGTGAGTTGCGGCGGTACAGGCAGCCAGTATATCTTCCGCCGGGATGGGTTCGTCCGCGGAGCAGCCGAGGGCTTCTCTGCGGATTTGGGCTTGGCGGCGGATGTCGATCATTGTTCCCTCATTCTTAGACCAGCTTCAAGTCGCCCGAGACGGATTGCAGGCGAACACTGCCGGTACCTGCTCCGGATTTGCCTGCGGCGTGCCGCTCGGTCTGCACGGCTTCGGTCACGGGAAGCGAGAGTGTGATGTCGCCGCTGGTCGTGTTCATCTCGATTCGGACATCGGGATCGGCTCCGAGTAAGACGCTTAAATCCCCGCTGACGGTTGTTCCGGCAAATGAGCCGCTGAAAGGTGCCGCGATTTCCCAGCGAGCGTCGCCGCTGACTGTCAGCAGGGAAACGGTGGAGCTTTCCACGCCGTCTGCTTCGACATCGCCGCTGACAGTCTTGACCGTCAAAGCCCCGGAGATGTCGTGCAGCTCGGCATCACCGCTGACCGTCTCCACCAGAACCTGCGGGGCGCGAAGACCTGTGACGGTCGAATTGCCGCTCTGGGTCCGGACCTGGATCTGGCTTCCGGCGGAGCTTCCAGTCACGGAAACGTCGCCGCTGGCCGACTCGAATACCGCGCTTGTCACTGCCTGAGCTTTTCGCGCCGTGACATCTCCGCTGCGGCTGGTAAGCTGAAAGCTTGCGCTTGTCAGGCTCTCGACTTGAACGTCGCCGCTGTGCGTCTCTACGGAAAGCGCACTGCCCGGCAGGTTCCATTCAGAAACCGTGACGCTGCCGGAGGCGGTCACTACATTGGTCGTGCCCTCGCCCACAGGCTGGGTAACCGAAATGGGGCCGGAAGCGGACTTGGCGGTCAAGGCCCCGGAAACGCCGTGGGTCGAAATCTCGCCGAACGTCGAGCTAATTTCCAGAGGCATCCCGGAGGGCACCGTGATCTCGTAGTCCACTGTCAGCCGGTCGCGGGCGTCCTGCGGGGCGGCGATCCCAATCCTGCAGCAGCCGTTCTCCACTTGATGCGTTAGAAAGACCTGCTGCAGCAGAACCCGTGCGGCAGGCTCCGCTTCCGCCCAGGCCGTTTTGATGAACTTGGCTTCGGCGGAAGCGGTCGAGATTGGGCTGCCGATGACTTTGATGCGGCCATAGTTGTTTTCCAAATGCAGCCGATCCGCCCCGGCCCAGGTGACGACGCTCTGGCCCGTTTCTCCCGCTTCCGGCTCTGCCCTGTCGTTCACTGGCCGCTCGTCGGAAGCGTCCGACCGGAAATCCGCGCTAAAGTCGAATTTGAAGGCTTTTCGGCCCTCACGTGCGGCTTTGCGGGCCTCCTCCGATGCCTGGCGACCAGCTTTGCGGGCCGTGCGCAGGGCGTCATTCTTCAGCGAGTTCAGGCCGCGCATGGCATCGTCGACCGCTTTATTGATCCGGCCCATATCCAGCTCAGGGCGCGGGATATGGTCCAGCACTTTTCCTGCCAGCACGGCGGCCTGCCCGGCGGTTTTAGCGGCCTGTGCAGCCCCGAGCTTGCCCTGAAGGTCGCCAAGCTTACCCTGAAGCTCGGCCAGCTTCGCCTGCATAGAGGCCATTGCTGCCGGATCCGGGGTCTGCGGCGGGGCAGGGGGCGGTGCTGGCGGCGGGGGAGGGACATTCCCGGTCTCACGCACAGCGCGCAGGAGCGAGTCGGCCTGTTCAGCGGTGACTTTGCCCTCCCGGAGCATATTTAAGATCAGTATACTTTCTTCAGTCAATTTAAATTCTCCTTTGATTTTACAACTTGGAGTCTACAAGTGTGCCATGGAGGCGGCGATGGCGGCAACGATGGAGGCCATCCAAAGAAGTGTGCCGCACTCATACAGCGTGTCGGCAATGGGCCGACGTACTGGCTTAGAAACACGCTCTTCCAGTGCTTCAAATTCGACCAGAACCAGTGGGGGGCGTGTGCTGCACTTAGGCTGCGTTTCCGCCGAGTTTCGTTCCATTGTCGGTGTCATTTTGTGTCTCCTGAAAGATCGTGAAGGGCACGAAGGCCCGAGTCGGCATCGAGGGTTCCCGCCTGAATCGCCGCGAGAATTTCTTTGCGCTTATTCGCCTTTTCTTCGGTCGTCGGTGGTCTGGGGGCGGCTGGGGGAGTGGCTAACGGCCCATCGGCGAAACCGAGAGTCGACAGCAGGGTGTCGAGGCGGGCACGGACGGTGGGGTAAGAGATCCCCAAAGCCGCTTCCATATCACGTATGACTCCTCGGCAGCGCAGGAACGTTTCGAGAAAGCGCATCTGCTCGTTGTTCAGGGCTTTGAACGGTGCCAGCGAGAAATGCCCGTGCATTTGAACGCCGCAGCTTAGGCAGGCAGTCTCGGTGATTTCGAGTGCGCCGCTGCAAAGCGGACATTG
>JANXNV010000062.1 GCA_025353925.1 Armatimonadota bacterium
CCCGGCACTGGCCCTCGTACTTCTCGCCGCCGTTCCGGGGGCGGCGCAGGTGGTCATCCCGCTGTCGCCGCCGCCGTTTCGGTTTCCGAACCAGCCGCGCCGCCTGCCGGTGCAGCGGCTGCCGACGCAGCCTACGGCGAACCCCGCGCGGCCAAATCCGACCGGACGCGGGCGTCGCCGTCCCACACGGCCCGCTGCCCCGCCGCCGCTGCCGGGGGATTCGGATGAGTTCGTCAACTCTGCGCCGACTCTCGGCGCAAATGGCCTGCTGTATGTCGGCTCCTGGAACCACCAAATCCAGGCACTCGACTCCAAAACCGGAGCCTTGCGCTGGAAGTTCGCCACCGGGAATATCCTCAACACCTCCCCGACCGTGGGGCAAGACGGAACGGTCTACCTGACCTCGCGCGATAAGAGCGTGTATGCCCTCGACGGGGCGACCGGGGCAAAAAAGTGGTCGTTCGCCACAGGCGGGCCGCTGAACACCCGGCCCGCCGTCGGCAGCGGCGGGCTGGTCTATATTGGAACCTTTGGGAAGCGGGTGGTCGCGCTGGATGCGAAAACCGGCGAGAAACGCTGGGAGAAGGCGACGGTGGGGATTCCGTCCTCCCCGGTGCTTGGCAGTGACGGCACCGTTTACGTGTCCGCGAACACTCTGTATGCCCTGAACGGCACAACCGGTGCGGTGTTATGGAGCCGTGCCCTGGCGGTCCAGCCCAGCCAGGCCCCGACGGTCAGTGCGAACGGGACCGTGTATGTAGGCACGTCCGATGCCCAGGTCCTTGCCCTCAGCGGTGCGACCGGCGAAACCCTCTGGACGTTCCCCACGGGCCACAGCGTCGATTATCCGCTGGTGCTCGGTCCGGACGACATTCTGTACGCCAGTGCGCAGAAGCTGTTCGCGATCCGCGCCTCGAACGGCAAAGAACGCTGGGAGCGGTCCGGCGGCGGCAGTGCCTGGTCGGCCCCCGTCATCGGGGACAATGGAATGGTCTACGCGGGTTACAACGACTCGCAGGTCTACGCCTTAAACGCCGCCACAGGCCGGACACGCTGGCAGTTCGCGACAAATGACGGCCTGCTCTGCTTCCCCGCCCTTGGCCCAGACGGCACCGTGTATTTCCAGTGCCAGGGCGACAGCAAGGTCTACGCCCTAAACCGCAGCACCGGCCAGCCCCGCTGGGTCGCCGCCCAAGACCCGCTGCCGTCGTCGGTCAAGCCGGTGGTGGCGGAGGTGCGGTAGAGGGAGGAACTGTGGGGCGCGACCCGGCAGACGGTCCCGGCATTGCGGTCGGCAACAAGACCCGGCATTGCGGTCGGCAACAAGACCCGGCATTGCGGTCGGCAACAAGACCCGGCATTAAAATGCCGGTCTACCTGAAGAAAGTCACTCCGTGACTGGGATTGTATGACCCGTAGGGGCGCTGCTTGATGCGCCCTCTTATCTCCGTCTGCGCCCTCTTCTCTTGCCCCTCTGCTGTGCCTGCGCGGTCACCCGGATTGGAAATCCGGGTGATGGCTTTAATCCTACCCTTTCAGCACCGCTGCTTGGAGCCGCATACGAGCGCGAATCAGGCTCCCACCCGAGAAAAGTGCTTTGGAGACGGCGGCTATGACGCACAGGCCGCCGACATAGATCGGCCAAAGCAGTGACACGTCATGCACCCAGTCGTAAAGCCATCGGCCAGGGACAGCAATCAATGCGACCGGCCCTATAATCAGGCCCACGTAAAACAGTGCATCCCCAAAAATCCACGCAGCGACAAGCCCATTTCTTCTCGGTCCGATCCTGTAAGAGAGCACACGCCACTTTTTGACCAAAAGATAGAGGGTCAAAGCGACGACGCCCCATAGCAAGTCTCCCACAATTAGGTTGCCGAATGATAGGGTGTATGTGAAAAGATCATTTGCTTTAATTAGCCAATATGTCCATGCTGGATAATCATGACAACCACAAGAAAATCGTGTTTCGATCAGGGGCAATGCCTGTCGAAATACAAATCGCAGCCCTGCATGAATCCCAGCCGCTCCGACGAATAGAACCAGATTTTTAGCTGCTGCTCTCATGGGGTGCTCCTACTCCAATTATACAGCATTTATTGCATCAGTACAGTGAAACCCGCAGGAATCTCTTCCCCCTTTGTCCAACAACTCTTTATGAGTCCTATTCCCCAGCCTACTCCCGATACCGAAATCACTCTGACGCACGGCGACTGGCACTTAGTCGTCTCGCCCTATGGGGCGTCGCTGCGCGGATTATCCCGTCGAGGGGTGGACGGTACGCTTGAGGAAATCGTCACGGGATACGCGGGGGCGGCGGGGAAGGTCGGCGGGCAGGGGGACGTGCTGATTCCGTTTCCCGGACGCATCGCGGCGGGCAAATACACGTTTGAGGGCCAGGCTTACCAGATGGAGATCAGCGATAAAGAAGGCCCGAATACGATCCATGGCTTTCTGCGGCATGTGCTTTGGGAGAGCGAGCAGACCTCAGGGTCGGAGATCACGTTTACGACCGGGCTGGCCGCCGATGCCCATCCTGGCTATCCATTCACGCTGGCCGCGCGGGTGACATACCGGCTGGAGAACAGAGGCCTCACCTGTGAGTTTGCTTTGGGGAACCTGGGGGAGACCGCTGCTCCGGTGGCGGCGGGGTTTCATCCCTATTTCTCCGTAGGCTCCCTGCTCATTGATACGGACATGCTCTTGGTACCGTTCGAGTCCTATTTAGAGTTCGACGACGCGTTGATTCCGACAGGCCGCGTGCTGCCGGTGAATGAAACCGATTTGGACTTTCGGCAGGCTCACACCATCAGCGGCACCGTATTTAATACGTGCTATTGCAGTCCGGAGCGTGGGCAGGACGGACTGGCACGGGTGACTCTCACCGCGCCGTCAGCGAGATCGCTGACAGTCTGGATGGACTCGGCGTTCGAATATGTGGTTCTCTACTCCGGGGACCCGCTGCCGGAGAGCCACCGCCGCCGTGCCTTGGCCATCGAACCGATGACCTGCGGGTCGGATGCATTCAACCATCCGGCCTGGGGGCTGGTGAGTCTAGAACCCGGCGAAACCTTCTCCGGGGCGTGGGGCGTTTCCTCAGAATAGTGTGTTTTCATACGATTGTCGGCTTTGGCACGTTTTATGCACATTATAGCTTTACGGAGAAGTTATTGACTATGAAACTCGCTTCAATTTTGCTGTTCATCCTTCTCGTGACCTCGACTCTGCTGGGTCTGCCGGGAAGTGTGTCAGCCGGTACTGCGTATACGGGGGCAGTCGGCATCCCGCCGGTAATCACGCGTCTTGCCTGGAAAACCTGGTACACGCGGCTGCTCGCGTTCCGCCAGGCGGAGTGCCATACGGCCCGTACCACCACTTACTACTTTGCGGCCAGCGGCAGTGATGGTTCCGGTAACGGCACGGTCGAGGCACCCTACCAAACGATCACCAAAGCGCAAAGCCTCCTTGCGGCGGATGTCCGTCTGCGATTTCGACGCGGTGACACTTTCCTGTCACCTACCGGCCTCTCGATCAATGCCTCGCACGTCACGGTAGACGACTACGGCAGCGTCGCTGACCCTAAGCCGATCCTCTCGCGGTTTAACGCCCCCTATAGCCAGGGGCAGTGGAGTCTGGTTCCCGGCACGGCGAATGGGCGCTGCTGGAAGGCCGCCGAAAACAGCACCGTCGCGTGGCTGAGGGAAACCGGCAGTGTCAACAGCATCTACCGCCAGATGACCTCTGTCGCCGCTGTGGATGCAACACCCGGCTCGTGGGGAGTAGACCTGGGGTCGCACCTGATCTATGTCAATCCTTCGGCCAACAATGCCGCCAACGCCAATCCCGCGACTGGGCAGAGGCAGTTTGAGAGTGTGACGGCTAACACTAACTGCGGAATTCAAGTGGGAGCCAGCGGCTCGGTAGACGACATTTTGATCCAGAACATCCGCATCGATGGTTTCACGGCGAATGTCACCGATCTCGGTGGGCAGGGGATCACTGGGCATTTGACAGGCACGGATGCAATGGTACTGCGCGGAGTCGAGGTGTACTATTCCGACCGCCATAATATCGCAAATGTGGGATCCGTAACCGGCGGCATTGTGACAATGATCCAGTGCAAATATGGGTGGACGACCTCGCAGGAGGGGCGTGGACCGACAGTGGTTTACATGGCTCTCGGCGGCCAGGAGGCTCTCTGGCATGAATGCGAAAGCGTGGGGGATGTCCTGCCGATCGGCGCGATACCGTACGGGGGAGCGACACAGGGCAGCCCAGGGCAGCTCTGTCATAGCGATGGCGTGACAGCCCACACCGCCGCGTTGATGATTGCTTACGGCTGCTTCAACCGGCCCGGCCAATGGCAGACAGGTGCAATGTCGGATAATCATTGTGCCCCCGCGTTTAGTGACCTTGTCAGATGCCGCTCGTTTGTGGTGAACGAGACGTTTGATGCCCGCGAACCGTCTGTGCTAGATCAGGAGGCCACTCCTCCTGGAGCTTCTTCCTACGGTATTGTCGGGACAGTCTTGGAGTCGTCCCTTTATACAGCCGTCGTCAACTGTAGGTTCACTTCTCGGATGGTTTGGAACAGTTTACCGGCCAATAACCAGGACTTTGCTCGGTATTACACGCCCGGCATCATGCTAAACAGCAGCATGACGTTTGACTGTGCGGGCAGTCCAGCGGTTGGAGCTGCTTCGCCTCGTGATATGTTTGCCGCTACGGCGGCAGGCCAATTCTATAATTGCCGCCTGCACATGCGCACCTACGGCAATACTCAGGCGTTCATTAGCCAGGAGGTCCAGAACAACCCCGCGTCCGGCTCATCAGCCCTGAAAGCGTTTAATAGCATCCTTTCCGCAGACGGCGTTGGAAGCGGCGTCAGCTACTACGCGCCGGGCCTCGGCAACATCGCCGCAAACCAGATCAATAATGCCTACAGCAATGCGTCTTCGGCCCATAAATCTCTGGCGGAGGGCTACGATCAAGACCCGTTTTATGTGGAGGTCAGCGACCTTCCTTTCGGGCATCCGCCGACTGACAGCCCCTTGCGGACCACGCACAATCAGCTCATTCAGGGCACCTACCGGTTGGAATATGATGCCGACTGGACGCCGCGGTCGCTGGCGACCCCGGCGATCGGCCCGTATGAGCCTGTTCAGCCGGTTTTTATAGGTGGAAAAGGATTTTAGTGGAAGAAAGAAGATTCTAGTGAACCAAGTAGTAATTGCCGGTTTGATCGTGCTCTCCGCCCTGGCACCCTTTGATGCCGTCCGTGCGGACGAGGCCAAACCCTTCGTCAGCCCGCTGTTTACCGATAACATGGTTTTGCAGCGCGGGGCCGCCGATCCGGTCTGGGGCTGGACGACGCCCGGCCAGACGGTTTCCGTCAGCTTTCATGGGCAGACGGTTCGCGCCGTCGCCGGTGCGGATGGGAAATGGACGGCGAAAGTTGGGCCGTTCGCCGCGGGCGGGCCATTCGCGATGACTGTCAAGGGACCGGAGACTGTCACGCTGTCGAATATCCTCATGGGCGATGTTTGGATCTGCTCCGGGCAGTCAAATATGGAATTCGGGATCGGAAACGCGGTCAATGCCCCGGCGGAGATCGCCGCCGCGAACTACCCGAACATCCGCCTGTTTACGGTGCAGAAGGCCATCGCTTCCAGCCCGCGCGACCTGGCAGTCGGGTCCTGGCAGCCCTGCACGCCGAAAACCGTATCCACCGGCGGATGGGGCGGCTTTTCCGCCGTCGGCTACTTCTTCGGGCGCGATCTGCAGAAGGCGATCAACGTCCCCATCGGCTTGATCCACACATCGTGGGGCGGAACACCCGCCCAGGCCTGGACCAGTGCCGAAGCCCTGAACACCATGCCGGATTTCCAGCCTACCGTCGCTCGAATACGCGAGGCTGCGCGTCTCGAAAAATCGGGGGCGTCCGTCGATCTGATCAAAGCGCAGTGGTATGCCAAACATGACCCCGGCACGGCGGCGGCCTGGTCGGTTCCGACCACGGATGTGTCGGCCTGGAAAACGATGCCCCTGCCGCAGCTTTTTCAGGATGCGGGGATCCCGGAGATCGCCAACATCAACGGGATTATCTGGTTCCAACGGACTTTCGACCTGCCCGCTGGAGACAGCGGCAAAGACGCCGTGCTGCACCTGCTGGCCGATGACTACGATACCACCTGGATCAACGGCACCGAGGTCGGCGCGACCGAAGCTTACGATCATCCCCGCGCTTACAAAGTCGCGGCCAGCCTGCTGAAGCCCATGGGTAACGTGGTCACCGTACGCGTCCTCGATACCGGCGGCAAAGGGGGAATTTACGGCGACGCCGCCGCGCTCAATTTGAGCTTCCCTGGCGGCGTTCCGATTCCTCTTGCCGGTTCCTGGTCCTATAAACTAGGTGCCCTGCTGCCGGCAAACGACCCCTATCCACAAATCAGCGGGACGGATCAGAATGCCCCCACCGTGCTTTATAACGGTATGATCTCCCCGCTGATTCCCTTCGGCGTCAAAGGAGCGATCTGGTATCAAGGCGAGTCGAATGCCGGGAGCGGCAGGCAGTATCAGACCTTACTGCCGACGATGATCACGGACTGGCGACGCCGGTTCGGGGTCGGCGACTTCCCGTTTATGGTCGTTCAACTCGCGAATTATCAAAACTTACAGACGCAGCCGGAAGAGTCCGGCTGGGCGGAGCTGCGCGAGGCGCAGCTGCTGACGTCGCAGAAGCTGCCCAAAACGGGTCTGGCTGTGGCGATTGATATCGGTGAGGCGGGGGACATACACCCCAAAAACAAGCAGGATGTCGGGCACCGGCTGGCACTCTCCGCCGAAGCGATCGCTTACGGCCTGCCCGTGGAGTATTCCGGGCCGCAGTATAGCGGCATGAAAGCCGAGGGCAGCAGCCTGCGCCTGACCTTTAGCCACTTAGGCGGCGGGCTGGCAGCCAAAGACGGCGGCAAAGTGACGGGCTTCACTGTCGCCGGAGCCGACCATAAGTATGTCTGGGCCGATGCCAAAATCGATGGGGAGACGATTGTCGTCTCTGCGCCGTCCGTGCCGACCCCCACCGCCGTGCGCTATGCCTGGGCGACCAATCCGATCTGCAATCTCATCAACAAAGCCGGCCTGCCCGCCTCGCCGTTCCGCACGGATATGCCGGTCCCTGCGCCGCTGCCCGTGCTCCCCGCCAATGCCGGGCCGAACCTGGCTCTCGGCAAGCCGTATGTTTGCAGCGATCCCAACACGCACAATTTCGGCATCGGCGGCCTGACCGACGGCTCCTGGGAGACGAACTCGACGAACTGCTTTGCGACCAATGAGGCGGATATTTTTCCCAAGACTGTAACGATCGACCTTGGTAAAATGGCAAATGTTGGAATCGTCCGCCTCGGCGTTCCACCGTTCGGTTCCACCAAAACGATCCGCGTTTCTCTGAGTGCCGACGGAACGCGCTTCACCGAGATCGGCCGGGCGGCGTTTGCTCAGGGGGCGGAGTCCCGGCTGCTCTTTGCGTTCTTCCACCCGATGCCCGCCCAATTCGTCAAGCTGACCTACCCGGACCATCATGCCGATGCCGTCGGCTACCCGAATACATTCGCGTTTACGACCGAGTGTGAGGTCTACGCGCCGACGAAATAGCCGGGCCAAAGAGTCGGGTACAATTGCTGTATGAAAGTCACTGTTCTCGGCTGCGGCACCTCACACGGAGTCCCGATGATCGGCTGTGAGTGTGCCGTCTGCACCTCTTCGGGCCCGCGCAATCAGCGTCTGCGCCCCTCGATTCTCGTGACCGCGGACGACGGCGCGAATATCCTGGTCGATACACCGCCGGAGATGCGGCTGGCATTCCTCGCAAACCATGTGAAGCGGCTCGATGCCATTTTATACACTCATTCGCATGCCGACCACATTTTCGGCCTCGATGATGTGCGAACATTCAACTACCGCACGGGAAAAGCCATGCCGGTCTACGCCGAGCCGGAGGTGCTGGACGATCTGCGGCGCATCTACACCTACATCTTTAAGCCTACCCAGGCGGGCGGCGGCAAGCCGCAGGTGGACCTGTTCCCGCTCGTCCCGGAACAGCTTCTGACCCTGCACGGTACCGACATCCTGCCCCTGCGCGTGTGTCACGGAAAGCTGCCGGTGTTAGCGTATAAGTTCGGCCCGCGCTTCGCTTACGTCACCGATGTCAGCTTTATTCCGCCTGAGACCTGGCCGCATCTGGAAAACTTGGACCTGCTGATGCTCGACGCCGTCCGGCGCGAGCCGCACGACACTCATTTCCATCTCGATGCCGCCCTGGAGACCATCGCCCTGCTCCAGCCCAAACGTACCTTGCTCACCCATCTCTCCCACGATTACGACTACGCCGTCACCAATGCCGAGCTGCCCCAGGGCGTCGAGCTGGCTTTTGACGGACAGACCGTCGACCTCTGATCTTTTACTCCCGTAGGGGCGGGGCTTGTCCCCGCCCTCCTATCCCTATCTTTTCCTCAAAACAGAAGCGGCGAGCAGAAGCGGAAAAGAGAAAAAGAAAAGAAAAAGAGAGGGCAAAGAGGGCGGGGGCAAGCCCCGCCCCTACGGGGTTAGGAGAAAGGGGAATGCGCCTCAAAAATAAATGCAGTTTTTTTAGCATTTGTATTGACTTCTCGTTTTGGATGTGCTATATTTTTAGCATGAACACGCATGAGGCTCTTAGCCGCCGGGAACGGCAGATCATGGACATCGTTTACCGGCAGGAAACAGCGACCGCTGCCGACGTGCTCGCCGCTCTCTCCGACCCGCCTTCGTATTCGTCCGTCCGCGCCCTGCTGGGTATTCTGGAGACCAAAGGTCACTTGAAACACCTCAAAGACGGGGCACGGTATGTGTATCTGCCCACCCATCCCCGCCAGAGTGCCGCCCGCACCGCTCTGCATCAGGTCATGCAGACCTTTTTCGCCGGGTCGGTCGAGCAGACAGTCACCGCTTTGCTTTCCACCTCCGAGACCCCTTTGTCGCAGTCGGAATGGGAGCGGCTTTCCGCGATCGTGGATCAGGCCCGAGGAGATACCCCATGACTGCCCTGACTCTCCTGCTTCTCAAAACCCTGCTGATCTTCGCCGCCGCCGGTCTGGTACTCTTCGCTCAACGTCGCGCTTCCGCCGCCGCACGTCACCTGGTCTGCCTGCTAACTCTCGCCGCCCTGCTGGCCCTGCCGCTGCTTTCGGTGGCTTTGCCGGGCTGGCGGCTGCTGCCGGGGTTTGCCATGTCGGCCCAAAATAATCCCGTAGGGGCGCTGCTCGCTGCGCCCTCTGAGATTATTTCTCCTCATCCTCTTTCTCCTAGTCCTCCTTCTCCCAATCCCAAATCAAAGCCGGGACAGACTAGACCTCTTGCGTAAGTCTTCCCAGGGCCGAACGCCTGGGCTTTGATAATGCAAAGCCCCGCCTGCGCGGAGCAACTGCACCTGGCGGGCGGAGATTTTGGCCTTTCCTCTGCCCGCGCAGGTGGGGAGTTGCTTTATTATAGCCCTGCCGTTCAGGGCAAGGTACTTACGCAAGAGGTCTACTGTAAGAAAAGAGGGCGCATCAGGACAAGAGGGCGCATCAGGACAAGAGGGCGCGGCAAGCAGCGCCCCCACAATTATTCTGTTTTTCGTGTATATGGTCGGCATTTTAATCGCCCTCACCCGCCCCCTGCTGGGCCTCTGGGGTATTCGTCAGCTCTCGCGCGTTAGTGTCCCTGTCACCGACGCCCCCGCGCAAGTCCTCGCCGCTGAATGTGCCGCCGTGCTGCACCTGACCCGCCGCCCCGCACTGCGCCAAGCCGCCACCTCCGTGCCGATGACCTGGGGCAGTGCCCGCCCGGTGGTCCTGCTGCCGCTTGGGGCGGAGAATTGGTCCGAAGACCGCCTGCGGGCCGTCCTGCTGCACGAGGTATCGCACATCCGCCGCGCGGACTGGCTGGGGCACCGCTTCGCCGACCTCGTGTGTGCCCTTTACTGGTTCCATCCCCTCGTTTGGCTCACCGCCCGCCGCCTCCGCGCCGAAAGCGAAGCCGCCTGCGACGACCTCGTCCTCGCCTCCGGGATCCCCGCCCCAGACTACGCCCGTCACCTCCTGGAAATCGCCCGCGCCCTGCCGGTTTCCGCCGTTCCCGAAACCGCCATCGCCATGGCGCAGACTTCACAGATAGAAAGCAGACTCAAAATGATCCTCAGCAAAACTCAAAATCGCCGTCAGATCACGCGGCGGATTTTCATGACCGCGCTGGGCTTGAGTGCCGTCTCGGTATTAAGTTTGGCAGTACTACGGCCTGTGGTTCAGGCGCAAGCTCTGCCTACGACAAAACAGAGCGTCGGCAATACTAATCCAGTGACAGTGCAGTTAATTGGGCTAACAGACGCCGGTTTGACGAGAGGCAAAGGAAAGGGCTGGGACGCTGGCGGCGTACGACTTTCCCCAGCACTTTATCAGAAAGCGACGGCATTGCCGATAGGAATGGATCCGTATCCTGGTGCTCGTGTAGTGAATGTTGCCCTTCATATTTCACCGGACACGGCTCAAGATCTCACTTTAAGCTACCAATTCTCTCATTGCGATGCTTATGGAGAAGATGCTGGGGGCCTGGAAAAACAGGCAGAATCAAATGGCCTCGCCAGTGCAGAATATGCTCGCGTTGGCGGTAATCGTTTGCTAACCGTTCGCTTCCCGACTTCGGTCACAAAAACGGATATTCGTGTCAGCATCTCGTCCGGGGTATGGCAGAAAGACACTTGCACCGTCACTCCCCTGGCCCAAACTCTGGATGGCAGCAGTTACCAAATGGTTACATTTCCAGAGGCCGGAAAAGAATTTCGAGTTGTTGCGATTGATACGAACGGTGTTCGTCGCCTTCCTAGTTCCTCCATGGATCATGGAAACGGGATGCCAACCAGTCGAGCATTGCATCAAATAGTCGCACAATTCAACAATCTGCCGCCAGCCCAAATCCGGGAAATCCTGCTGGAAACGCGCCCGATTGTGTGGAAAGAGTTTAAGGACGTTGCTTTGCAGTCGGTTAAGTCGCGGTAGCCGTGAGCAAAGCAAGAGCCACGGATTTCCAATCTGCGGCATCTTATCCAGGAACCAAACTATGAAACCACCCAAGCCCAAACGAACCGCACAGGAGTACGCCCTTTGGGCTGCTCTACCGATGGCTACCACCTCAAAGGTAGAAGGCCGATTGAAAACAATTCTCGACAAGTCACGTTGTCGCCGAAGGCTGACGCGCGGCGTGATCGCCGCCGCTCTGACACTGACGGTCGGCATGGCGGTGGCCCTAGGGACGGCGCAGACGGAGCCGCCGACGCTGGTGGCGGCGATTACGTCGGGTGAGTATCCGGCGGACTCGCCCGCGCATATTGCGGTGAACATTGCTTTCTTGAAGATGCAAATTCGCCGGTTTGGAGACACGGACCCCTGGGCAGGCAAAGCGTATTATGTGCTGGGCAGCGAACAAGTATCGGCGCGGCAGTACGACGATGCCCTGGCAAGTTTCGACAAGGCAACTTTGCTGCCGGAACCGCCGTACGTGAATAGTGGCATCCACTCTTCCGCCCGGTATGAGCGGATCAATACCTTGGACACGGCGGGCCGCTACCCCGAAGCCATTCGTGAAACTCAGATACTTTTGAGGAATAAAGGCCGCGGTGTCCTCGCCCCAGACCAGTGGGAAAATCTGCGGGAGCGTCTGCCGGAGTTTCAGATGATGCAGGGCTACGCCGACAAGCGGGCTGAAGTGAAGGGTTTCTACGCGGCGTTCCCGTCCGCCGCCGATTCGCGCTGGACGCAGTCGCTCCCGAATGGAGTGACGGTGCAGTTTGCCGGCTGTCAGCAGCAGCGAACCAATATCCAGCAGCCGGTCGGTCTTCAGCACTCGGCGTGGTCACCGGACGGCAGGTTTCTGGCACGGGCATCGTTCGAGCGCAACGACGGCGACCCGGCCCCGATGACTTATTCCGGTTTCACGGCGAATTATGTTGCTAAGGAGCAGGCGAAACGGGCACAGGAGGTGGGTTTTGCGGTGCGTCTCGCCTACCCGCGCGGCACAGTCGTCAAGGTCGCTTTCGCAGTGGCAGGGAATGGGGACATGGAGACCAATGAAATCGGCTTGACCACCAGCAATGGAGTCGTGCTGAGCGATGAACAGGAACTCACCCGTGCGACCGGCGGAGTGCGGCTCGGGGCAGCGCATTTCCCCAGTACGCAGCGGCAGGCCGCGCTGCGGGTCGGAATCGCAGTCGGCACCGTGAAGTCGCCGCCGCCGGATACGCCGAACGCGGCGTATCAGTGGGCAGAATTTCCGAATATCACTTTGCCGCCGCTTGAGCAGCAGATCGAAGGGAGAACACAGATGACGCTCGACAACACCCAAAATCGCCGCCGAACGCCTCAGCGCGTTTGGCTGACCGCACTCGGCCTCACCGCAGGGGTGCTGGCCTCAATCGCCATGCCGCGACCAGCAGCCGGGGCGGAGCCGACCGCTCCGGTGACGCAGGGCCGGGGAGTCGCCGGAGCGACGGCCAGGCTGAAGCAGATCTACCAGGTGCTGACCATGTACCGAATTCAGCATTATGGGGCTTTGCCGGAGACCAATTCCGCAGAACTGCTTCGGGAACTCACCCATCGGCCCACAGTTTATGGCCTGCCGGAACGCGGCGCGGGAAATGCCAGTCAGGCCATTCAGCTTCTTAACAACCCGGACAACAGCCTCTGCTTGTACTATTTGCATAACAAGCGGCCGGACGGAACGCTGGTCGGCTCGCCGAAGCGGCCCGGCACGCGCGATGTTTGGGCCACTACCGATCAGTTCGTGCAGAACCATCCGCACGGCGCAGCGGGGTTTTACCTGGTGCTGTGGGAAGACGGGAGCGTAGGTCAGATTCCGGCGAGCAAAATATTGGCTGTGCAGGCATATGACGTGATCGGGCCGCCCGGAGCCACGGCGGAATCGGCCCAGCGCGGCGAAAAGCAGATTGCTTACCCTGGGCAGGCGGGGCTGCCGTGAGGCCGGGGTAAAACTTCGGCCTCAATTTGCCTCCAAAACCGGCAGTGTCGCCGCGAAATGACAGGCGGAAAGATGCGTCGGCAGGGCGGTGTCGAATGCCGTCAGCGGCGGCTCTTCCTGGGCACAGATTTCCTGGGCTTGAGGGCAGCGGGTGCGGAAGCGGCAGCCGCTGGGGATGTCGATGGGGGAGGGGACGTCGCCTTCGATTCGCTCCGAGGCTGTTTGGGTACCGTCCACGCTGGGGACGGCGGCGAGCAGGGCGCGGGTGTAGGGGTGGCGCGGGTCGTCGTAGAGGGCGTCGGCGGGGGCGGTCTCGACGATCTTGCCCAGGTACATGACCGCCACCCGGTGGCTGATCTGCCGGACCGCGCCGAGGTCGTGGGCGACAAAGAGCAGGGCGACCCCGGTTTCGTCCTGCACGCGCCGGAACAGGTTCAAGATCTGGGCACGGATGGAAACGTCGAGCGCGGAGACCGGCTCGTCGGCGACAATCAGCCTGGGCCGCAGAGCCAGAGCGCGGGCGATCCCGACCCGCTGCCGCTGCCCGCCGGAAAACTCATGCGGGAAGCGCGGCCCCGCCGACAGCGGCAGGCCGACCTGATCCAGCAGCCGGGCCACTTCCGCCTGAATTTCGCTTGCCGGAACGATCCCATGCACCCGCAGCGGCTCGGCGAGGGTCGCTGCGATACTCAGGCGCGGGTTCAGGGACGCAAACGGGTCCTGGAAGACGATTTGCATCTCCCGCCGCTTCTTCCGCAGGGCTTCCGGGGCGAGGGCCAGCAGGTCCTCCCCGCCAAAGGTCACGCTGCCGCTCGTCGGCTCGATCAGCCGCAGCAGGCACCGCCCCAAAGTAGACTTCCCGCACCCCGACTCCCCGACCAGCCCCAGCGTCTCCCCGGCACTCAGGGTGAGGTCCACACCATCTACCGCCCGGACCAGATCGACGGCATGCTGAAATAAGCCGGTCTGCCGGGTCAGCGGAAACTGTTTGGTGAGGGCACAGGCTTCGAGCAGCGGCATGGGTGAGAGAGTGCTTTCTGGTGAGATCACGCTAGAATTTGGGCGGCGGCGGCCAGATACCATCCCGCTGCTGGTCGGTCAGGTCAGGGAGCGTGCTGCCCGGGGTGTTTTTATTTTTCCGCCGCCGCAGCCAGAGAATGGTCGGGACGGCGGCGGCAAAGATCATGACCAGGCAAACCGTGGCAGCGACAACTAATAAGCCGATAAAGAGCATAGCAATAAGACCGGACTAACAGGTAGGGAGAGAACCGAAGTGAGACCTGGCGACAGGACCCGGCATTGAAATGCCGGTCTACCCGGAGAAAGTCACTCCGTGACTGGGATCTTCTTTCCAGGCTCGTAGGGGCGCTGCTTGCCGCGCCCTCTTATCTCCACGCGCCCTCTTATCTCCACGCGTCCTCTTTGCCTTCCGTCTCGCCCCTGTCTCTTATAGTGTACCCGATACTTGCCGCCCAGGATTGGCCGAAGCCTAAGCCACGGATTGGAAATCCGAGGCCCTATCGACAAGTTAAAATAAAAAGCCCACTGTCCAGGGGACAGAAGAGGCGACCAGAGAGCTTGCGATATATCTCTGAACGTCGCCTCGACGGTGGGCCTTTCCGAGCCTCGGATTTCTAGTCCGTGGCTGGGCTGAAGATATACGCGGCTTTACAATTAGTGACCGCTGTAAGTCAATAGTCTGCTGCTCAGTTGGCCCTGACGTGTCAATGACTAACCCCTGATCCGCCAGAAATTCCTGATGCCGCGTGCGCCAGTTTTTTGCCGCTTCTACCATAGGACTACCCCATCATACCACACCTCCCCCGCCGCCCATCGCCCGTTCTGGGGTACACTCACTGGGAGGCGAACCGAACTATGTCCAAGAAACCGAAATTACCCTACTCCGCACCGGAGAATAATACCACGGATAAGAAATCCATTCCGTATCCTAAGCGCACGACCGGCCCGAAGCCGCCGGGGAGCTTGAAATCGACGCGGCCGCCCCGGCCCTCGGAGAAGCCGTTTGCGGCAGCCCCGAAATTAAAGAAAGCCCCCGAGCAAGCCCCGGAGCCGGTGGTGGCAATGACGACGTTCGCCGAGCTGAACCTGTCGGAGCCGGTGGCGCGGGCGATTGCCGATTTAGGCTTCGAAGCGCCGACGCCGATCCAGGCGCGGTCCATCCCCTTGCTGCTGGCCGGGCGCGATTTGATCGGGCAGGCGCAGACGGGCACGGGCAAAACGGCGGCGTTTGGGCTGCCGATGGTGCAGTCGGGCGATCCGAAGTCGAACTTTACCCAGGCCCTGGTGCTGGAGCCGACCCGGGAGCTGGCGATCCAGGTGGCCGGGGGCATTCTAGCCCTTGCCAAACACACGGGGCTGCATGTCGTGCCGGTGTACGGCGGGCAGCCGCTGGACCGGCAGTTCCGCGCCCTCAAGGGCGGGGCGCAGATCGTGGTCGGCACGCCGGGGCGGGTTTTAGACCACTTGCGGCGCGGGACGCTCTCGCTGGAGAATGTGAAGCTGTGCGTTCTCGATGAAGCCGATGAAATGCTGGCTCTGGGCTTCCTGGAAGACATGGAGTCGATCCTGGCTGAGCTGCCCGAGCCGCGTCAGCTGGCGTTCTTTTCCGCCACCATGCCGCCGCGAATCGCATCCCTGGCTCAGCGGTTTCTGAAGGACCCGGCGCATGTTTCCATCGATGTCGGCAAGCGGACGGTCGAGACCACCAACCAGACCTATTACGAAGTCGCGCCGGGCCGGAAGCTCGAAGCTCTCGGGCGGGTGCTGGATATGGAAACGCCGGGGCCGACCATTGTCTTCTGCCGCACCCGGCAGGAAACCAACGATCTCGCGGATGCCCTGCGCCTGCGCGGCTACAGCGCGGAGGCCCTGCACGGCGATCTGGCCCAGGCGGACCGGGACCGGGTCATGCGGCGTTTCCGCGAAGGGCTGGCTGACCTGCTGATCGCCACCGACGTGGCGGCACGCGGCTTGGATATCGAGACGGTGACGCACGTCATCAACTACGATATTCCGTGGGATGTCGAGCAGTATATCCACCGAATCGGACGGACTGGCCGCGCGGGCCGCACTGGGGACGCGATCACGCTGGTGGAGGGCCGCGAGCGGCGTCAGCTCCGGGCCATCGAGCAGATGATTGGCCGCCCGATCAAGCCCGCCCGCATTCCCACCGCCGCCGATATTGCGGCGCGTCGTCAGGACCGCTTCCAGGACTCCCTGCGGGACACTCTGGCGGCCCGGGAGTTTGATAGCTACCTGGCGAGCGTGGAAGCTTTGTCCGCCGAATACGATCCGTCGGAGATCGCCGCCGCCGCGCTGCAAATGCTCTGGTCGAGCCAGCACACCGGCCCGGCGGAGGCCGCCGAAGAGCTGAACGCCGATTCGGAGCAGCCGGAAGTGGGCATGACACGCCTGTTTATCGGTATGGGCCGTCAGGATGGCCTGCGTCCGGGTGACCTGGTCGGGGCGATCAGCAATGAAGCGGGCCTGCCGGGGAAAGCGATCGGCGCGATCGATATTCTCGATAAGACGGCCTTCGTGGAAGTCCCCGCCCCGGATGCGAACCGGATTGTGGCGGCACTGCGTCAGGCAACGCTGCGGGGCCGCAAGGTCAAAGTCGAGTCCGCCCGGCCTCCCGGTCGGGGTTAGGGAGTTACGCGGTGAAGGGCGTATGGAACGGGGCTGCCCGGCCCTGAGAAAAGAGTACCCGATGACGAGCTACGAAATCTCAACAACTGCCACGTTTTTGGTACAGGCGCAGAGTCAGGAAGCGGCCGGCCGCGTGCTGGAACAGTGGTGGCGTTCGCACCCTGCCGAGGGCAGCGTGACGCTCCGCCACTGGCACCTCAACACCGAAAAAGCCACAGGGCCGGGCAGCAGCTCCGGTCAGGTCCGCCAGATCCAAGAGCTGATGACCCGGGGCCGGGAAAAGTTCACGCTCGATGCCGCTTCGGTGAAGCTGATTGAAGAAGCGGAGCATGAATTCGAGGATGTGTGAGGAAGCTCGTTCGAATGGGTTGTTCCTTGCACGATCCAATGGCGCGGAGCAGTGTCCGGCAGCGGGACCCGGCATTCCAATTCCGGGTTCCAATTCCGGGTCCCAATGCTGGGCGGAGATGCATCGCTGCATTTATGCAACAAAGCCGTCTTTAACCACTCGCTCATTGCTCCAATCGCACGCTTCGCACCGGAGCGGGCAGCGGCACTCCCGGTTTCAGGGCATGCCATAAAATGGCGTTCAGAGCATCCGGGTCAGCCCGATCGGGAGCGGAAAGATCGAGACGGCGAGAGGCGGCCGCTCCGGAGCCTTTGGCCGGATTGCGGGCTTCCAGGTCGACGCGTGGGGCGAGGTTGGAATACGCCGACAGATCGGGTTTGGCGGTGAAGCAGGCCAGCAGGGGAGGTGCCGTCGCATCGTACTGAGTCATCGGGGGCAGACCGAGAATTAGCTCCATCGTGCGGACAAACGAGGCCGTCGTGTACTGCATGCTGTCCACGACGCCGCGCTTGACATAAGGAGAGAGAACCAGGCCGACGGTCCGGTGGGCATCCACATGGTCGGGACCGTTCTGAGCATCGTCCTCGATGACGAAAATTGCCGTGTCTTTCCAGAAGCGCGAATGGCTGACACCCTCCACGATCTGCCCCAGAGCTTGATCGTTGGCGGCGACATGCGCGACCGGGGTGTACTTGCCGGATTCCAGGCCCTGCGTGTGGTTCTCGCCCAGGGACATGACCGTGAAGTGCGGCCAGATCCCGCTCTTCTCGGCGGCGTGCAGGTCGGCCAGAAAGAGCGCGGCTCGCTCGGTATCATGGCGGTCAAACGAGATCGCGTTCCAGGCAGCACTGGCGTGACCTTCCAGCGTCTTTGGGCCGGTGAAGACGGGCGGAGAGTTCGGCGAAGACTTGAAGTCCGAGAACTCGCCGTATGTGTGATAAGTCAGTCCATGCCGGGCGCAGTTATCCCAAAGATAACCGGCGGGGGAGGCGGTCAGCCGCTCATCGGCATCCGGCTCACCGCGTTTGCTGTAGCTATTCGGCCATGCCTTCTCCACGAAGTCCGTGGCATAGGCGGCATCGCACCACTGGTGCCCGTCTTCTGAGACTTCGCCGCTGCAGTAGAGGTTGTCCAGCAGCACGGAGCGGGCGGCGAGCGCGTGACCGTTCGGCGTGACGCTGGTCCCGAAGAGGGTCAAACTCGGGTCGCCGTTGCCCGCTTTGATGTCCCCGAACACCTGATCATAGGTGCGGTTCTCACGAATGATGTAGAGGACGTGCTTGATATGCCTGAACGCAGCTGCCCCGTTCGAAGCCTGGGCGGTCGCAGTCGAAAGCGGGATATTCGTAATGACCTGCCGGGTGTAAGCTGCGAGGCCCTTGGCATCGGGCAGGCGGACGGCGGAGACAGTGCCGCTGAGGACGCCGCCGATGTAGTCAAACTTCGTGCCGCCGACGTTTCGCGTCTTGTCATCGGTCAAACGGACCGGCGAATTCGCCCGGGAGCCGAGGCCCTTGCCGGTGCCGACATACAGCGTCCGGCCATCCGGCGAGATCGCCAGCGCACTCGGATACCAGCCGGTCGGAATGAAGCCCAGCACACGCGACTCTTTAGTATTCGACGTGTCGATCACCGCCACATCGTTGTTGTCGGCATTGGCGACATACAGCCGCTTGCCGTCGGGGGAGAGTGCCAGGGCATCCGGGGTGGAGCCGACGAGGTCCGTCGGCGACAGCGATGTTTTGATGGTTTCGGTGATTCTGCCGCTCCGGATCACGCTGACACTGTTGCTGCCGGAGTTCGCGACGAACAGCCGCCCGTCTTTTCCCCAGACTATTTCGTTTGGATGACTGCCGACGGGGACGCGAGCGGTTTCCTTCAGCGTGTCCGCACTCAGGAGGCTGACCGACTTGCCGCCCCAATTAGAAACGGCGAGAGTCTTGCCGTCGGGGGAAAGGATGCAGGCATAGGGGTGGTAGCCGACCTTGACGGACGCTTCCAAAATGGCGGGATCGCCGCGAAACTTATAAACCGTGTCCCCTTCGATCTCCAGTAGGTACAGTGAGCCGCCCAGACCCGAAGCCAGCCCGGCAACGTACCGCTCCTTGCCGTCCAGTGCTGGGATCGGAAGGGCAGCTTTCTGGGTCAGCTTGCCGCCCTCATACCCCAGCCGCATGACCGTCTCCTGAAGTGCCGCGATCCGCCGGACCGAAGCCCCGCTTTTGATCGCCTCGTCCAAATACTTGGGAGTGTCGCCCTGCCCGGCGGAGACATACAGCGTCCGCCCGGATGCGTCAAAGCAAAGCCCCGCCCAGTTTTTGTCCACATCCACGCTCTGCACGAGCTTATTCGTCGCCGGGTCAATCAGGTTGACACTGTGGTTATGCCAGCCGCCGGTGTTGACGACCAAATACTTGCCGTCGGGGCTAAACAGCATCTTCAGGGGCATATCGCCGGGGAGTGCGATGTGCGTTCCCGCCGGAGTCAGATGCCGTCCGCTCGGGAGGATTGTTCCCGCGGCATTTGCGGCGGTCAGCGCAGTCAAAAGCAGGGCGGCGAGTGCAAAGGGGAGACATCGTTTCATGCCGCTATTATAGCAGAGATTCGAGTGGAGAAAGTTGGGAGAAGTAGAGTAGAACAAAGACGAAGAGACAGCCGAGCATGGCTGCCTCTTCAATCTTGGTGAAAGGAGGAAAGTCCTATGCATCAAGGTAACTGGCGCAATGTTCTGAAACTCAGAGTCATTGCTCAGATCATCGCTGCGGTTGTATCTGCAATCGCCGCGATTCATCAGCTGCTTAAAAAGTAGCCGGGAGCAGGAGGGTATCACCGCCAAGTGATGCCCTCTTGTTTCATCTTTATTATGGCGGATAAGACCGAAAAAGTAAACCCTGTTTTATTCTCACTTTTTGCCTCACTCTTCCAGCGGCATCTTGCCCGCATCGCGCAGGGCGCGGAGCAGGGACGTGTGCGTGTCGTCGAGCTGGCGGATCAGGCGGCGGAGGCGGCGCAGGGTCTCTTCGGGCAGGTGGGAATACATGGGGCCGCAGAGGTAGGCCGTGCAGCCGTAAGGGCGCAGGTCATCGGGGAACGTGCAGCGGTATTCGTGCAGATATTCGCAGGGTTCGAGAACGTGGGCCTCTTCGCCCTTCAGCATAGGCAGAGAGCGGGCGGACGGAGCCAGACGGTTCCCAGCGTACTCGACCGAAGGGGCGTAGGCATCGCCGCCATTCAGATGCGGGAACGTGTGCCCGGTGCCGACAGCCAGGGCGACATCGACCGGGGTCACGCGGGTCGGCTTGACGCAGCAGGGCGTGAGGCAGGTCGGGCAGTGTTTGGCGGTGAACGGATCGAAAACTAACCGAATCTCGCGCTGCAAGCGGCGGCATTCACTGAGCGGGTTCGGTCCGGCGCGGCGGGCTTTATGCCTCAAGAGCTATTTCCCCCAGTCCCACGCCGAGCGTCCGGCACGGTAGGGAAGCTGATGCGTCTTGCCGTCTTGGCCGACGAGGAAGATTTCGTCCTCGGGCACCGGAGGCTTGCTGACGGTGAAGGCGAGAGTCGTGCCGTCGGGGGACCAGCGCAGCGACGTGAGCCTGCGCTTACCGAAGGCGGACCAGCCCCACTGCACGGGAATGTCCGCCCCAAACTTGCCGGTGGCGACGGAGTAAATGCGGATGACTTTGCCGCCGCCCGGCGGCACGAAGGCGATCTTGTCGCCTGTCGGGTCCAGGGCGAAAATGGCGGCAGACGGCCCCGGCACGGCCCCGCCCGGCTTCTGCAGCACGACCTGCGTGCCTAGTGCCGTTTCCGCGCTGAAGGCGAAGGTGCTCCCGGCGGAGAGGGACGGGCTGCGCGTGGCCGAGATGTCCGGCGAAAGGGCCAAAGTCGCTTTGCCGATGTCGAGAGTCGTCCGCAGCGGCGGATCTTTGGTGTCGGTATCAACGCTATACGAAATCTGATCTTCCAAAAACACGATAGACGAGGCCGAGTCCCACGCCAGGCCGACGATCTGTTTCAGGTGCTGGTCCGTGAGGTCAAGCACCATGCGCGGCTTTCTTGCCGCATTGGGGGCCAGGTCCATCACCCATATCTGGTTGTCGACACTCTGCTTTTCTTCCTGGAGGCTGATGCTCTGCTTTTCGAAGGCCAGCCGTGTGCCGTCGGGGGAAAAAGCCGGCTGGGTGATCCATTCGCGGACGCCGCTGTCGCTGTCCTGCGGCTCGTATTCATGGGTCAGCAGGCGCGACTTGCCGCCCGGCTCGGTGAGAAATAGCCCGCGCAGTGTGGTGGTCTTCTCAGAAGGCGAGTCAGCTTCCAGGTAGACAAAGTGGCCTGCCGGAATGCCTGAAACGTGTGGCGGTGAGGTCAGCGCACCCACCAGGGTCAGCCCGGTCGGAATCGCCGCCAGCAGCAAGGCCCCGATCAGCCAGGGCCGCAGACGGCGCAGAGTGCTCGGTCCGGGGTCTTTGCCGACGAGAGCGTCATCGGGAAGCTCTGCCGGGTTGTCATTCTCGGGCGTATTATTCTCGGGTGGCGTATTATTCTCGGGTGAGGGCATAAGTGTTTAAATTCGGGCGCATATAACGGGCGACCAGCGGGTACGCCTTGGCGACGGCAGAGTAAACTTCCTGGGCGACTTTGCGGTACGACGGATGCCCCTGTCGGGCGGAGCGCAGCTCGACAAAATGGGTGACTTCGCGCAGGTTCCAGGTAAATAATACCCGAATACGGGTCGCCAGCGGCAGGGCGTAAGCTGCTTCGTGGATCAATCCTGCCGCGCTGAGATGGTCGTAAGTCGCCGCCGCCTGCGTCATCAAAGCTTTGTACGACTCCGCATAGCCGAACGCTTCGAAGTCCGGCGGCATCTCGTACCCCAGCGCGGGGGTCAGGGCCTGGGTCGTCTGGGTCGCCATCCGGTGCCGCTGGATATCCCGGTACGCCCCATAGTCCATGGTCATCTCCACGGTGCAGGCGATCCGCTCCAATGCCCGCCCTGGAGCATCATGCCTGCCCCGGCGGCTGAGATACTCGTCGACGACGCGCTCTTTATCCGCCTGCGCCATGGCTTTGACGCTCTGAAGTAGAGTATCCATGGGCAAAGAAGCGGCCCCGTAAAGAATAGAAGCGACCAGAGTATTGTCGGCATCAGGATCGGCGCAGACAAGGGAGACGCCCCCGCCCCAGCTCTGGGGTGCCGAATTCTGACCCGTAGGGGCGGGGCTTGCCCCCGCCCTCGGATCTGCCCCCGCCCTCGGATCTGCCCCCGCCCTTCTTTCCAATTCATCACCCAGTAGCTCCCGCGCCAGCAATGCAATCGCTTCGCCCGTCTCTTCCCGGTACACACTCGGCTCGGCGTACTTCAGCAGCGTAGGGACGATATGCTTGGCCTCGGCTTTGATGCGCTCGCCCAATAGCCGCCCTTCGGCAACGGGCTGCGAAAGCAGCTTGGTGATTAAATGCTGCAAAGAGCGGGCGTTCAAAGTCAGGCCAACATTCGTGTGGGTCGCCGCCGGGAGCAGATACCGCAGCAGGTCGAATGCCGTCGCCCGGGACGCGGCCTCATACCCGCGCTCGGACTGCTTTTCCGTGCGCGGGCTGCGGGCCTTGATCTGCGCCACGCAGTCCTCGGTCCAGCCCGTATACGCATTCAGCAGGGCGCGAATCGTCTGCGTGTACTCGTCCGCCAGCTCCGGGTCCGCCAGTATCGTCGGCGGGTAAAAGACCTTGCTCGGATCAAACGCTACATAGCGGGTGCTTTTCTCGGTGTATGACGCCAGCCGGGAGTCCTCGATGAGCTTCGAGGCGATAATACTGATGTCTTCGAGGGCCAGATGGACGCACCCATGCTCGGCCACGCTGCTGTGCCCGTAGCCCAGTACATACTTCTCGGCAAAGGTTCGTGCCCGGTCCTGAAGCTGCGTGAATGCCTCCGCCGGGTCATCCGCCGTGCCCGCTCCGATCAAAGCCCCCAGGTCCTCGGACTCGATCATCTGCCGCAGGTCGTCACGCAGCGAGAGCCGGGAGCGGGAGTAGCGGGCAAAGAGGTAAGCGACCACCTCCTCCGGCAGATTCTTCAGGGCATAGACGCCGCAGTCCATGTTGGTGAAGAACCGGGAG
>JANXNV010000083.1 GCA_025353925.1 Armatimonadota bacterium
TGTGTTGAAACGCGGACGGCGTGACAAAATGTGGACCTGTAGGGGCGGGGCTTGCCGCGCCCTTTGGATTGCATTTACTTGGATGCCCAATCCGGGTATGGCAGGTGCGGTTAAGAGGGCGGGGGCAAGCCCCGCCCCTACTGGTCTGCACTGATTATATAACTCATCCCCAGCCGCTTCGCAATAGCGGCGTTCACCGGGTAAACCCGCTCCCCCGGCAAAAACTGTTTCGCCTTCGCCGCTTGCCCCGATTGGATCAGCCCGTGCAGCTTTCGAACCAGCAGCGTGACATCCTGAAGCTCCATAGTCCACTCGTTCACATACTTATCGACTAGGTGACGGCTGATGCCGACTTGAATGCTTCGGTGGTCCTGGGGTGCGCCCCGCAGGTCCCGCTCCGGGTCCCATTGGACACTCACCCAGGCTTTATCCAGCTGCCGCCGCCACTCTTCCGCATCCGGGTAAACGCTTTTCTCCGGGTGCGTCAGAACCGCCAGCGACAAGGCTTCTTCCCAGCCGGTGCGTGTGATACGAACGGCCAGGGTTCGCTCCTGCCCCATCTTCAATCCCCAGTTGCTGCGCTCCATCATCCAGAGAAAAGAGGGTTTGATCCAAGTCATCCGGCTGAGAGAAAAGGGAGCGACAAACTTACCCGCCCGCAGTGCCGCCTCGGCGATCGCCGCCGGATAAGCCTGATAAACGATCAGCGTCGTGTCATCATAGTCCGCCCGGATTTCATGGATTTGAGGCATCGCAGACCTTTCAGCACAACTTAGAGGAGAGCAAGTGCCGCCTCTACCGCATCCGGCAAGATATGTTCCGGGTTAAAAGTCGCCAACCCCTCCGCCGCTGCGGCCCGCAAGAGCCGCTGGTCGGAAGCGATTAGAACACAACGTGGGCTGTCCGCTGGCTACGGCTGTAAATACGTCAGGTAGGTGGCGAGAATCGCAGCATCGGAAGAATTGATATTGTGACTCTTCATCAAAGGGATGCCTGACAGTATTGCAGCATCGTCAATGGTCAAAAGATCAAACTGTGATGCGGCGAGAACTTCGTCTTCCAATACTGTTACTGCCGTGTCGAAGCTGCATATCCCAGGGTAGTACTCGCCATTTTCTCGACTTGAGTAGACGAAAAAAGCATGTCTACTGTCATGCTTCCCTCTTCGATAAAATAGCGTTTGAGTAAGCTGCTCGCGTCCCAAAGAAGTTGTATCACGGCTCAATCTTCCTGAACATCGGTTCCGTAGCGGGCACGCAGCAGCTCCTGAGTAGCCTCATTGTCTTCTGGGTGTATGCCCACCGCCAGCATCAACTCTCGCGCTTTCTGAGCCGTTGCCCCTGGAACTCTTACAAATCCCATCTTCGCGTTTTGCTCGGACATTTGCCGACGCAGCGCGGCTTTATCAGCAAGCGGATTAGTGATTTCGCCTTCTGTTGTGAACATTGATCTTCCTTCATCTATCTACGCAGAATAAAGATTTTCGTTGCTTGCGGGCACCGCCCTAGATCATGCGGCTCTCGCTGTGATAATACAACACGACCTAATGTTGTCTTCAGGACGCAGGCCATTGCGAGATAGTGCTTCTGCCGTCAATGCTTGAGACCTCTCTGGTGTTGCAAACGGGTCACCCGCAATTTCGAAGCTCAAATTTTGCTCTCGCACGAGTTTTTGAATTGGCTGTTTATCAATCAAAGCGGCCTGCATTTTCTTGTGAACGAAATCTGATATATATTTCAATTTCTCTCGCTACAGATTGTACCCTAACTCGATTGCATCACTTCCCCGAAATCAAGTTCTCCCCCGTCAGCACTTTCGCCAGGTACCGGCCGGTGTGCGACTCCTTCACCTTTGCCACCTGCTCCGGTGTGCCCTTCGCCACGACCGTGCCGCCGCCGTCGCCGCCTTCGGGTCCCATGTCGATGACCCAGTCGGCGGTTTTGACGACGTCCAGGTTGTGCTCGATCACCAGGACCGTGTTGCCGGTATCGGCGAGCCGCTGCAAAACCTGCAGCAGCTTCTGGATGTCGGCGAAGTGCAGGCCGGTGGTGGGTTCGTCAAGGATGTAAAGCGTCTTGCCCGTCGCGCGTTTGGCAAGCTCGGTGGCGAGCTTGACCCGCTGGGCCTCGCCGCCGGAGAGCTGGGTCGCGGGCTGGCCCATGCGGATGTAGTCCAGGCCGACATCGTGGATAGTCCGCAGCTTGCGCGTGATGGCGGGCACGGCCTCGAAGAAGGCCACCGCCTGGCCGACAGTCATCTCCAAAATGTCTGAGATGGATTTGTTTTTGAACTTGACCTCCAGCGTCTCGCGGTTGTAGCGCTTGCCGTGGCAGACCTCGCAGGGGACATACACATCGGGCAGGAACTGCATCTCGATCTTGATGATACCGTCGCCCTTGCAGGCCTCGCAGCGGCCGCCCTTGACATTGAACGAAAACCGGCCCGCTTTGTAGCCGCGCATCCGGGCATCGGCGGTCTTGGCGAACAGGTCCCGGATCATATCGAAGACCCCGGTATAGGTCGCCGGGTTGGAGCGCGGCGTGCGGCCAATCGGCGACTGGTCGATATCCACGATCTTGTCCAAATGCTCGATGCCCTTGATCGCATCGTGCGCCTCCCAAACGTGGTGGGTTTTGTTGATGACGCTTTGCAGGCGCGGGAAAAGCGTCTCCTGGATCAGCGTGCTTTTGCCCGACCCGGAGACGCCGGTGACGCAGACGAAGCAGCCCAGGGGGATGGAAACGTTGACGTTCTGCAAGTTGTGCCCGCGTGCCCCGATGATCTCCAGCGACTTCTCGCCGATAGGCCGCCGCTCCGCCGGGATGTCGATTTTATCGACGCCCGACAGGTAGCGGCCCGTGACGCTCTTCGGGTCCGCCATGATTTGCGCGGGAGTCCCCTGAGAAACGATGTAGCCGCCGTGCTCGCCCGCCCCCGGCCCAATATCGATGATCCAGTCGGCGGCGGCCATGGTCTCTTCGTCATGCTCGACCACGATAATCGTGTTGCCGAGGCCGCGCAGGTGAAAAAGCGTATCGATCAGCTTCGTGTTGTCGCGCTGGTGCAGGCCGATGCTGGGTTCATCGAGAATGTACAGCACTCCCGTCAGGCCCGAGCCGATCTGCGACGCCAGCCGGATCCGCTGCGCTTCGCCGCCTGCGAGAGTCCGTGCGCCCCGGTCGAGAGTCAGGTAGCCCAGGCCGACATTCAGCAGGAAGCCGAGCCGGGTCTGTATCTCGCGGACGATCTGCCGGCCAATGATCTGCTGCCGGGGGGTCAGCTTCAGGGTCTCGAACCAGACCGTGCCTTTGGCAATACTCAGGGCGCACAGGTCGCTGATATTGATGCCGCCAAGCAGGACCGACAAGGCTTCTGGCTTGAGCCGCTTGCCTTTGCAGACGGGGCAGGGCCGCTCGGATTGGAACTGGCCCAGCCATTCTTTAACGCCGTCCGACTCGGTCTCGCCCAGCCGCTTTTGCAGCATGCCGACGATGCCCGAGTAGTCCGACGTAAACTGCCGGTTGCGTCCCCACTTATTCCGAAACGTGACCGTGACGCTGCCCTTGACTCCGTGCATAAGAGCTTTATACTGCTCGTCGGTCAGCGTCTCAATCGCCGCTTCCGCCGCGAAGGAAAACCGCTCGGCAACGCCCCGGAACAGGCCCAAAGCCCACTCATTGGTGTTGCCCGAAGTCGCCGCCACATAGGGGGCGACGGCACCTTCTTCGATACTTTTGCTTTTATCGGGAATGATTAAATCCGGGTCAAACTCGGTTTTGATGCCCAGCCCGTGGCACTCAGGACACGCGCCGTAGGGAGAATTGAACGAAAACAGACGCGGCTCTATCTCCTCGAAGTTGAACGCCGAATCGGTCGCCGCAAAGGTCTCCGTGAACTCCAGAGCCTCGCCGCCGACCACATCCACGATGACCGAGCCTTTGCCCCACTTGACCGCCGTTTCAAACGAGTCCGCCAATCGTTTGGCAAGGGTGGAGGAACCTAACCCCCCCGCCCCCTTCCCTATCAAGGAAGGGGGAGAGAGAGCGATTTCTTCATCCTTCCCTAACAGGGAAGGGTCGGTGCCTGCACCGGGGTTAGGTTCCGACGAGGGTACCGCGCTTTTCACGACCAGCCGGTCCACCACGATCTCAATCGTGTGCTGCTTGTAGCGGGCCAGATCGGGGATCTCATCAGTGGAAAGATCATACACCGTGCCGTCGATCCGGGCACGCGCGAAGCCCTCCGCGCGGATCTCGTCGATCTCCTTCTTGTACTCGCCTTTGCGGCCCTTGACCACCGGGGCCATGATCTGGATGCGGGTACCTTCCGGCAGCTCCAGCGTTTTGTCTACCATTTGCTCGATTGTCTGCTTGGACAGCGGCAGGCCGGTAATCGGGTCATGCGGGACTCCCACTCGGGCAAACAGCAGGCGCAGGTAGTCGTAGATCTCCGTGACCGTTCCGACCGTGGAACGCGGGTTGCGGGAGGTCGATTTCTGGTCGATGGAGACCGCCGGAGACAGCCCTTCGATATGGTCGACGTCGGGCTTGTCCATCTGGCCCAAAAACTGCCGGGCATACGCCGACAAGGACTCGACATACCGCCGCTGCCCCTCGGCATAAATCGTGTCGAATGCCAGCGACGATTTGCCCGATCCCGAAAGCCCGGTGATCACGACCAGCTTGTCCCGAGGAATATCCAGCGAGATGTCTTTGAGATTATTTTGCCGCGCACCCTTGATTTTAATATAGTCCGCCATTGCCCACCCTCGAATTCCAGAAACACACAAGAAAAAACGGGCCACACAATCGCGCCCGTGGGAAAAACATATGTTCTGCTCAGTGTACCTCACACGCAGGAATATGGTCAAGTTGCGAGTATACTATGCAAAGAGTCACGTATGTCAAACTACTTAATACCCAAAATACCCGCGCTTCTCCTGGCTCCGATGCAGGGCCTGACCGATGCCCCGATGCGGGCGCTTCAGGGCGAAATGGGAGCGTTCACCTTCGCCGTTTCCGAGTTCCTGCGGATCAGCAGCGACGTGCCCTCGGCGAAGCTCTTTCGGCGACATGTGCCGGAGCTTTCGGATGGTGCCGTAACTCAAACCAACCTGCCGGTGCAGGTGCAGCTTTTGGGCGGCCATGCCGGACGCATGGCCGCGTCGGCGGTGCTGGCCTGCACTGCCGGAGCGCGGGCCATCGACATCAATTTCGGCTGCCCCGCCCCAACAGTCAACAAGCACGATGGCGGGGCGGCCCTGCTGAAAGAGCCACAGCGAATCCGGGAGATCGTCCAGGCGATCCGGGAGGCCGTGCCAAAAGAAATCCCCGTCTCGGCGAAGCTCCGGTTGGGCTGGGATTCGATGGATGCGATTTTCGAGAATGCCGGGATGGCGCAGGAGGGCGGGGCGGACTGGATCACGATTCATGGCCGGACCCGTGTGCAGGGCTACTCGCCCCCCGCCTACTGGAACCCGATCGGAGCGGTTCGGGCGCAGCTGAGTATTCCGGTGGTCGCAAACGGGGATCTATGGACTTTGGAAGATTTTCGCCGCTGCCGGGACGAAACCGGCTGCGTCCATTTCATGCTCGGGCGAGGCGCACTGGCAAACCCGCGGCTGTCGCATCAAGTCGCGCGCGAGCTTGGCCTGATCGCCGAGCTGCCCGTGGAATTCTACGACTGGGCCACGCTCCTGCGCCGTTTCGTCCTCTGGAACGAAGCCTTTCGCAGCACCTCCCCCCGCTTCCTGCTGGCCCGGGTCAAGCACTGGCTGAACATCGCCGGGCATCACGGCAACTTCGACGGCTTCGAGACGGTCAAGCGGGCCGAATCGGTGGAGGAGATCTTCGCGTTTCTGGATTACTCGGCAAAGATGTCCGCAACAGCAACTGAGAGCGTTGCAAACACGACCGAATCCACTGACTGCGTCTCCGTGTAAACTGCCACGCTGCGTACTTCATTCGCTGACAACGCCAGCACTTCGACCGTCCGCGTCTCGGGCCGGACGACCCAGCACTCGCTGACACCAATCTCGCAGTAATCCGCGAGCTTATCCTCCAAAATCCGCTGCGTCTCGCTGTCCGAAATGATCTCGACCACGAGTTCTGGTGCCACGGGAAGCGGGCCTCTTGCCGGTCGGCCTCCCACCTGCGCGAGCCGCGCAAAGCTGATAAACAAGACATCCGGCTGGCGGGTCTGCAATTTGGGGAAGCGTCGTATCAGCACATCAAATGGTGCCACATTGGCCTTGCCGATGCCGGTCACGCGCCCGTACTGCCGCAGCCGCTCGACGAGATTTATCACGAAAGTCTGGTGATCCCAGGTTGCTCCTGACATAAAAATCCTCACTCCATTGACAATATCATATCGTCCCTGTACTTCCGGCTCCGCCAGGTACGCTTCGTAAGTCAGCGTTGGGGCGGGGGCTAAGGTCAGTGTCGCCATTCGGGTATTCTCCTGTCGGCCCTTGATCTTCAAAGAGTGTACCCGGAGTCACTTGCCGGGTCAAGTCGGGTACCATACTTCTGCAATCGACCGAAAGGAGCCTAACCAATGACACTCACCCTGGAACTCCCAAAAGGGGAAGAAGCGGCATGGAAGGAAGAGGCGGAACGCGCGGGGCTGACGCCGGAAGAGCTGGCACGACAAGCGATCCAGGACAGGCTGCTGTCCGCGCTGAAAAACCGCCGCGTCCCGCAGTCGCTGGACGAGCTACAACCGCGCCGCCAGCCGTCGCCGGGCAAGACGGCAATGGAGATGGTGTTTCAAAAACTCGAAACGGACGAAACGGATGAAGAGATACGTCAGGCTTTAGAGGAGCTGAGTTAATATGGATTTGCTTGACAGTAATATTCTCCTTCAGTATGTCCGCGCAAACCCGCCTGCTTTGATAATTGAAGCGCGGTATGCCCTGACATCTTCTGATCCCGTTCCGCTGATTAGTGGCGTCAGTGAGGGTGAGCTTCGTACTCTTGCTCTTCAAATGGCCTGGGGCAGTGCCAAACAGGAGAGAATGAAAGAATTGTTTGGGTATTTCACGATTATCCCATTGCCCTTCTCTACAATCATAGATGCTTACGCTGAGATTGATGATTACAGTCGACGGCAGGGAATCTCGATGGGCAAAAACGATGTCTGGATCGCGGCGACGGCTGCTGTCACCGGAGCGCGGCTGCTGACGACGGACAAAGACTTTGATCACTTGCACTCCGTGTTTTTGGAGCGTGACTGGATCGACCCGGCTTCACTCTGACACCCGCTTTTTCTCTAGGCACCGTGCAATCAGCCCCGCAAGTTCCGGGCGGCGGCGCAGGAGGATGCGGCAGCGGGGCCGGTTCGGTCTTTTAGGATCGCGGTAGATAAGCTGCCACTGCGGGTCGGCGGCGAAGGCTTCTGCTTCTTGCTTATGCGTGGTGACCACGCAGTCGAAGTCGTAGGATTGCACCAAAGCGGCCCAGGGCTGGGAGCCGGGGGTGCGGGCGAGAACCAGCATATCGTCGAATGTTTTGCCGACATACACGTCGAGGCGGCCATCTACGAAAACCGGCTGGGCGGGCCGCCGCCAGAGCAGGAAGCCGCCCGTCTCGAAGCCGTTGAGAAGGCGCAGATTGGCCGGAAAGTTCTCGGCGTCCATGAACGCACAGGCGTCTGCCGGGTATCCCGGCAAACCCGCCACCGCCTCCCCAATCCCCGCTGGACTGTATCCACGCGGGCCGATCTCCTTCCGCAGACTGACAAAGCTGACCAGTCCAATCGCCGTGATCAGTAAGAGGACAAAACTGCTCAGAAGGAACGGGCGGGGAAAGGCAGTCGGCGATAGGCCGAGGGTGCGGCGCAGCCGGGGCAGGGCCGACGCAAAGTGGGGGGCCAAAATCAGCGTTCCGCCGACGGCGAACAGGGAGATATTGCGGGCATGCAGCAGGGCCTGACCGAAGAGAGCGGCGACGGCCAGTGTGTCTGCGAGGCTGCGCTTCCCGCTGAGGGCCAGCGAGCCGAACGCGAGGACCGCGAGGATCAAAAACGGCTCGAGCTGGGTTAGCGGCAGGGCCGTCACCGGGTTCCATTCCGTGACATTCGCCATGAGGTTGCGGTCTCGGAGGGTGATGAACACGTTCCAGTAGACGCGCCAGCCGTACGGCGAGACCAGGACGGCACCGGCACACGCAGCGGTGGTGCCCAGCATCCGCCATGCGCTCTTTCCGATCTGCTTCGTCCAAATCGCGGGCAGCGCATCGCCGAGGGCATAGACGAGCAGCAGGGCCACCAGTGCCAGCACGCCCTGATGCAGATTAGTCCAAAGAGCGCAGAGGGGCGGCAGCCAGAGCAGAAGTTTGGGCCGTCCATCCCGGGCACGCAGCAAAATCCCCATCGAGGCCGCCAGCAGCAGATACGTAAATGCGTAAGGCCGCTCCTGCAGCGTATCCTTCATCGCCAGCAGCATCAACGCCGTGAGAGAAAATGCCCAGGCCAAGCCCGTCATCTGCCGCAGCCGGAGCCAGACCAAGACGCCCGCCGCCACGGTCAGCAGCGCCAGTACCAGCCAGGTGCCGAAGAAGCCGCCGACCCGAAATGCGAGGGCGTACAAGACGAACGCCCCCCATTCCGGCACATCCCAGCGCGTCCCCAAGTTCGGCCAAGAGTAGGTATCGAAATGCGGGAGACGGTGGGAATTGAGGATCTCCGTGCCGGTCCGAAGCTCGAAGAATAGATCGTTCTCCGGCTTCGGCACTAGGCACAGAAAAATGGCGACGAGGGCGATCAGCAGTGTCCCGGCGACGAGCGTGGGACGATTCACAGCCCGAAGTTGCGGGCGTAAAGGTCCTGCACCTGGGCCATTTCGCCTGCGGTCAGCGGGGCCGTATCCGGGGCGGCGCATAGCTCTTCGAGCTGGGCTTCGTCGTAGATGTTGGGCAGGACTGTCGCCATGAGGGGTTCGGCCCAGAGCCACTGGAGGGTCGCCTGGCCGAGAGTCCGGCCTGTGCCGTTTGTCAGGAAGTCAAGCTGTGCGACTTTCTTCAGGCCGTCTTCGAGCCAGGCTTTGCGCTTTTCATTGGTCGAGACGCGGAAGTTGCGGTGGTCGCCGGGGGCAAACTCGGTGTCGGTGGTGTAGGAGCCTTCCAGCAGGCCCGACGCATGCGGCACTCGGCACATCACCCCGCCGCCGACCGCATGGGCGGCGGCGAAAACGTCCGGCCCGAGCATCTGTTCCAGCAGGTTGTAGATGATCTGCACGGCGGCCATTTTGCGGGTGCGGAAGGCAGTTGCACCCTCTTCCGCCTGGCGGATGTCGATGGCCGGGCCGAGCGCGGCCCCGTAGTGGCGGATCTTGCCCTCCGCTTTCAGCTCTTCCAGAGCGGCGAAGAGGTCATCGAGGGCTAACGCTTCGACCCGGGGATTGTGCATTTGGTACAGGTCGATGTAGTCCGTGCCCAGCCGCTTCAAGCTCTCTTCGCAGGCGCGTTTGAGGTAGGCGGGCGACCAGTCGTGCGGACGCTCCTTCTGGCCGGGCTGCTCACCGGGAGCCGCGTACCAGTCGTAGCCGAACTTCGTAGCGATAGTCATCTCGCTCCGATGCGCTCCCAAAGCCTCCACGAGAATGGTCTCGCCTAGGCCGTCGCCGTAGACATCGGCGGTGTCGTAGAATGTCACCCCCAGCTCAAAGGCCCGCCGCAGGAGGCGCAGGCGGACCGCTTCATCGGTGACACCCCACATCCGCGTGCTGACGGTCCAGACCCCGAACCCGACCACGGAGGCCTTGAGATCCGTCGTTCCAAAATTACGATACTGCATTTTCTACTCTGTTTCCAATAAATCGCTGACCCGGCAGAAGAATCCTGGCAAAATGCCGCCGGCATCAAGAATATCTTCAGCATTCAGCGTTTGTGTGTCGGTCGGAGAAGTGAATACAACCACCTGCTGCCGCTCAGGGAAGATGTGCCATACCTGGACGGCACCTGTACTGAAGTAATCTCCGACTTTCTGCGCCATGCCCACGGGTCTTTCAGAAGGCGAAATAATCTCGACGCATAAATCCGGGGCTTGGTTACCGAACGTGTCGGGGGTGTGCCCCCCGGGAAACCGTTCTTTACGTGTAAATGAGACATCCGGCGCACGGATATTGCCGTTCGCCATGCGGAAGCCACCCTGTCCCTGCGTGATCATGCCGTGCCCGCGCACGAACGGTGCCAAAAGCACGGTCAAATTGAAAATCACTTCTTCATGCTTGATACTTGTCGGCACTTCCGTAAGCCTCCCATCCACGAGTTCCCATTTACGCCAGTCTTTCGGCAAGCGCATCAACTCGTCTTCCGTAATTTTCATCCCTGGATATATTTTCGCCGTCAGTTCCGCTTCTGCAATCGCCATTTGGGGTTCCTCCTGACTTGAACGACTCTATTGTACCCGTTCCTTTGGCCGCACTGAGGTATAATCAGCTCATGCTTTCCCCAGAACTCACCACCGCCCTCAAAGAATGGGCCGTCGTTCAGCGGTCGCTGCTGGAAGGGCATCAGATTCTTCTGCTCCGCAAGGGCGGTCTGATCGAAGAGACCGGCGATTTCGACCTTCGGGCGCGGCAGTTCCTGCTCTACCCGACCTACGAACATGAGACGGAGCGGGCAGGGGACCTGCAGCCCTGCTTTGGGCAGTGGCTTCAGGAAGAAGAGGCGCGGAAAACGGCTCCGAGCGAGCTTCGCATCGAAGCCGCCGCTGAAGTCACCGATGTCGTCCAGGTCGAGGACCGCGAGAAGCTGCTGACCCTTGCTCCGCAGCATATTTGGAGTCCGCAGTTCATTGCTGGCCGCTACGACTGGGAACCCTACAAGCCTGTCTTTGTACTGCTCTTGCGGGCGTACCGGCTGGCAGTTCCAGTGGTTCTGCCGGTCGAGCGCAGTTATGGAGGCTGCCGGTCGTGGATTGAACTCAGCCAACCCATTTCGACGCTGGGTGCCGTCCCCGCTGTGTCCGACGAGTATTACGCCCGCCGCCGCGAATTAACACTGAAATTATTGGAGAACTAAACGATGGCCGTCTGCGAATTCCATTTGACCCAGAATAACGTCCTCGAAAAGATGATTTCGTTCACCGCGATTGTGCCGGAGGGCAAGACCGGCCCCTTTCCGGTCTTCTATCTGCTCCATGGCCTCTCTGACGATCACACGGCCTGGACACGCTGGTCCAATATCGAAGCTTACGTGCGCGACCTGCCGCTGATTGTCGTCATGCCGAACGGCGAGCGCGGCTTTTACACGGATGCCCGAGACAAGCCGCTGGCGGCATTTGAGACCAATCTGCTCAAAGATATCGTCGGCTTTGTCGACCGCACATTTCAGACCATCCCCACCCGCGAAGGCCGCGTCATCGCTGGGCTGTCGATGGGCGGGTACGGGGCGATCAAGGTGGCGGTCAAGCACCCCGAGATGTTCTGCGCAGCGGTCAGCCATTCGGGCGTGGTCAATCTGGCCTCGCGCGACTGGGTCACGGACAGCGACTGGGACCGGGAGTGGCGAGCGATCTTCGGCACGAGCGTGAAAGGCGGCCCGGACGACATCTTCTCGATTGTCGAGAAGGCGGACCGACCCCATCTGCCCGCCCTGCGCTTCGACTGCGGCGTCGACGACTTCCTGCTGGACCAGAACCGGGCTTTCACCGCCCACTTGACCAAGTTGGGCATCCCGCACGAGTACGAGGAGCATCCAGGCAATCACGACTGGCTCTACTGGAACCGGCACGTCCTGGAAACGCTTCAGTTCTTCTGCAAAAAGCTGGGGCTGCCGGAGTTTGCGCCAGCGTCGTACCTGTGACTATGAAAACCGCCGAGAGGGAATAATACGATGCACCGAATTCCACTTTTGTTGCTCGGCCTACTGAATATGTGTGCTGCTCAAGTGTTCGCCGCACCCCTGCCCAACCTTACGCTGACGGCAAGTATGGAGCAGCCGGTTTGCCGGGAAGGGCAGCCCGTCGTTTTAGCACTCGCTTTGCGCAATGAGAGCAAAGAGCGGTTTATCGTCGGCGGAAGTGCGTTTGAGGAGGCATCATTCCAGATCACCGTCACTGATAAAACCGGGCGTAGCGTACCGCGCACTTCTCTTGGCGAGCGTGTCCTGACGCCGCCTATGGCAGTATTTGCGAACTCAACCATCATACTTGCGCCAGATCAAACGCTCAGGTATCGCTTTAACCTTGCGCGGCTTTTTGATTTGTCCCGATCCGGTACATATCGTGTCGACGTCAGCCGCAGCCTGCGCCCGCAAATTTTGCCTCCCGAAGTGTCCGTCATTCTGCCGCCGACCACAAAAACAGCTCCAGTGACGACTCCGCCAGCCCTTCAAACTGCGCCGCAAGAATTCACACTGACTGTGAAGCCGCTTATTGTACTTTTGACGGGAAATACTGCTGCGACCAGTGGCCCAACTGCTTTAGTGCCTCCACCGAGCCGCCAGACGTTTTTATACATCGTAGGACGACATGATGGAGCTGTCACTCGTTATCTTATTGGGAGTGATGGTAGCCTGTCGTTCTCAATGGCCGATTCCTCGTTTGGCTCATCAATCGTGCCAAAGGGGTGTGACTCCCTGGTGGCGACACCTGACGGGCACTTTCTGTATGTCGGCAACGGCAGTACCCACACAGTATCTCAGTTCCGGATCGGTGACAATGGAGTGCTGTTTCCTTTGTTTCTGCCTACTGTTACGTCGCATTCCATTCCAGGTACGCTGCTGATGGATCCCAAAGGACACTTTCTGTACAATTTATCCGGATCTGTCTACGCTATAGGCTCCGACGGGCGGCTAACCGTCACGGTCTCTGTGGCAAATGATCCACCGGGTAAGATTCAGTATTCCGACAGAGGCAACGTAGTTGCTTCTTACTCCGGTATCCTTGACCCTAAGGGAAATTTCCTGTACAGTGGTGCCATCACAGGGGGGTATCACCTCACATCGGATGGCATCATCACGGCACCTCCGCCGCCCTCAGAAACGCCGTGGCCCGCCAGCGGCAATGTCAATGCCATTGCCCTCTCGCCATCCGGCAAGTTCGCCTTTGTGGGTGTTTCAACGAATAACTCGTCAGGTGGTTTTGACCGTGTGGTGCCACGGCGTGTCGGATCGGATGGAACTCTCAGTCCGATCCCGGGAGCAGCACTCACGCCACAATCCCCACCTCTCCCATCTCCGGGGTATCAGCCATTCGTCTGCACAGGACTCGCCGTGGACCCGACAGGGCACTTCCTGATTGTGGTCAACCCAGGGTTTCTGGACTGCTACCGGATTCAGCCGGATGGATCTCTGACGTTTCTCAGCATGACACTGCAGGCAGGCGAAATGACGTCCATCTTCTTCGGGCCAGTGGGGCACTTTGTTTACGCCATGAACCGAAACACGTGCAGATTGACGCCATTCCGGCTCGATGACAAATACGGCCTTACTCCATCAGGAGTTAACGTGCCAAATAGCGTACCCTTTGATGCATGCATGACATCGGCAGTCGCTCCAACGCCGCAGAAATGGGGAGCAACAGTGGGTGGGCTAATAATTTCGGCGCATCTGGACGCTGATGTACTGCCTGTCGATGCACCTGTCGTCTTGACGGTGAGCTTGAAGAATGTCACCAAGCAGCCAATCAATCTAGGCAGGGTGGGTGCTGACATGGCCGCGTTCCGGCTGTCTTTGGTCGGGCCACAGCGGCCATCTCCGGGCGTGCTGCGAGATGCTGGAAAGCCATGGACGACAGCCGTACCCCTGCTGGCTGCCGGACGTGACCTGCTCGATGCGCCTTACCCCTCCAGCGTATTCCTCGTGCTGCCGCCTGGCGCGACACGTCAATATCGGTTTGTTATTTCCCGGCTGGCAGACGTGACAGAGGCTGGGCAATACTCGGCACAGATAACCCGTCTTATGCCGAATGGAACTGTGGCCGCCGCGCCAATGGTGCCTTTTATGCTTGATGGGTCTTCCGACAATATTATCTACGATCGTAAATATTCGGTGCAAATCTTGTAGTTCCCCCGCATTTCCACTAGAAAATTCCCCGCTGAAAAATCAGGCTTGACAAAAATCATAATATCTCTTATAATAGCGCATTGCTCCGTAAAGCTTTACGGGTACTGAGCATTGCCGCTGCCTCAGTTTTATTCTGACACGTCTTGCGGCTCCTGATGCGCCTGTTCCCGAAAGGAATCTTGTCATGTCACTTCTGCATCAAATTTCTCTGACCCTGGTCCTGCTCCCTGCGCTGGGCCTCACGGCCCACGCCGCCGCTCCGCCCTCGACCCCGGGCGTCACCGGTCTGACCGGTGCCGCCTACGATACGACGGCTCAGTTCGACAACTTCAGCATCGGCTACAACTTCACGGTGGGCACCCAGGATGTCCTGGTGACGGCACTCGGCTACCTCGACGACGGCTTCGGCTCGGTGCACCGGATCGGCTTCTTCGATTCCGCGAACGCCCCGGTCGGCGATTCGGCGGTCGCGACCGCCGGGGCCGACGGCAACACGGCCCGTGCCGATGCCGCTAACCCGACGTTCAGCTACACGACCCTCACGACCCCGATCAAGCTGTCAGCGGGCCAGTCCTACACCATTGTCGGCGGCAACTACATGGGCGGCGTTTTCCTGACCAATGGCACCCCGACCACCGATAGCCGGATCACGTACAACGGCAGCCGCTACAGCGACCCCAGCTCTACCGATGCCTTCCAGCCGCCTGCCCACACCGGCGGCTTCGGCGGCGACTTCGGCCCGAATTTCCTGCTGGCTCCCGCCCCCGCCGTGCCGGAAGCCTCCCCGGCCCTGTCGCTCGGCCTGCTGCTCGTTTTGGGCGGCTCGGGCTTGATGTTCCGGGCGCGGCGGCGCAGTGCCGCCGGTCTGTCCGCCGGTAAAAACTGAGCCAGGAGGCTCCCGGAAGACTCTTCATGGCAGGCGGGTATCTTCACCGGCCTGTCATTTGCACCTCATGGGTGAATTTCATTCAGCATCCAACCCCTCGACAGCCACCGCGAGGTCTTTGCCCAGGTCCCGCCGAAAGTGGAATACTCGCTGACCGTATTCAGCCCGCCGCAAGCACCCTTGCTTTAGGCTTTATTGGGGTTAGCAGGGCGTTAGGCGGGCTTCCCAAAGCCCTGCGATACAGAGCCTTTAGGCCGAGCGAAGCGAGTTTCGTCTTCGTGATCTCAGTGTTCTTGGGTATAATCAAAGTGTTCGTAAGTTGCGCCCGACAGTTAAAACGTGTTTGAGAGATTCTGCGGCGTTTGCACCTGTTTTTGCTTTGGCTAAGAATGGGTCAGGAACGCTGAAACGAAAGAAGATACTGTACGAGTTAGGCAATTAGGCAACTTAAATCCAACTAGGCAACTTAAATCGAGCACAAAGTTTCGCAGGCTTGAACTCGTTTCTTGTCCTGCGGAATAGGTGGGGATACCGCCTTTGGGCGTCAACGTAAGCCAGTAGGCTATGCGTAGCCCAAGAAGCCGTCTTTCTGAAGCACGATTGTTCCTCTCGTCTTGCCTGCCTTCGGGACAGAGTAAGCCCAAGAAGCCGTCGGGATTTAGCCCGTGCGGAGTGTCACATGCCTAGGGATGAGCCTGCGGCCCGTAGTCGATGCAATGGTCGAGTGGGGGCGTCAGCATGAGCAGGAGATGGAGGGAAGAGTACAGCCCTGTGCAGACGTCCCGCGAGAACCCGATCCGGTTGAACGGTGATTTGCAGCAATAAGTGTTGAATTGTGGGTAGCCAAAGGATGCGACATCGGTATCCTCAACACGCTAAAACCACATTATTGACGAATACCAGCGAATCGGTTATAATGGTGGTGGAACGGCCCTGACGCCGACTTCGCGAAGGCTCTTCCCACATACCATGCGCCGAACTAAAATCGTTTGTACCATCGGGCCTGCCACGCGCAGCCCGGAAGCATTGCGTCAGCTTATCGAAGCGGGCATGAATGTCGCACGTCTCAACTTTTCCCATGGCACGCACAACCAGCACGCCGAAGTCATCAACTCCCTCCGCGATATTGCCCGCGACCTGGACACGCCCCTGGCACTGCTGCAGGACCTCTCGGGGCCGAAAGTGCGGGTCGGCAGCATCGCCGGTGACGGCGTCCTGCTGAAGCCCGGCGCGGAGATCACGCTGACCCTCGACGACGTTCCCGGCGACGAGCACCAGATCAACTTGCCCGTGCCGGAAATCTTCGAGGCGGTTCGGGCCGGGACTCATCTGATGCTCGACGACGGCCTGATGGAGCTGCGGGTCAAGGCCAAGCGCTCTGATGCGCTCATCTGCGAGGTGGTGGTCGGCGGCACGCTCACCTCCCATAAAGGGGTAAACGTTCCGGGCGTCTCCCTGCCCATCGCCGCCGTCACCGACAAGGACTTGCAGGACCTGCGGTTCGGGATCGCCCAGCGAGTCGACTATGTCGCGGCGTCGTTTGTGCGGACCGCCAGCGATATCGCCGTCCTGCGCGGGGTCTGCGAGGCGGCGCGGGCGAAGATTCCAATCATTGCCAAGATCGAGAAGCATGAAGCGATCACGAACATCGACTCCATTATGGAGGCGGTCGACGGCATCATGGTCGCGCGGGGCGATCTGGGGGTGGAGGTGCCGATCGATGAGGTGCCGATCATCCAGAAGATGCTGATCCACAAAGCGAACCGGGCGGGAAAGCCCGTCATCACGGCGACGCAGATGCTGGACTCGATGATCCGCAACCCGCGCCCGACCCGTGCGGAAGTCACGGATGTGGCGAACGCCATTTTCGACGGCACGGACGCCGTCATGCTGTCGGGCGAGACCGCCGTCGGCTTGTATCCGTTTGAGACGGTGCGGATGATGGCGAAGATCGCTTCGCACACTGAAGGCTCACTGGACTTCGCCAAAATACTCGACGAGAAAATGCGGGTCGACACCGGCCAGTCCATCACCGGAGCCATCGGGCAGGCGACCTGCGATATCGCACAGGACCTAGGCTGCACGGCAATCTTGACGGCCTCGGCGACCGGGCGAACGGCCCGGGTGGTTTCCCGGTACCGGCCCCGCGCTCCGATCATCTGCGCCACGAACCGGGCGGAGACATATAACCGCCTGGCACTGGTCTGGGGCGTCCACCCGGTCATGGTCGAGATCGCCGGGGACTCGGACGGCATGATGCAGGCCTGTATCGACGCCGCCGAGCAGACGGGGATCGTCAAAACGGACGATGTCGTCGTGCTGACCGGCGGCGTCCCAGTCGGCCGACCTGGAAGCACGAACTTCCTGAAGATTCACCGGATCGGACAGCCACTGCGCCCGGAGTGAGTCGAACTCTCTGAGACATTTTTGAGGACTTAGCTTATGGATGAAGCAGAACTGGCCGCACGTCGGCAGGCGCGGCGCAGAAAAGCGGGCTGGAAGCGGCCCCGCCGCATCTTCAGCCTCTGGGCACGGGTCGGCATGGCCGTGGCGGTCATCGTCGTGTCCATATTTCTGGCGATCAATCTGATCGCCAAGGCCGCGCGGCCCTACCGCGAGGCTGGGATCCAGAAGAGCCAGCTCTCCGCGACAGTGCTGCGCAGCGATGCGCTGGCGACGGAAAACGCCGCTCTAGCCCGGCGTATTATGTATTTGAAAAGCCCGCAGGGGATCGCCTCGGAGGCCCGAAAGATGGGCTACCTGCGTCCCGGCGAGATACCCATGGTGGTGGAAGGCAATGCGGAGCGTTCGCGCGACCGCACGGTACCTGCCGCCCCGAAACAACTCCCGTCCCGCAGCGGCGATCCGGTCCGAAAGTTCTGGTCGCAGCTCCTGGGACATTGAAAGAATTGAACGAAAAGAATTAACGAATGGCAAAAGAGATTTTTGTGAACGTCGACCATCGGGAGACGCGTATCGCGGTCCTGGTGGATAAGCAGCTCACGGAGCTGCATGTCGAGCGCGAACAGCGCGTTGTCGGCAACTTATATAAAGCGAAAGTGGATAACGTCCTGCCCGGCATGGACGCGGCGTTTGTTGAGATCGGCCTGGAGCGCAATGCGTTCCTGTACGTCGCCGATATCCTGCCCGAAGAAGACGAAGACGGCGGGCCGCGCCGCAATCGCCGGGACCTGCACATCACCGACCTGGTGCGCCGGGGCGATCAGCTTCTAGTGCAGGTGGTCAAAGGCCCGCGCAGCACCAAAGGCTCCCGCGTGTCGTCGCGCGTCTCCCTGCCGGGCCGGTTCCTCGTGCTGATGCCTGACGCCAACAATTTAGGCGTTTCGCGCAAAATCGAAGAGGGCAAAGAGCGGGACCGGCTGAAAAAGATCGTTCAGAAGTTCAAGCAGCCGGGGACCGGTGTGATTGTCCGCACCGAGTCCGAGGGCCGCAGTGCCGCCGAGCTTCGGATGGACTACTTGATGCTGCTGGAAACCTGGAACGGCATCGTCGCCAAAGCCAAAGTGACCCCGGCCCCGGCCCTGATCCATCAGGATATGGGGCTGGTGCTGAAGATCCTGCGGGATGCGTTCGGCTCCGACGTCAGCCGCCTGGTGATTGACTCCCCGACGGATTTCGCCCAGGCGCATGAGATTATTGCCCGTCTTTCCCCCGATCTTCAGGACCGCATCGAGCTGTACGACGGCGACAAGCCGATCTTCGAGCACTACAAAATCGAGGCTGATATTGAGCGCCTGCTGCACCGGAAAGTGCCGCTGCCCTCGGGCGGCTCCCTGATCATCGATCAGACGGAGGCACTGGTCTCTATCGACGTCAACAGCGGCAAGTTCACCGGTACGGTGGGTCTGTCGGACACGATTTTGAAGACAAATCTGGAAGCCACCGAAGAGATCGCCCGGCAGCTGCGTCTGCGGGACCTGGGCGGCATGATCGTGCTGGACTTTATTGACATGGACAGTGCGCGTGACAAAAAGGCGGTCATGGATGCCTTTGTCAAGGCTCTGAAGGACGACCGTTCCCGGACCAAGATCTCCAGCATCTCCGCACTGGGCCTAATCGAGATGACCCGCAAGCGCACCGGCGAGACCGTGGACACGGCGATGACCGAGATCTGCCCCTACTGCCACGGTCTCGGGCGCATCGACTCGGCGGAGACGGTCTCGCTGAGTATCGAGCGTGAGCTGCGAAAGCTGGCCGCGACTACCCCGCACGAGGCATTCGTGGTCAGTGCCCACCCGGACGTCTGCGCTCACCTCATCGGGGCGCAGGGAGAAGACCTGGAGGATCTGGAGCGTCAGCTTCGCCGGTCCATCTATGTCCGCGCCGTGCCGTCATGGCACCATATCGAGAAGTTCGACATTGACCAGGGCGGCCTGCAGAAATTCGAGCAGGCGTTGACCCCGCCCCGGCGCGGCCAGATCGTCGAGTGCCAGGTGGGCCGTGATGACCCCCAGGGCGACCGCGCTCCGTGGGCAACCGCACACCTCCTGCCCCAGCGGGCCTTCCAGGTCGAGCTGGCCAACGGTGCCCGCTTCCAAGGCCAGTCGGTCAAAGTCCGACTCACCGATGTCCGCCGCTCCGTCGCCATCGGCGACGTGATCACGACAGGCGGCGGCAAACCGGTGAATGGGGAGCGGAATTCGTCAGGGCAGGAGAATGGGCGCGGCGGGCGTGAGCGAGCCGGGGCGTGAGACAAGTGCAGCGAGTGACTGAAAGTCACTCGCTAGGTGAGGCGTCCTGCGGACGGTCAGACTCCGACACCCGAAGGGTGCCTCACCTAGCGAGTGGTTTTCAACCACTTGCCGTCTACAATTAGATCGCGAGATTGAAACACAATGCTCAAAGGTGTAGAGCGGCTGGTGGACCTCACCGGTCCCCGGCTTGGGACGGGAAACGCCGCGGCGAACTCGGCACTGACCGAAGCAGTTCGGGTGGGAGATCTGATGGGGCTGGCGGCGACTCCAGGGCACTTCGCGGCGACGGCGCGGGACGGGCAGACGGTGCGGATGGCCCGGACACTCGGCTACCCGCTGCGCTACTTTGTCGCGAAGATGTTCCACGGGCCGTTTTTGATCGTCGCCGACCGCATGGATACCCTCTTTGAGTGGTGCGAATCGGAAAAGATCGGCTGGCAGTTCGATCCTCTCTACACCCGCATGATCCCCGCGCATCATCTCGTGGAGATCGACCAAATCGGCTGTCCTGATCCCGCTCCTCGCTACCGGCGATTCTTTACGCCGCCGACGGGGGAAGGCACGACGGATATCGCCGAAGCCGGGGCGGCGTATGCCCGGGCCGCGCTGGACGGTCTGACCCGCTGGCTGGACGGTGTTCCCGACGGGCAGCCGATCGCGCTGGCGTTCTCAGGCGGCATCGACAGCACGTCGGTACTCCTGCTGGCTCGTTTTGCACTCACGCAGATGGGGCGTGACCCCGATTTACTGCGGGCGTTCACCCTAGACCTTGGCGGCGGGGCGGATGCAGCGCAGGCGGGGGAGATCGTCCGCGATCTCGGCCTGGAACATCACTGGGAAGTGGTTCAAGCCCCGGCCTCGGCAGTGGACTTGGAAGAGGCCATTGGCGTCATCGAGGATTATCACCCGCTGGATGTCGAATGCGCCGCCGTGGCTCTCTGCCTCCTGCGCGGGATTCGCGAGCGGTACCCCAGCCTGAAATACCTGCTGGACGGCGACGGCGGCGACGAAAACCTCAAAGATTATCCGCTGGAAGATTCCGATCTGACCCTTTCGAGCGTCCTGCGTAACCCCCTGCTCTACCAGGAAGGCTGGGGCGTCGAGGCGCTGAAGCACAGCCTGACCTATTCCGGCGGTCTTTCCCGCTCGTATGTGCGGACGTTCGCACCGGCGGCGAAGTACGGCTTTGAAGCGTTCTCCCCCTACACCGACCGGCCTGCGATTGCCGCTGCTCAGGCCATTCCGTTCGAGGCCGTGCTGAACGGCAGTGTCGAGCGGCTGTACACACTCAAAGCCGACATCGTGCGGGCGGGAGTGCTTGCCGTCACCGGGATCGAGATGCCGACTCCGCCCAAGCGGCGCTTTCAGGATGGTGTCGGCGGGCAGGACGGCCTCGGAGCCGGAGGCGACACGTACCGCAAGTGGCGTGTCAGCAAAGCCTGGTGCCGTCAGGTCTTCCTGCGTCAGTGGGACGAGCGGCTGCGCAAAGCCTGGGACCCAGCGGGGGAGCGGTTCTCCGGCAACGACCTGTCCCGTCCGGCCCCTCTCGCCCGATGACGCCGCCTGTAGAGCTTTATCCCAGCACACCGAGTGCCCGCCGCCGCTGGATCGAGTCGCGGCGCGGGCAAAAAAACGTCATGAGTCCGGCCCACTCTTACGCTTCCCTTTGGGAGGAAGAAGCCGGGTCGGGCGGCGAGCAAATCTCCACCGCGACGATCTTTTTGACGAACCGGGAGTGTCCGTATCGCTGCCTGATGTGCGACCTGTGGCAGAATACGCTGGACAACCGTGTTCCGCCCGGCGCGATTGCCGCTCAGATCCGGGGAGCCTTGGCGAGTCTGCCCCCCGCCCGGCGGATCAAGCTTTATAATGCCGGCAGCTTCTTCGATCCGCAGGCGATCCCCCCCGAAGATTACGCCGAGATCGCCAAGGCCATCCAGAGCTTTGAGCGGGTAATTGTTGAGTGTCATCCGAAGCTCCTGGGAGCACGCTGCTCCGAGTTCCAAGCACTGTTGACCGGTCGGCTGGAGGTGGCGGTCGGCCTGGAAACGGTGCATCCCGAAACCTTGGCACGGCTCAACAAACAATTTACGGTCCAAGACTTCGAACGGTCTGCGGCGTTTCTGGCCGATCACGACATCGCCCTGCGCGTTTTTTTACTCCTGCGTCCGCCGTTCCAGTCCGAAGCCGAGGGTTTGGAATGGGCGAAACGCTCCCTCGATGCCGCGTTCGAAGCCGGGGCCGAGACCTGCTGCATCATCCCGACACGCGGCGGCAATGGGGCGATGGAAACGCTGGCCGCGTCGGGACTGTTCGCCCCGCCGAGTCTGCGGTCATTGGAAGCGGCGGCGGAGTACGGCTTGCTTTTGGGCCGAGGCCGCGTCTTCGCTGACCTGTGGGATATTGGGAAGTTTTTTGACTGCGCGTGCTCCCCGGACCGGGCGGCACGACTGGCGGAAATGAACCGGACGCAGGGTATTCCGCCACCGGTTGTGTGCGGCAAGTGCGGCTGATTGGAAAGTGCGGCTGATTTGAAGCCTCTGAAACCGAATTACGATATCGCGATTGTCGGCTCAGGCTATGGCGGGGCGATCCAGGCCATGATCGCTCGCCGTTTGGGCCGCTCCGTGCTGCTGCTGGAACGCGGAGACCATCCGCGCTTCGCCATCGGCGAGTCGACTTCCCCGCTGGCAAATCTGCTGCTGGAACAGCTTGCGGAGCGGTACGATCTGCCCCGACTGCTGCCTCTCGCTTCCTACGGCCCGTGGCAGCGCACTTATCCGGAAGTAGGCTGCGGCCTGAAGCGCGGTTTTACTTATTTCCAGCAGGAACGCGGGCAGACTTACCACCCGGCGGCGGACCGGAGCAATCAGCTTCTGGTTTCCGCCAGTCCAAACGACGAGCTTGCCGACACGCACTGGCTGCGGGCCGGTGTGGATACGTTTCTGGTGCGCGAAGCGATCTCGACCGGAGCAGACTATTTCGACCGTGTGAGTCTTGACAAGCCGATTTGGGACAACGGGCAGGCTGGATGCCGACTCTCGGGAACCCGACATGGCAAGCACTTCGAGACACGCGCCCGGCTGCTGCTGGACGCGACCGGGCCGCGTGGCTTTCTCAGCCGCGCTCTTGATTTGCCGCCGTCGGAGTTCGCCGGGTGTCCCCAAACGCAGAGTCTGTTCTCGCATTTCACGGGGGTCAGGCGGGCGGACAGCCTGGGCTTTATTCCGGCACACTCTTCGCCGCCGTATCCTGCTGACGATGCCGCCGTGCATCACGTCTTCGACGGCGGCTGGATGTGGATTTTGCGGCTTGGAGACCGGCTGACCAGTGCCGGGATCGTCGTCACCGAGCCGCTCGCCTCAGAGCTGAAGCTCTCCGAAGGTCCGGCGGCGTGGAAGCGGTCCCTGAAGCGTTTCCCGAGCGTGGGCCAGCAATTCGACGGCGCAAAATCCGTGCGCCCCTTTACTTATGCCCCGCGTGTCGCCTGGCGAACGTCGCTGGCCGCCGGTCCGGGCTGGGCGATGCTTCCGTCAGCGGCGGCCTTTGTAGATCCGCTGTTCAGTACCGGTATCCCCTTGAATCTGCTGGGCATTGAGCGTCTGAGCCAAATACTAGATAAGTCTTGGGGGCACGACGACTTAGACACCCGATTAAAAGGCTACGCGGCCCAAACGCTCCAGGAGGCCGACTCCGTGGCGGATTTCATTGGTGCCTGCCATGCCTCCCTGCCGCGCTTTCCGGTCTTCGCTTCGCTGTCGATGTTTTACTTCGCCGCTGCCAGCTACAGCGAAATGGCCCGCCGCCTCGGCAGGCCGCATCTTTCCGGCGGCTTTTTAGCCGCGACCCACCCCCAGTTCGGCCCGCAGCTGCGGCGGGCGGCGCACTGGGCGCGGGAACTCGCCGCGTGCCCCGGTGCGGACACGGCGGCCTTCGAGAAGTTCGTCTCCGAGGCGATTTCGTGCCTGAATGTCGCCGGTCTCTGCGATGCCCGCAAGCAGAACTGGTACGGGGTAGATTTGTCGGATGTCGTCGACGGGGCCGGTAAGCTGGGGCTGACTCCGAACGAAATGTCGGCGATCTTGAAAAATGCCCCCTGGGCACAGGCCGGGGTTCCGCGAGCGCACGATTACCGGGAGTGATTTTAAACCATGCGTGTCTCTCTCAATATAGCTGTTATTTGCGGATTGTCTGCGCTGACTGTTCCGGCAGGTGCGGATACGGTACCCACAGACCGGAGTTTCAGTGTGTCTGTCCATGTCAAAACCCAGGCGTCCAACGGCACCCAAGTCTTTGTGTGTCAGGCGGGGCGAAATGCCGATGTCTTCACGCTGCAGAAGAACGATGGGGATAATCACTTTGCGTTTACACACGCCGACGCAGACCAAGCCGGAGCACCGGTCTCTCGCGTGGCCTCCGACTTCTCGCCGACTCCCGGCGTGTGGTACACGCTGACAGGGGTCTATGATGCAGCGGCAAAGCGCATACAGCTTTACGCGAATGGAACGCTGCTGGCAGCGGCTCCGGCTGCGCATTCATGGCAAGCTGTGACGCCAATCCAAACGAGCGGCGAGACGCGCGACCTTCGCACGTACCCACGCGCTCTGACGGAGAAAGAAGTTGCGGCATTCTACGCCGCCGATCAAAAGCGTCTTCAGCCGACCGCCTTCTCCTGGGCTAACCCCGTTTATTACCAGGGCAGTGGGCCGGGTGCCGATATTCATGACCCGGATATCTTCACCGACGGCGGTGTGTATTACTGCGTCGCCACTCTGGCCCCGTTTCGGAATTACACGGACCGTGACCCCAAGCTCCCGGACCTCGGCTCCGCTCCTGGCATTGCTCTGTATGCCTCGCGTGATCTCAAAGTCTGGAAGTCCAAAGGCTGGATTCTCAAATCATCTTCTCTGCCGGACACCGTGCCCTATAAGCATCAGTTCTGGGCACCCGAGCTGCATAAATTCGGAAAAAAGTATTATGTGATTTTCGGCGGCTCGAATTGGATCGAAGACAAGCACAATGTCGGCGGGCATATGGGATATTACCAGTTCGTCGGAGTGGCTGATAAAATCACCGGCCCCTACACGCATTTCACGGCACTTGAGGGACCGGGCGTGGATACGTCGCTGTTCCAGGATGACGACGGCCAAACGTATGCCGTCTGGCCGGGCAACGAGATCCACTCCATTGACCTCTCACACATCGACCGCGACGAGATCACCGTCGGCCCGCGCCTCAGCCGCGCCGCCGGGCCGGAGGATTACAAAGTTCTGGGCCTGCCGGTACCGGGCACGATGGAAGGCCCGTATTTGATCAAACATGGCGGGACCTACTACTGCTTCTTCGCCACGACGTACCCCGACCTGTACGCCACCGGTATTGCCACTGCGAAAAGCCTGCGCGGCCCGTGGACCCTCGACCCCCGAACGCGGGCCTTTCCCTGCGGTCACCAGGCCGAGTTTATCGGTCCGGATGGCCGGTGGTGGATGGCCTACAAGCATGAGCGCAGTGAAACGATTCCCTGGCTCAGTGTCGATCCGATTGACTTTGACCAACAGGGGCGTGTGCAGATGACTCCGACAGCGGGGCCGCAGAGTGTGATGCTGAAAGAGTGATGCTGAAAGAGTGATGCTGAAAGAGTGATGCTGAAAGAGTGATGCTGAAAGAGTGAGTGATCAAAAAGTCGAAGTGGGCGGGGGCAAGCAAGAGGGCGGGGGCAAGCCCCGCCCCTACGGTTCGGCAGTGGTGGTGTGAGCACTTACCTCGCAAAATCCGTCGCCAGGGTGATGGCCTCCCATTCATCCAGCTCGCGCAGCATGAAGGCGATCTTT
>JANXNV010000087.1 GCA_025353925.1 Armatimonadota bacterium
TGTGTTGAAACGCGGACGGCGTGACAAAATGTGGACCTGTAGGGGCGGGGCTTGCCGCGCCCTTTGGATTGCATTTACTTGGATGCCCAATCCGGGTATGGCAGGTGCGGTTAAGAGGGCGGGGGCAAGCCCCGCCCCTACGGGGTGATCGGCATGTCGATACCAGTTCCCGCCTCCCACGCCATCTTTATCCCGACCCGGCTCCGCGCAATCACTTCCTCCAAATCCCCCTCCCACAACGCATCCGGGACACCCTCCGAAAAGATCTCCACCGAATAGGCTCCGGTAAATCCACTCTCACGCACCGACTTGAAAAAGGCCGATAGCGGGATTTCGCCGTCACCGGGGACCAGGCGGTCGAGGAAGGAACGGGGGGTGCGCCAGTCGCTGATTTGGACGACGAAGAGCTTGGGGCCGGAGCCTCGGATCGCAGAGTCCAGGTCGGCGTTCTGCCAGACGTTCCAGCTGTCGAGGCAGAGGCCGAAGTTGTCCCGGTCCACGGCTGCGATGATCTCCTGGGCCTGGGCGACGGTCCAGATCGCCGACTCGATATTGGCGATCGAGGCATTCAGAGGCTCCAGGGCGATTCTAGCATGGTGCTGGGCGGCAAAGTCGGCAAGCTGACGATACTCGCGGATCGCTGTTTCCACCAACAGTTGAATATTGCCGTTTGGGGCGATGCCGGTATTCGTGACGAATGCCGTGCTTGGGGCATAGGGGGCCAGCCGCTCGATGCTCTGGCGGAAGCGGGCCATTCGAAGTCCCACATCTAATGGCTCAGGCTGAGATTTGCTCGGAAAAAGTGTGCGGACGACGGGCTGGATGCTGGTGATCTGAATTCCGTGCGCGGCTGGAAGGGCCATTTGAGTCTGCCAGGAGTCATCTGACAGCTTGAACTCGCAGACTTCAATGGCCTGAACGCCCAATCTTGCGTACGTTTCGATGTCACGCTCAAACGGCCAGGGGTTCGTCGTGAACTGGCTGACGCCGAAGAGGAAGCCTGTACCCATTAGATGTGGCCTCAAATCAACGTTCGTTGGCGATATAGTCCACGATGACTTCGCAAGGGGCAGCGAGAAACAGCTCGCGGGCCATTTCGCGCGGGAGGCCGCGCAGACGGTCCGGACGTGCGCCCAGCACCAGCAGGTCGATATTCTCTTCAGGGATCAGTGAGAGGATACGGTCCTGGGCACTGCGGGTCCGGTGGATCACGGACTCGACCTGGACTTTATAGGGAATGGCCGTGCGCTCCGCGACATTGAGTGAGCTGGCGGCGACCTCCTCCGCATCGGGCATATCCGCACTCAAGGACAAAATGCGCGGCACTTCGATAAAGTAAGCGAGCTGAACACGGATACTGCTCCGCTGGGCGAGTCGGAAGGCGACTTCCAGGCAGCGCGTGGAAAAGGGCTGATCAACGGCGGGGACCAGCATGGACCGCCAGTGTCCAGGGGCGGCGTCGGCCTCGGGACCAAGGGGCGCGGCGGTGCGCCCCTTCGAGAAACGGCTAAGAAGTGACATCGTTTGGGCGGCCTTTCGGGTACAATCTACACAAGGATTATACCACTCCATGAGCGTAACTAGTGAACTCACGATGACAGAAAAAATTACAAACGAACAGGTCCTGACCGCACTGAAGCGTGTCATCGACCCGGATTTCCATAAAGACCTCGTCACTCTCGGCATGATCAAGAACGTGGTCGTGACCGGAACGGTCGTGGCATTCACAGTCGAGCTGACCACTCCCGCGTGTCCTTTGAAGGAAGAGATCGAGCGCATGTGCCGGGAGGAAGTCGGCACGATTCCCGGGGTCAGCGAGATACAAATCGAGATGACGGCGGTGGTTCGGGCCAACACCGGCAAGGGCATTCCGACGCAGCAGACGCTGCCGGGGGTGAAGAACGTCATCGCGATCGCGTCGGGCAAAGGCGGGGTCGGCAAAAGCACCGTTTCGGCCAATATCGCCTGCGCTCTGGCTCAGATGGGGGCCAAAGTCGGTCTGATGGACGCCGACATCTACGGGCCTTCGATCCCGATCATCATGGGGGTCGAAGACCGCCGCCCGGAAGTGGACGAGAAAAAAGAGAAGCTGATTCCGATTGAGCAGTACGGGGTCAAGATCATTTCGATGGGCTTTTTGCAGCCAGGCGGCTCGGCGGTGATCTGGCGCGGACCGATGGTCGCGAAAGCCGTGCAGCAGTTCCTACGGGATGTCGAATGGGGCGAGATCGACTATCTGATCGTCGATCTGCCGCCGGGCACGGGCGACGCCCAGCTGACTTTGGCCCAGGCTATTCCGCTCTCCGGAGCGGTAGTGGTGATGACCCCGCAGGACCTCGCGGCGGCGGTTGCGGTGAAGGCAGTGGCGATGTTCCGGCGTTTGGAAGTCCCGATTCTGGGCATTGTCGAGAACATGTCTTACTTCCTCTGCCCGACCTGCAACTCCCGGCACCATGTGTTCTCGCATGGCGGTGGTCAGCAGGCGGCGGAGGCACTGGATGTGCCGTTCTTCGGGGCGATCCCGCTGGCCCTAGAGATCGGCTCGGAAGCCGACGAAGGGACGCCTTCGGTGGTCGCCAGCCCCAACGGTCCTTATGCCCAGGTTTTCCGAGAAGTCGCCGAGCGAGTCGCGCAGGCCGTGAGTATCGGAGCGCGGACATTCGTGCCGCTGGCGATGAGTAAGTAGTACCAAAAATTCTCTGCAAGGGCAAGAAGCCACGGATTGGAAATCCGAGGCTCTTGTTTTGGTAACCCTATGACCTGGCCTGAATACCTTGCGCTCATCCTGTCTCTGGCCTTTGGCTTCGGCTCGACTGCCTGGTTCATTCAGCACTTCGACCTGTACCGAAATAACTTCCAGGGCAAGCGGATTCCGGTGGCGGCGGGGCTTGCGTTCGTGCTGGGCGGCGAATTCTTTTACGGGGCGGAGTGGCTGATCCAGGGACTGCATACCAGCCTGGCGGCGGTCTACTTTCTGGTGACCCTGGGCTTTGGTGGACTGGGGCTGCTGGACGATGTCACAGGGGACCGCAGCGTGGGGGGCTTTCGCGGGCATTTCCAGAAGCTGAGGCGGGGCACGCTGACCACGGGAGCAGCGAAAGCTCTTGGCGGTGGGGTGCTGAGCCTGACGGCGGGGTTTCTGATTACGATGCCGCATCCCTGGGGGTACGGCCTCGTGGCTGCGCTTCTCATCGCGCTTTCCGCCAACACGCTCAACCTGCTGGACCTGCGGCCTGGCCGCTGCCTCTTCGGCTTCTTTGTGGGCGTGGGGGTGATCTTTTTTCTCCTGCTCGGACAGCACTCCCTGCTCAGCGGCCTGATGCTCTGGGCGGCGGCGGCGTTTGCCTTGATTCTGCTGCCGCTGGACTCCGGGGGTGCCGCTATGCTTGGAGACACCGGCTCGAATGCACTGGGGGCGGTGCTGGGGGTTGCCGGGGCGATCTACTTCCCGCTCGGCTGGCAGATGGTGTTGGTCGCCGTATTGGTGCTGTTTCAGCTCTGGTGTGAGCGGTATTCGCTGTCGCGTGTTATCGAAAATACTCCCTGGCTACGCTTTATCGACCGAAAACTCGGAGTCCGCTGAGAGCCGAACTGCGCCCAGATAGGTCCGATTGTACTCCGGCGTGTCGCAGGAGTCGATCCGGGTGCCCAGTCCGCCCCGGGCATGGACGAAGCGGCCATCGCCGAGTGCGAGGCCGATATGGGTCGGCTCTTTATCTTCGCGGCGGCTGAAGACCACCAAATCCCCGTCTTCCAGTGCCGCTTCCGCCAGGGCGATACCGTCTTCCACACGCCTAAACCGCTTGTCGGCAAACTGCTGATGGGCATCGCGCAGGAGCTGAACGCCGTTCAGCTTATAAGCAAGCTGGGTCAAGCCGGAGCAATCGATGCCGAATGGTGTGCAGCCGCCCCAGAGGTAGGGGGTACCAACTAGACGCTTCGCGGTCTCGCCCGCCAGCCGTCCGAGAGCCGTGATGACGGCTTTCCGGGGCAGATTGGAGCCGAGGGCCTCTCTCAGATTTTCGGAGGCGGGAGCGTGGGTGACATTGAGCGAAACGCGGTGGACATAGCCGATTTCGCTGCCGAGAAGTGAGTCGGGGAGCAGGACAGGAACCCAGTCGCCGATTTCGGGGCGGCGGGCGATGGAAATCCGTGTCCCGACCACGAGCTTGGTCAGGATCTCCGCGTGGGCGTCGGCCTCGGCGGTGACTTCTGCGAAAAGCGTGGCGATTGTGGTCTGGAGATTGTCCGAAGTGTCCTGCACCGGGGCAAGCAAGGCGGTGTCGATCCAGCCGGTGTAACGATCCTCGGTCGTGATGTGCGTGAAGCCGTTCTGCGTCTCGCCAATAGTTACGAAGGTACCCAGCAGGGCCTGAGTCGCCAGGGGGGCGGAGGAGTACGGCTCCGTCATCACATTCGCCACATTGAGCGTGACGACCCGGGTGTCATCGGCAGGTGTCACTCGAAGATAATCTCCGTGCGCTCTCCCACGCGAATCCGGTCGCCGTGAGCCAGAAGTTTCTCTTCGTGCGGCTTGAGCATTTCGCCGTTCAGCAATGTACCGTTGGTGCTGCCGGCATCCACAAGATAGTAGTCTTTCTCGTGCCGCAGGATCTCGGCGTGGCGGCGGGAAACGGCATCGTCCAAATCGATCTCAATATCCGGGTAGAAATGCAGCTCGCTGTCCGGTCGGCCAATCACCGTGACTTCTTTGGTCATCTCAAAAGTCGCCGAAAGCCGCCCAATCCGCACCTGGAGCGTGTGCGGAACCTCGATGACTTCCTCTTTCGGCAGTGCGACCAGAAAAGGCGAGACCGGCGGGATGCTGAAGCCGGACGGCGAAGAAACGACCGGAGGCAGCTCGCTGCGGTCCATGCGCAGGGTCGCTCCGGATACTTCGGGTGCCGCAGGAGATGCTGGGAATATCAGACTCGGCGGCGCAGCGGGTTCCGCGAGAGCGACGGGTTCTATGCGAGCGACGGGTTTCACCGGTGGAGGAGTGACCGCTGGTGCCGCAACGGCTTCCGGCTCGGGGAGCACATCGTCGTCAAAGTGCGGCAGCGGCTCCGGTTCTTCTTCCGCACCGTTGTGGGCTGCCGCCAGTGTCGGCCCGGCTAAGGGCAGCTCAGCGAGGAAAGGCTCCTCCGGCAGCTTCCATTCCTCCGCCGGTGTCTCCCTCTGCATCTCGGCAGGAGGGGCATCTTCAGAAAGAGCATTTTTCGGGGCTAATGCCTTTACTTCTGAAGTGCCCTCCTCCGAACCTTCTTCCGATGCCTCGCCCTGCG
>JANXNV010000103.1 GCA_025353925.1 Armatimonadota bacterium
CACGGCTGTCTCCGCGCCCTCTTCCACGGTGAGACTCCCCTGCGGATTCATGTCCGTTTTGACCGACCCGGGGTGAGCGGCATTGACTTTGACTGATGTGCCCTTGAGCTGCGCGGCTTGAATGACGGACAGCATATTCAGGGCGGCCTTGCTGGAATTGTACGCGGGCAGCAGCCATTCCTCCGGCAAATTGCCGGAGGAATTCAGATCCAGGGAACCGAGAGCACTGGACTGGTTGACGATCCTGCCCGCCGGAGCGGCTCTCAGCAGCGGCAGCAGGGCCTGCGTGATGGCATAGGGGGCGACAACGTTCGCTTCCAGTGTCTTACGCAAAGCTTCGGGCGTCGCGCCTTCGTGTTCCTCGATCACCCCGGCGTTGTTAATGAGAATATCCAGCCGTCCGAACTGCACCTCGAAATAGCCGGGCAGGGCGGCAATGTCATCCGCGCTTAGAACGTCGAGCTTGACGGTATACGCCTCGATTTCCATCGCCTTCAGACTTGCCGCCACCGCCTCGCCTCGGCTCGTGTCTCGGGAGCCGATCACAACCGTGATTCCCTGGCCACCGAGCTGCTTAGCGATTTCCAGTCCGATGCCTTTATTCGCGCCCGTGATCAGAGCGACTTGATTCGTGTTTGCCATGGGTTCACTATGCTCCGGCGGTCAGAGTTTTGATCTGCTCGCGGGCCTCCGCCAGTGCAGCTGCCGACTCTTCGCCCCGAAGGGTGTTATTGACGTGAATAAATGTCACATCCGTGACACCCATAAAGGCGAACACGTTGCGAATGGTGGGATCCTGGGAATTGTAAGCCTCGCGGGCCTCGCCCGGCCCGTACCCGCCGCCGCCGCGTGCCGTGACGACAAAAAGCTTCTTGTTTTCGAGCAGCCCGGTGTAAGTCGCGGGGTCCCACGTCTCCCCGGCACGGGCGACAGCATCGATGTACGCCTTGAAAACGGAGGGAACGCCGAAGTTGTACATGGGAACGCCAATGACGTAAACGTCGGCGGCTTTCAGCTCCCCGATCATCTCATCCGAAAGCTTCAGCACTTCCACCTGGGCCGGAGTGCGGGACTCGGCGGGGGTGTACATGGCACCGATAAACTCTTCCGTAACATGGGGGATCGGCTGATGACCCAGGTCGCGGCTGGTCACCGTATCGCCGGGATGGGCTTGAAGCCAGGACTCGACGAATTCGCCGGAAATCTGGCGGGAATGGGACGCGCTGCCGCGTGCGCTGGAATCGAGGTGCAGAATATGTGACATGGTGGTCTCCTGATTTGGCGTATAAACGAAACACAACGTTTCGTATCTATCGGGGGTAACAGCCGCATCTTGCCGCCGGTTCCCGGGAGAACCCAAATCAGGGAAAATTATTTTTCGCGGAGGCCGCTCAGGAGTGTTTCCACCAAAGCGTCGGCGAATTCGGGGATCAGTGGCCCATGGCCCGTCAGCAGGCGAAAGTAGACCGCTCCGTACAGGGCGTCGACTGCCACTTCCAGATCGGCCCCCGCGCGTATCTGCCCGCGCTTCCGCGCCCGCGTCAGTGCGTCTACGGCTTCGGCCCGGCGGGGAGCCAGGTACTGCGCTCGAAACACCGCCGCCGCTTCCTGGTCGGCCAGGGCCTCCGCAATCATGCCGGAGATGGTCACGCCCATCGCCCCGGCGAAGGCCGCCGTCATGCCGCGCATCCGCCGAAGCATATCCGCCCCGACATCGCCGGTGTCCGGTCCCGCGCAGCAGGTCCCGTTCGCGGCCACGAAGGCCTCCATCAGCACGGCGGACTTATTCGGCCACCAGCGGTACAAAGTCGCCTTGCTGACCCCGGCGGTCACCGCGATCGCCTCCATCGTCACACCCCCGTAGCCGTCCCGCGCCAGCAGGTAATCTGCAGCGACCAGGATCGCCTGCCGCGCCGACTCGCTGCGCGGCCGGCCTGCGGCCTTGCTGCAAAGATGTTCCAGTTCGGTGCTATGTTCGCTGTTCGGACAGTCTTTCTCGTCCATGGGGGTATTTTACCCGGCACCGGCAGGAAAACGTGGCCCCTGCATCCAACAAGTCCCCATCATGCAAATGTCCACCATGCAAAAACAGTTCCTCAGTCTGCTCTGCGGCCTTGTGCTTGCGGTGCTGTGTGGCCCGCCAATTTCAGCAGCCCCCATCGCTCCCGCCCCGATCACCTGGGTATTCGACATCCAAGACAGTGCTGATCTGACACCGCACGGCAGGGTTTTTCTGAAAGTCGGGGGGCGGCGTCTGCTAGTGGAGTCTCGCACACAGTTTCACTTCCAGGTGCTGGATCGCTCCAATTACAAAGACC
>JANXNV010000111.1 GCA_025353925.1 Armatimonadota bacterium
GGGGTGACGCGCTAAAACTGTTTGCACACGCTTCCGATCAAAAGCGGCCAGTCCGGTGTAAGTGGCGGGGTCACGGGGATGGAAATCATCAAATATTCCCTCGAAGGGATGACAAAGATGAAGGGCGCTGCCGACCTGAACGCCGATCACCCAGCGTGTCGAGGGAAAAGCAAGCACAGCCAGCAGGGCGGCGATGAGAACGAGCAGAAATCGACGGGCTAGTCCATAGAAGCTGGTCAATGACTTGATCTCTCCCCGGAAAGCCCGGAAGCGAAATAGCCTGCCAGATAGGCGTATTCACAGTTCCAGGAGACATCCGGCTCTTCAGCGGAGGCTTCCTGGTAGTTGATAAATCGTTTCCAGGGGTCTTTAATATGCGGGCTGAGCAGGCCATCACCATTAATGAAAGCGCCGAGGACGCCGGGGGGCTGGTGATGCAAATCGGTCCAGAACTGAGAGTAGAAATCACAGCCGTGTGCGTAGTCAGAGGCTTCTCCTGAGACAAAATGGCGACTGATCGGGTTGCGCCCATGAATAAAATGCAGATTTTCCAGTGCAGCATTCAAGTAGCTCTTATCGCCGGTCCACTCATAAGCCCGCGTGAAGACGACGCCCAGTGCGGCGAGGACGGTGGCGCTGGATCCCCAGTAAAGATGGCCGGGATAGAGCATGGCGAAACGGTAGGGGGTCCGGGCGAGATACGGCACCCGGTTTCGGGCAGGGTCGTACGCGGCCACGGCGGCTTGATGCAGAAACGCCTGCCGGATGTGCTGGCGTGCGGATCTGTTCACGCGTGTCTGCGGGCTGTCCGCATAATCCAGGTAGCCCATCTCGGCGGGACCGTTGAGATAGCCCATGACGTGATCTGGACCAAAGCCGGTCTGGCTCCCCCCGAATGCCGTTACCACATCGCTGCCGCTGGCCTGAAACGGCGCAAGAAATGCGCGGTGATACACAGCCTCTCCCGTGGCATTGAAAAGCTCGATCGCCGCGAACATTCGGCACTGCTGGTCAGTGCGGGCATCCACCGGAGTTTCCGCCGTTTCCGCCGTCACGGGGTTCGGATGCGCGGTCAGCCAGCTCCAGGACAGTCTGGCTTTCGCGAGATAGGCTTCGCTCTCCGACTTGCATCCAGGAACGGTGCGAAGTATCAAATACGCTTTTGCAAATACGCCGGCAGCCCACGCCGCCGAGGGCGAATCCGTCCCGGAACACTGCTGCCGATCGCCTTCGCCCCAGCTGACCAGCGGCAGCACGCTGCCGTCCGGGTTCTGCATTTTCGCCATCCAGTGCAGGCCGAAATCCACCAGTGGCACCAGGTCGCTCTCCCCCGGCCCCGACTTTTCCGGCAGGTGCAAACTTCCGGGTGGGACTTTTCGCCCCATCGTTTTCAGAGTTTCCAGCAGCCACCAGGCAGCGACCGCATGGTCGGCTGTCTGCAGGGAAGGGTCTCCCGCATCGAGCCAGCCGCCCCGGACATCGCGCAGCGGCGCAGGGGTTTGGCTTCCAGACGCGCCGATATGGTGGTAGGCTGCAGTCCCGTTACCGGGAAAGACCGCCGGACGTGAATAGCCTTCGCCGTAACTTGCGGCGATGGGGTACCCGGAGCGTTCGTAATAGTAAAAGCGCAGCGCATCCCGAAAGTCTTTGTCATAAACGCGCTCTCCTACTGTGAACTCCGATGAGACCGCCGAGAGTACTGGGACTTTGAGCTTGTAGCGCCCTGGCCCGACTACCGGGGTGAAATCTGCATCAAAAACGATGTCTCCGGTCGGGTTCCAATCCGCGCTGCCGGACCTCGCCGTCAGCCTTCCGGCATACACGATGCGCCCATCGCCGGCACGGCAGACTTGAAACGCCGCCGGGCGTGCCGCGTTTGTTCCGGCAGGATAAGTCAGCAGGGCGTGTTTGGGATCATGCGGACGCCAGCCGCTTTGATCTGTTTTGATCCTATCAACCCTAAGCACTGCAGGAGGCCCAGGCAGGATGGCTAGTTCCGAAATATAAGCCAGGCTTTCCTCCGTGTGCAGATGTGCCCCGGCAATGACGATGGAGTTGATATGGGTCAGGTCAAGCTTCGGGTCCCGGTGGGTGAATGCCGTCAAAGGAATATCAACAATGTGCCATCTTCCCACTGCCGGAGTGACATAGGGACTCAGCAAAACCGAAGAGTTTCCCAGGGAAATCGTCCAGTCATCGGCATCGCCCGGCAGTCGATGGTGCCATCTCAGACGCAGGTGAAGGGTCGGGGCATCGCCCAGGCGGGTGAGATTGACCGGGGCACCGTCGCCGATGAGAAAGGGGATATTCCAATAGCCGTTATTGGTTGTCTTCAGAACAAGGACACGTGCTCCATCCACGTTCTGCACCGGCAGGCCGGTAATTTCCCTGCCATTCCAACTCTGGGACGTCGTCAGGACAGTGCTGTTAGGGGAATGATAAATTTGGCAGTGGTCCCAAACCGTACGGCTGGAGTCGTAGCTATTGAAATAGAAAACGGTGGACAGCGGAAAAGTCTGGCTGCTATCCACCGTCTGCGCCGACACTGGCACTGCGACAAGCAGGACTGCCAGATGCATCAAGCCGACCGCTTGACGTAAGAATGAGCTACTCATGGCAAATGTATCCGTGTTTCTGTGGTTAGTACCCCAGTGCCAGCCCTTCAACGCGCGGATCGGAGCCGCCGAAGAGGATGCCGGTGTCCGGGTCGAGTGCGATGACCTGAGCCGCGCAGGCTCCCGACCAGGGGCCGCCGACGGTCAGGGCGTAGCCGCGCTGACGCAGCTCGTAGCAGGTGTCGAGGGGGAGACGGTCTTCGACAGACAGCTCGATTCCGTCGGGGCCGGTATGCCACTTGGGGCTTTCGATGGCCTCCTGCGGGCTGCGTTTGCTGTCGATGAGCTGGGTCACGATCTGTAAATTCGTCTGCAAGTCGGCATCCCCGCCGACGGCCCACAGTGTCTCGCCGCGAAACAGCATCCAGGGGCCGGTGATCAAATTTGACTCCGAAGAGCTGCTGCTGGTCCAAGCGACAGCATTGCCGCGGGCATCGATGACGCAGTGCGTCGCGGCAGTTTGCGTTGTGCTTTTCTCCGGCTGCTGTTTACTCGCCCCGGCGAGACGGTGAATCGCCTCGGCACTCTCGGGGCTGAGGGCGGCGAAATCGATGCGCTCCAGTGCCCGCAGCTTCTGCCCCAGGCCGTTTTCTGCGGTGCCGCTCAATATCTCGGCGATGTCAATCCCCCGGTATGCCGTGCGGGTCGGCTCCGAGATCAGCGGCTCCGGGCCTATGACTTCTCCCTCGGTGGTCTTTTCCTCGGCAATCTGATTTAGGGTCTGGGCAAGCTCCGGCTGCGCGGCGGAAAGCGCGAAGCCGTCCTCGGCCAGGGTGATTGCCGGGGCGAGTGCGGCGGCTGCCGTCAGAGTTCCCCAGATTTCCAGGGCAGTCCGCCAAACACTGCCCGCGCCTGCCGAAGCTTTGAGCGCGGACAGCTTCTGCGCCTGAGCGTCCCAGAGCAGCACGGAGGTGTCGCCTTCGAGGGGTGAGCTGTGCGGCTCCGTCACGGCAAGGGCCGCGCTGATGGCGACGGCAGCATCGGTCGCATTGCCGCCCGCCCGCAGGATTTCGACCCCGATCAGCGCAACGAGCGGATGTGCGGCGGCGACCATGCCCGTGCGAGCGATCCGTACCGGTGTTCGAGTGTGGCTTGCCATAGTTTTTTTGCGTCCCCTGTCGTCTGTCACGATTTCTGCCGATACTTTGCGGTGGTAGTTTACAAATGCGTGTTTATGCGCTATACTTGCGTTGAGAGACACGCTTGGTTTCCTGCTTCAAAGGAATCACCTCCTTTCGGCAAGATTGAAAAGGCAGCCCCACATAGGCTGTCTTTTCGTTTGTATTATAGCAGAAACGGAGCCGCCCCGCCAGCAATGGCAGGGCGGCTTTGTCTTGTCTCTGTTTGCTACACTGGCTAGAAGACTTCGTCTTCCCCGATCACCGGATTGGTCAAGGTGCCGATCTCTGCGATACGCACTTCCACGATGTCGCCGGAGCGCAGAGGGGCGATGCCGGAGGGGGTGCCCGTCGCGATGACGTCGCCGGGGGCGAGGGCGAAGTGGCGGGAGAGGTAAGCGATCAAAGCGGGGATGGTGAACAGCATCTCCGACGTATTCGCCTGCTGCTTGATTTCATCGTTGACGCTCAGCGTCAGCGTGAGGTTCTGCGGGTCGGGAATCTCGTCGGGAGTGACCAGGCAAGGGCCGAGGGGGCCGAATGTATCGTAGCTCTTCGAGAGGAACCAGGGCAGGCTCTTGGCGATGGCCCGCTTCTGCTCGTCACGGGCGGTGACATCGTTAATCAGTGTGTACCCGGCCACGAGGCTCAGGGCCTCGGCTTCGGTGACATTCTTCCCTGCAACTCCGATCACTACGGCCAGCTCGCCTTCGAAGTCGACATTGCCGACATTCGGCGGCAGGACAATCGGCTGGCCCGGCGCGATCACGCTGGTCGAGGCTTTCTGGAAGACGATCGGCTCGCTCGGCACGTCGTTGCCCATCTCTTTGGCGTGTTCGGCGTAATTGCGCCCGATCCCCAGGATCCGGTGCGGGCGGGGCAGGGGGGCGGCGAACGTGACGCCCGCTTCCGGCCAGAGCTTGTCCAGGATACGCGCTTTTTCCAGGTCGCGCAAGGCCCGGCCATATCCGGCCAGCTTGGCGAGGACCGCGAAGAGATCGTCGGGCACACTCAGGCCTTTGGGAGCCATGGCTTCGGCGACCGCGACCACGCGGGTCAGCGGCAATGTGCGTCCCTGATGCAGTACACCCGGCAGGATCGGCTCCTGGGGATCGTCGAACTCACGGTAGCAAACGAATTTCATTCATCTCTTCTTTCTGCTCTATTGTTTGTCTGTTCTATTGCTCATCTGCGCGAAAGCCCATGCGCCGCTCCGGGGAGGGCGGGGTATCCATGAGCTGCCGGATGGCTTCAAAGACGACGGCGAACTGGGAATCGTATTTGGCTTCGAGCGCAATAATCCGGCGGGCCAGATCGGTATCGGTCGCCAGCAGGCCGCGCATCGCGACAAAGGCCCGCATCAAAGCGATATTGACCTGCACGGCCCGCTCGCTGCGCAGGACGCTCGACAGCATCGCGACGCCCTGCTCGGTGAAGACATATGGAAGTGTGCGCCGTCCGCCCCAGCTTGAGGTTGCAAATTGAAACCTCAAGCTGTCTCTTTCAGCTGCAGTCAATTGGAACATAAAGTCGTCTGGGAAGCGGGCTGCGTTACGCCGAACTGCTAGGTTGAGATTCTTTGTCTCCACCTCATAAAGCTCCGCCAAATCGCTATCTATCATCACGTTCTGCCCGCGTACCAGGTAAATACGCCGTTTGACCTGGTCCGGTGCGATCACCATTTCTTTCCCTGTTGCATCCTGCTTGTCTTCTACTGCTATCCCTTGCCTCCTTAATGTTCTCAGATGGAGTTTGAAATCACAATTTGTGATTTCAAGCTACGCTTTATCATACCAGATTAAGTAGCGTTCGGCGAGTTCGCGGATTGTGGCGTAGGGGGCTTCGGCGCAGCGTTCGCCTTGGAAGACGAATGTCGGGACGTGGTGGACATCGGCGGCGTAGGCGTCGTCGTCGAAGCGGACGATTTCGTTGTAGTAGGCTTTCGACGAGACGGCGGCGAGGAAATCGGCGGTGTCCAAACTGACGCCCTCCGCCAACCTGCCCAGTACGGCCAGGTCGCTGATGTCTTGGGACCGCTCCCAGAACGCCCGGTAGACGGCTTCATTGTAGGCATCGAACTTGTCGGGGGCTTTGTCCTGGACATAGGCCGCGCCTTCCAGAGCGAAGTGCGTGCGGACGATCCCGATGCTGCGGTCCGCTGGGACCGGGTGGTCTTCCGAATGAGAGAAAAGCTCGAAGCGCGACGGCGGCGCGTCTTCGCCCTTGGGCGGGTGAGGGAACTCGGGCAGCGGCCCCAGCTCCTCCGGCAGCAGCTCAAAGCCGCGCCAGACCTGCGCGATTTGCGGGAATTCTTCTTTGAGACGTTTGGCCTGAAAGAAGCCGACCCAGCACCAGGGACAGAGATAGTCATGTGCGATAGTCACGCTCGATTGGTTTTCGGGGTTCATGGTGATTTTCCTTGAGATGCGAGGAAATGAGCCTAGATCAGTGTTCGATTTGTTGTCGGCATTATATGTAAGGTATGCCTAACATGGCACATTTATGGCTCATTAGATGGCTCATTTGTCCCATTTGGCGAAACTGTCATTGACGGTTGTGTCAGTGTATAGCGGACTG
>JANXNV010000143.1 GCA_025353925.1 Armatimonadota bacterium
TCTTCGCAGTCATCCAGTGCATTTCGGAAGTCCGAGCGAAACTCGGCATAGCAGACCTTGACGGCCCGGAATTCACGGCGCGTCAGATCAAATCCGGCGGCGGTCTTTGAGAGCAGTTTAGTCAGTTCGTCCATCGTCGGATCTAAGGAAAGCATCTGGTTTTTCTCCGTCAACGCGTGTTTGGGTCTGTTTCTTACTCTTTCTAAGTCTGCATGCTAGGGGAACATGCGCACTGGTACTCTCGCATTATAACACACATTCTGAGTGCACTTGTTAAGTCAGCATTAAGCAATAGCTGTGAGTGCTTGAAAACAATTGTTTGCCGCCTGTTTTTCTGCGTCGCCAGAATGACATACTTTGTGTCATTCCTGTAATTCTCCTCCCAAACAAATTTTAAATCTGTCGCACTGCGTGACCGGCAGCAGTTTAGTCTTAGCGCGAAAATCCATTGAAAAATTATTTTTCGATGTGCGCGACGAAATCATGGTATAAATCCTGTGAAGAGACTGAGGAGACCCTATGCACGAACTACAGGCAATGGACCTGGCCCGCCACTCAATACTCATTGCCATGCAGCTCTCCATGCCGATTCTGCTGCTGTCACTCGTGGTGGGAGTTATTGTCAGCTTGTTTCAAGCCGTAACGCAAATTCAGGAGCAGACACTTACCTTCGTGCCCAAGATCATCGTGCTGGTGGTCGCTCTGGTCGTGCTCGGCCCCTGGATGCTGCACACGATTGTCGGGTTTGCGTCGGGCCTCTTCGCCAGCCTTCCCCACGTGATTCAATAACTCTCATGTTTGATTTAGCCGCATTCTCCGCCGACGCTTTTTGGGGCTTTCTGCAGGTCTTCGTGCGTGTCTCGTCGCTGTTCGTGACGGCCCCGGTCTTTGGAAGCCGGGAAGTGCCGCCGCAGGCGAAGATCGGGCTGGCCGCGGTTTTGTCGCTGGTACTGCTGCCACTCGTGAAGTCCACTCTGGGGCCGTCCGTGCCGGGGTCTCTGTATTTGATGGTTGGGACCCTGCTGGGCCAGGCATTGATCGGACTGCTGATTGGCTTCGTCGTCTCCCTGATCTTTGTCGCCGTGCGCGTCGGCGGCGACCTGATCGACTACCAGATGGGCTTCACGCAGGCGGCGACTTTCAATCCACAGTTCAATGAAACGGTCTCCCCTATCGCCAGTTTCCAGTACCGCTACGCCATGGTTCTCTATTTGATCGCCAATGGTCACTGGCTGCTGTTAGCTTCGCTGGAACGGTCGTTCGGCCTGCTGCCGGTGGCGCAGCTCTCTGTCGCCCGTCTGGTGGGATCGTTTACGGACATCTCGTTTGGCATGCTGGTAGCGGGACTTCAGATCGCCGCGCCTGCCGCCGCCGTGCTGCTGGTGACCGATATCGCATTTGCCTTTCTGAACCGGGCTATGCCCTCTATGCAGGTGTTTTATGTGGGGATGCCGGTCAAAGTGATCGTCGGGTTTGTCATCTTGATCGCCATCCTGCCGCTGCTGACTTTCTCCATCTCGCATCTGGTCGCGGGTTCGCCCGATCAAGTGGCGGTGCTGCTGCGGGGGATACACAAGTAATCTATGGCTGACGGCGAAGAAAAATCATTTCCGGCGACTCCCCGGCGGCGTCAGGAGGCCCGCAAGAAGGGGCAGGTCGCGCGGTCGGCGGAGTTTGGGGCCTCCCTCACGCTTCTGGCGGTCGTGGCGGCGCTCCATGCCCTGCTGCCGGGCCAGGCGGGTCTGAGCCTCCTGGGTAACCTGCACGCGGCCTTTGGCTTCAACCCCCATCTGACGGAATTCACGTTCTCTACTGTGCAGCAGTGGCAGGTTCTGGGCATCCAGTGGGGCGGACGGATCCTGCTCCCGGTCGCGCTGATGGCGGTCGCCCTGGCCTTGGTGTCGGGGATCGGACAGGTCGGTTTCGCTGTGACCCCGGAGGCCCTGGCCCCGCAATGGAACCGGCTTAATCCGGCTCAGGGCTTCAAGCGCCTGCTGTCGATGCGCGGAACCGTCGAGGCGTTTAAAGGCCTGCTCAAAATGTCACTGGTGGGGGGAATCTGTTACTCAACTCTGAAAAACACCGTCGAGTCGGGGGAGCTGCTGCGGACGATGCGCATGCCGCTGGCGGAGACCGTGGGGGTTGTCGGCGGCCTGATCTGGACCCTCGGCCTTCGGGTCAGCATCACGCTGTTTCTCGTTGCCGTGGCGGATTACGCGTATCAGAAATATGAGTTCGAAAAATCTCTGAAGATGAGCCTGTCGGAGATCAAGCAGGAAAACAAGCAGTCCGACGGCGATCCGCAGGTCAAGGCTCGGATTCGCCGGATGCAGCGGGAGATGTCGAAAAAGCGGATGATGCAGAATGTCCCCAAGGCCGATGTCATCATCACCAACCCGACCCACTTCGCGGTCGCGCTTCGCTACGAACCCGGCGGCGCGGCTCCGAAGGTAGTCGCTAAAGGCCAGGATGAGATGGCAGCCAAAATTCGTGAGGTCGCCCGTGAACACAAAGTCCCGCTGGTCGAAAACGTGCCACTGGCCCGCACCTTGTACCGTGCTGTGGAAATTGGCAACGAAATCCCCGCCGATCTGTACGAAGCCGTCGCGCAGGTGCTGGCGTTTGTGTACCGGACCTATGGGAAGCGGAAATGAGAATCTAAGATAATTTCGACTTATCGTTACAGTATCCTGAAATGTGTCAGCAGCTTGTAGCACACATAAATTATGAGTGCCAGTCCGGTGATACCAAGTAGTGCCACAAACCACAGCCAAACCTGAAATGCCCGGTGGTGACGCTGCATCTTTCCGTTGTGAGAAAATGGGTCGAAGTATTCGGACCCGGCATTAAAATGCCGGTCTACACGGAGAAAGTCACTCCGTGACTGGGATTGTCTGACCCGTAGGGGCACTGCTTGCCGTGCCCTCTTAATTGCCGTGCCCTCTTGTCTCGTCTTCGCTTCTTCAGTGTCGGAGACACTTTCTCCGGGTAGACCGGCATTTTAATGCCGGGTCCAAGGGCCGAGCAAAGACACATAATACCGAGCGAGGCGGCATTTATGCAACAAAGCCGGTCGAAGTAGTTCATTCCATTGCTCCGAACAGCGGCTGTCCATGTCATTATACTCTCGCGCGAGAACAAGATTGACGACCGCACCCCCTATGGGCGATTTTTGAATTTAATGGCAGGAATTTACTACAGTGCTAGCGAATAAGCGGCAAATTGCGATAATGCGAGACTCAGCGTGGAGGGCAGGGAAATGATCAACGGCAATGATGGTATGGAGAGGGCGGCTGCGGCGCGTCAAACTCAGGTCGGCGGGGACTGGTTCTTCTGGATCGCCGGCTTTTCCGTGGTCAACTCGCTTTTAAGTGCTTTTGGGGCAACTATCCACTTTGTGATCGGCCTCGGCACGACAGAGGTGTTTGACGGGCTAGCTGGAGCTGGTGGCAAAGGATTCGGAGCTGCAAATGTCATCGCCCTTCTGCTCGACCTGGTGGCGGCAGGCGTGTATGTATTATTTGGCTTCTTCGCCCGGCGCGGGGCGAAATGGGCGTTTGTCACAGGCATGATTTTCTATCTGCTGGATGGATTGCTGCTTCTGGTGTTCAAAGACTGGCTTTCGGTTGCTTTCCACGGGTATGCCTTGTTCCGCATTTTTCAAGGCTTCCAAGCAGCCCAGCGGTTCAATCAGCTTTCTTCCGCCCCGACCTACACTCCGGTGGGAAGCGTCCCGCCGCCGCCTTCTGATGTGTGGCCGCCACCGCCTAGCGCGTAAGCGTCCAAATTCATCTTTATATGTGGAATAATAGCTCTGGTGATTAAACTTATATTATTTATTGATGGAGCCTGTAAGGGCAACCCAGGCGCGGCGGGAATCGGCGTGCTGGTAACGAACGAGGCCGGGGAAACTCTGGCGGAAATCGGGGAGGGTGTCGGGCAGACGACAAACAACGTCGCCGAATATAAAGCTCTCATCCGAGGCCTCGAAGAAGCCCGAGATCGCGGTGCAGGCAGTGTACTTATTCATACCGATAGCCAGCTTATGGCACGGCAGATGGAAGGCCGCTACAAAATCAACGCGCCGCATCTGCGTGCCTTGCAGCAGGAGGCACAGGCTCTCACCCGTTTATTTCCCGGCGGCGTGACACTCACACATATTCTGCGCGAGGGCAATGCCCGCGCCGACCAGCTGGCGAATCAGGGTGCGCGACTGATCGCTTCGTCCTAATACTTAGCTTATATCCAAACCGCGTGACGACAAGGCAAATTCCGAATGGTCTGCCCGTATTGTAGCTTCAAAAATTCCCTGAGTGCACATATCTGCAATCAGTGCGGCATCATCCTGCGCCTGGGTAAGACCAGTCGCCTTGTGCCGCCGGCAAGTACCGGCAGCGGCGGCCTGGCCTTTATGCGCGGGCTGCTGCCTGGGCGGGCCAAGAGCCAGCTTGCCACGCTTCAGTCCCGCATCGCCGATCTAGCCTCTGACGTTCAGGAGAAGGCGGAAGCCAGCCTCAAAGTGGCCGAGAAAGCCCCGGCGGCTCGCCTGACCCTCGGTGCCCTGTTTCTCATCCAGGGAGAAATCGAGAAGAGCGTCAACCGGTTCCAGCAGGCACAGCAAATCGGAAGTGCCGATGCCGAGTTTCGAAACAATGCTGGGGTCGCACTCGCGCGGCGGGGCGCGATGCCGCAGGCCGTGGAAATGCTGGAACAGGCCAAACGCCTCTGCCCCTCCTCCGTCTCGCCCTTCTCAAATCTGGCGCATATCTTTCTGGAATCGGGGTCGGACCCGGACCCCACTGGTTCACCGCCTGCCATCATGGAAATCCAGCGTGCCCTGATGCTGGAGCCGAAAAACCCTACCCTTTACAATCGTCTTGCACTGATCTTCTGTCGGGAACGGCGTTACGAGGAAGCGGCGATTCAGTTCCAGCAGGCGTTCATTTTGTCCACTGGAGACGCCTCGGCACAGGCGGATGCGCAGAACAATGTCGGGCTGGCACAGTTTCTCGCCGGGGACCGTGCCGCAGCGGCAACTGCCTTTGTTGCCGCGCTGCAATGCGACCCGAATCACGCGCATGCCCAGTCGAACCAGAGCCTGGCCCAAGCGCAGGAGACGATCACACCATTTCTACTGGAAAAGCTGCAGCGAGCGGCACGGCTGGACCCTACCGGGGGTGGGGTTCGGGCAAATTATGGCTATGGTCTCTGCCGAATTGGGGCGATCAACGATGGTATCCTGGAGCTGAAAGAGGCTTTGGGGCTGAATTCGAGACAATTCGAGACCTGCTACAATCTGGGCAAAGCCTATGCAGACCAAGACGTTCTGGAAGTCGCCGAGCGGTACCTGGCCCGCGCCCTGCATTTCAGTGCACGCTCCGGGGAAGCACTGACCGCAATGGGAGTGGTCAAGACGCAGCAGCGGATGCTCCCGCAGGCAATTACCCATTTCCAGGCTGCGATTCGGCTCTGGCCGCAGGTTCCGCTGGCGCGGATCAATCTTGGCGTGGCCCAGGGCCTTGCCGGTGATTTCTCAGAGGCCCTGCTGCATCTGCGGACCGCTGCAAAGCTCAGCCCGTTGGATGCCGCCATTCCTGCACAGATCGGCTGGCTTTACCTGCGGCAGGACAGCTTGAACCTCGGAGTCGAAGAGCTGGGCGAATCGATGCGCCGTGATCCGCATATCGCCGAAGTGCAGAACAATTTCGGTCTCTGCTACATTGCGATGAACAAGCCGGAGCTTGCCGTGCCCCACTTCAAGCGTGCTCTGGAGCTGAATCCGGATTTTCATGCCGTGCATTATCAGTGGGGTCTGGCACTCGCCAACCAAAAGCTGCAGGACTCGGCCCTGAAAGAGTGGGAGCTGTCTGTCCGCTATGAGCCGGGCAACGCCGACTGTTATGTCAACCGTGGGGTCACGTTCTATCAAAAGGGTCAAATCGACGAAGCGATCGCCGAGTTTCGGCATGTGATCGTTCTTCGTCAGACCCGCATGGAAGACTTTTCGAACCTCGGCCTGGCCTACGCGAAATCCGGGGTCAAGCTCAAGAAAGACTCCCGTAACCCGCAGGACCCACGCATGAAGCAGTCCCTGGACCGGCAGAAGCAGGCCATCGATATGTTCGACCGCGCCCTCGTCATCGAGCCGAGAAATGTCATGCTGCACTCCAATCGGGGCCTGGCCTGCTTCTTCGCCAGCCAGGCGGAAGAGGCAATGAAAGAATGGGGACTGGTCTCTCAGATCAACCCGGCCTATGCCAGCCGGCGCGGCAAAAAGATGCAGTCCGAATTCGATGACACCCAGATCGCCCTGATGCCCTTCACCGTTGCCGACCGCGCCGTGCCGATCGCCCCGAAGACCGGGCCGTATTTGCCGCGCTTTTTAGCCGGGTATGATACCGATGAATGGGATCTTTTGCTGAACGACCCTGCCCTCGTCAGGCTTCAGGAGATGCACCGTGATGTTCGGCGCTTGGAGCGCGATGTCGCGGCCCTCTAACAAGCCAAAACAAAGCCGCCCTGGAAGCATGGCTTCCAGGGCGGCTTTTTCGTGCTATGTAATTGGCGGGTGCGCCATTGCTCCCACCTTGGCTCGGCGGGTGAGTTTCTTCCTCTCTATGACGATGTCGCTCCCGTTTTTGTTCCTGGTTCCTTTGCGGTGAAAATTGTATCCAGGCGCAAAGCCCGCAGAGCGATTTGCTGGGCGTGTGCCGCCTCCGGCATCTCGGCAACACCGCCCGGGGCAAGCCCGCGCTCGACGAATTTTCGCAGCCGTTTCTCTGCGTATTCATCCGCCCATCTCTCGATCTTGACTTCGACCAACGCGGCCTTGCGCGGCGGGGTCGCACGCGGGTTCAGAACGCGGGTGACATGGTGCCCGACTTCGTGGAATAGCGTATAGGCCAGGTGCAGGCGCAGGGCAAAACCCCGCACCGGCACAGGCAGACCCAGCAGCGGGCTGCTATGCGGGTCGGCATACAGCTCGATGATGCAACCCCGGTGATCCTGCCGCCAGATGCCCAGCGACTTGCCCCTCGGATCGGTATCACAGATCACTAGGGCTTCCAGCCGCCGCAGATGCTCCTTCGGAACAGTCGCCAGAGCGTCTTCGAGTGCCGCCCGCAGGAACGCTTCGCCCCCGACCCCTTCGTAAGCTTCGTTTATTTGCCAGTCAATCCGCATAGCTATTATTTTTTCGCTGCCTCGCAGCGTTGCGCAATCAAAATGTTCACATGGTCACGATAATGTTCAAGGCCTTTTGTCTTAACCACATCGTAACGGTTGACTGCTTCCACTAGTTCCCGCTTCACCGGACTTATCCAGCCGATAACCTCTATCATGTTTTGGTGTTGCCCGTCCAAATTCGGCCATTGCCAGATTGATTCGTGGTGAAAGACTCGATTTCGTATATCACGTATTTGCTGTAGCTTTGCGGAGAGGTTCCCTGGTGACAGGTCCCTCTTGGATGCACTGGGAAAAACAGAGTGCCGTGTTGGTAAGACGATTGTGCGTAAGTAAGGCCGTGAATACAAATTGACCCAAAACCCGAAGTTGAGTTCAGCCACTATGCGACTCGGTTCAAGTGTTTTGTGTTGCCGATCCAATTCGTTTTGTGCCGCTTCTACTTGCGACACCTGCCGTTGCAATAATAAAACATGATCGTTGTACCAGGAAGAAGTTTTCATTTGGTGTGAGAGTGCGCGATGAACAGCATTTCGGAGAGAGACCTCGACACAGTGCAGGGCTGGATACAGTGCCTCCGCAAGTGACATATTCCACAGATACAACGCGATAGCATCAACTTTCCCCGGTTCCGCCCTGCGATACTGTGCGAACCGATCACGCGACACACTTCTTTGAAACTCTGCAAAAAAACTTTCCGCAATTTGCTCCGAAATGCTTGTTTTTTGATTCTCTTGTGCCATAATAACAACGTAGTTCTTGATATCTCCTCTTCCATCCCCGGTCTTCTCAGGCTGGATCAGCCGATGGTAATGAAATCAAGACCCGGTCTGTAAGAGATGCCTCTCGGGGGCGTCTCTTGCTGCTTCAAAGCCCTCTCTCCCGATCATATTCATCCCAGAATATGCAGGCCGTTGTCCACGTACAGCACCTCGCCCGTGATGCCGCGCGACCAGTCGGAGATCAGGAACGCCGCCGTGTCGCCGACTTCGCCGATGGTCGTGTTTTTCCGCAGCGGGGCACGCTCTCGAGACTCCCGGTGCATCTCCGAAAAGCCGGTGATGCCGCGTGCCGAGAGGGTCATAGTCGGCCCCGCGCTGATGGCGTTGACCCGCACGCCCTGCGGCCCGAGATCGCTCGCCAGGTAGCGGACAGAGGCTTCCAATGCGGCTTTCGCCACTCCCATGATGTTGTAGTTCGGCACGACCCGCTCCGCGCCCAAATACGTCAGGGTCAGAATGCTGCCGCCTTCGGTCATCAGCGGCTCGGCAGCTTTGGCGGCGACTGTCAGCGTGTAGGCGGAAACGTCGAGTGCCTGGGCGAACCCGGCCCGCGACGTATCTACGAACCGTCCACTGAGGTCGTCTCGATTGGCGAACGCCGCCCCGTGGATCACGAAGTCGATCCGCCCAAACTCCTTTGTCAGCGTCTCCATCAGCGCGGCGACCTGCTCCTCGCTGGTCAGGTCGCAGCCCTGGATGACCGTTCGGTCGCCGCCCGGCAGCGTCGGAGCCAGCTTGCGGACATCTTTCTCCTCGCGCTCCCCTAGAAACGTCAACGCCAGCCGTGCCCCTTCGCGGGCCAGGCTCTGCGCACAGCCCCAGCAAAGCGACTTCTCGTTTCGAACGCCGTAAATAATTCCCTGTTTGCCGTCTAAAATACCCATCATGTTTCTCCTGCTTCGCTGCAACTGCTTGGTTTGTATTATGTATGTGACGCTATTTTACCTGTGTGGGAGGTGAAAATGGGTGTGCGCCCAGTTAATGAAAGGAGTCCCTGTAGGGTGCGCCGCTTGCTGCGCCCTCCTATCTTCTCAGCCTCCTATCTTCTCAGCCTCTTACCTTCTCAGCCTCTTATCCGCTTCGACTAATAGACATGTGTCGGGCAAGGCTACATAATCCCAGCCTTGCTGCAATTGGGGGCCAATATGCAGACCAGGCAATGCCACGTTGCTTGTCGCCATTATACTGCATTTGGGGTGTCAACGTACGAAAAGTTGGAACTGCGCCGTTCAGCGTAGGGTCAGTCTTATTTGACTGATGTTATGAAGTAGCGGCGTGAAGCGGGGAAGGCGTGAGATTGAAATCCACCGCTATGGGGCGCAGACGCCTAGTTTCGACCTGCGTCGAAAAAGATTCAGGACCGTAACTACACTCATGTCCCGGCGCAGGCCGCGACTGGGCGCTTCGCCCCACAGCGGTGGATTTCAATCCCACGTCCTATCCCACGTTCCTTTGGATCACGCTTCCTATTGGTGCTGACCCGACTAGTCATAAAATTGGTGCTCACCCGCCGCAGCGGCCTATGCAGGAAACCGCCTCCTCTCCGTCGAAAGACAACGCAAAACCCGTTTCACAATATCGTTCCGTAATCTAGTCAGGAGTTCGTTATGGCCCAGCCCGTCGCCGTCAACCAGGATCGTTTGGTGCAGACATTTCTAGACCTTGTCCGGCAGAATACGCCGCCCCGAAGTGAGCGTGCTGCGAGCGAGATTGGTCGTCAGATTCTTGTAGACCTGGGGTTCGACTGCTTTTATGACGATGCCGGGGAGAAAGTCGGCGGCAATGTCGGCAATCTGATTGCGTTTAAAAAGGGCAGTCTGCCTGATGCTCCTGCGATTTTCTTTTCCGCCCACTTCGATACCGTGGAGCCGACACCAGGCCTGGAACCGGTGTTCGAAGGCGATGTGATCAAATCGTCCGGCGAGACCATTTTGGGTGCCGACGATAAGAGTGGGCTGGCGCCGATCTTTGAGGCCATGCGGATTTTGGATGAACAGAAGATCCCGCATGGCGATATTCAGCTTTTATTAACAATCTGCGAGGAGATTGGGTTGGTGGGGGCTAAGCATCTTGACCCCGCAAATATCAAAGCCAAGTTTGGGTACGTGCTCGATGCCGGGCCGCCGGTCGGCTCCCTGGTGTACAGTGCTCCGACGCAAGATATTTTTGATGTTTGGATCCAGGGCAAGCCCGCCCATGCCGGAGCGCAGCCGGAAGACGGCGTCTCGGCCATTTTAGTCGCCGCTCGGGCCATTGCTCGTATGAAGCTGGGCCGGATCGACCCGGAGACGACCGCGAATGTCGGTATCATCACCGGCGGCACCGCGACCAATATTATCCCTGCCGCGTGTCATCTGAAGTGCGAAGCCCGCTCCCGCAGCGGCCCGAAGCTCGAAGCGCAGCGCGAGCATATGATGGCCTGTTTCCGCGAGGAAGCGGCGGCGGCAGGTGTCACGGTGGAGATCAAGAACGAAAACGCCTACGTCTCCTATGAATTGGGGATGGATGACCCTGTGCTGACAATTGGCATGGCCGCCGCCGAGCGGATTGGGCTGGAACCGCTGCTAAGAGTCACCGGTGGTGGAGCGGATGCCAACATCTTCAACACCGCCGGAGTTCCTACCACGGTGCTCGGCTGCGGAATGATGAATATCCACCGCCACGACGAATATGTGCGGATCTCGGACATGGTGAAAAGCACCCAGCTGGTCGTTTCGATTGTCGAGACAGCCGCGTTCTGGCGCGGGTAGGGGACCCAAAGACGTGCTGACACAGGCCGCAGGAAAAGTGTTGACGGTGACGGATTGGGATGATGACGCCCAGGAGCTGTCCGTACGCCTGGAGATGGAGACCCGCCGGGCCGTCAATTACCCTGCTCTGACCGGCTCGGTGGAGGTCGGCGATGAGGTGCTGCTGAACACCACGGCCCAGCATTTGAAGCTCGGCACGGGTGGCTTTGATTTCGTGAGTGCCAATCTGTCACGGCCTTCCGCGAGAATGGGCGGCGACAAAGGCCATATTATCAAGGGCCGGTACCTTCCCTGTCAGCAGGCAGTGCAAACACTGGAAGAGCTGGCGAAGTACGCGGATATGTGGGAGCGAACGTTGGAAGAGATGCCGGTACTGGTCGGGCAGCTTCACTCCCAGATCGCGCCCGCCGCCGCCGGACTGTCGCTCGCGGGACGCCTCAAAGTCGCTTATATCATGACCGATGCCGCCTGCCTGCCGATTGCCTTCAGCCGCCTGGTACGGGATCTGAAAGCCGCGAATTTGCTGCAGGCAACGATTACCTGCGGGCAGGCATTCGGCGGGGATTACGAGACAGTCACGCTGCACTCCGCGCTGCTTGCAGCAAAGCATATACTCGGCTGCGACGCGGCGATTATCTGTCAGGGACCCGGCAATGCGGGGACGGGGACGAAGTACGGCTTCAGCGGCATCGAGCAGGCGCAAAACTTGGACATCGTGAAAGCACTCAAGGGCACTTCCATCGCGATCGTCCGCATGTCGTCCGCGGAGGGGCGGGCGCGGCACTTAGGAATCAGCCACCATACGCGCACGACCTTGGACCTGGCCTATTCCCGCTGCATCGTACCGCTGCCCGCTGGATCCGACGAAACGGATCTCCCCCCCGGACACAGCGTGCTGTTCATCGAAGGCGCACAGGCGGCACTGGATTTGCTGGTCGAGCGCGGCGTTGCCGTCTCTTCCATGGGCCGGACCCCCGCCGAAGACCCGCTGTTTTTCCTGGCCGCCGCCGCCGCCGGATTTGTCGAAACCGATTAGGACTCAGAAAGTGACACCTATGCCAAACCTCGAAGAGATCGTTACCAGCAGCAAGCGGCTGTATGACGGCAAAATCATCAATCTGCGCCTAGATACCGTGCGGATGCCCGACGGCAGAATGAGTCAGCGGGAGATTGTGGAGCACCGGGGTGCGGTCGCCATGGTGCCGATGCTGGATAAAAACACGGTAATTCTCGTGCGACAGTACCGCCGCGCCGCCGCAGGCAGTCTGCTGGAGATCCCGGCGGGCACGCGTGATCCCCAGGAAGAGGTAGAGATCTGCGCCCGGCGCGAGCTGGCCGAGGAGATCAAGTACGCTCCGGGGCGCATGATCAAGCTGTTTGAATCGTTTGTGGCACCCGGTTACTCCACGGAGCTGATTCACACGTTTTTAGCCCTGGATTTGACGCCCACCGAGGGTCACACGGACGAAGACGAATTTTTGGAATTGGTCACTCTGCCGCTGTCCGAGGCGATTGCCAAGATCGGCACCGGGGAGATCATCGACTCGAAAACCATCAGCGGCCTGCTCTTCGCCGAGCGTCTGCTGCCGACCCTTTAGGAAACAGTGATTAGGAAACAGTGATTAGGAGACAGTGATGAAATTAGGACTCAGCATGTGGAGCTACCAAGCTTCGGTTCGGCACGGGGGAATGGATATTCCCGGCTTTATCCGTCAGGCGAAAACACTCGGCGTAGACGGTGTGGAGCTGCTTGACTTCTTTTGGAAGGACCGCGACGCTGAGCTGCCCGCCGTCGAAGCCGCCCTGGCCGAGACGGGACTGCCGGTCGGCATCTACTCGGTCGCTAATAACTTCGTACTCACTAGCGCGGCGGAGCGTGCGGCCAATGTGAGGATAATCAACGACGGTATCGATAACGCTGTTCACTTTGGCGCAAAGACCGTCCGAGTCTTCGCCGGGGACTTGACACCGGGGATTTCCTACGAGCAGGGCCTGGCATGGATTGTTGCAGGCCTGAAAGAAGCGGCGGCGTATGCCTATACAAAGAACATCACGCTCGCTTTGGAAAACCACGGCAAGCTGGCTGGGCGCAGCGACCAAATCGAGACAATTCTGAATTCCGTCGCCAGTCCTGCGCTGAAAGCGAACCCTGACACCGGCAATTTTCTGCTGGTACATCAAGCCTCGCATCTGGCCGTCGCCGATCTTGCCACCCGTGCGGCGATGTGCCACTTCAAAGACTTCCATGTCGTCCCGGACAGCTACGGCGGTTACTCCTACGTCGGCACAGAGGGCTTGAAGTTCGCTGGGACCGTCATCGGGGAGGGGGATGTGGACCTGCCGGACTGCATCAAATCACTCAAAGAAGCGGGCTTCGACGGCTGGCTGAATATCGAGTATGAGGGAGAAGAAGATCCGGCCACGGCAATTCCCAGGTCTGTAACCTACACACGGGGATTGCTGGCGGGGTAGGGTAAAGCAGGAAAGGCAGCCGAGCGACGGCTGCCTTTCCTGCATGGGCAGAAAGTAAGTGAGTTCATATGTCCAGCCGAGTAAGACGCCATCGTATCGATTTTTGAACAGCAGTTATTGTACTGGACAGTTTTGAGGTCAAAATAGCGTACACTGTATCCAGGGCTTTAATTCCGGTTGAGAGAAATTATCAATGGCACTACGAACACAAAAATCTGCTGTTTCAATGGCGACGCTTGGAACTGAAAATACCAGTGCCGACAGGTATTTGCATATGCCGAAAGATTTAGTCACCAATCAGGCGGATATTTCCATCGACGAGCAAGATGAGGTCCTTTGGGAAGTGGAGTTTGCCGCATCGCAGGACACTCTCGACAGGCTCGCCGCTCAGGCACGCGCACATCGGACGGCAGGCCGTACGAAGAAGATCAGCGCATAATTCTTGGAATCCAGTATTGACCCTGATTTCCGAAAATGCTATTTAGCCCTTCCTAAAGAGGTGAGGAGAACGGCTTACGCAGATATTGTTCTGTGGAAAGCCGATCCATTTGCAAATGGCCTCCACTTCAAAGAAGTCAACAAAAAATCAAGTGTTTGGTCCGTCCGCGCTGGATCGCGTTCGTGAAAATCTTGGTTGACCCCTCCTGCGCTAATGGGGTATAATACTTTTCTAAGTCGCACTCGTAGCTCAGTGGATAGAGCAATCGCCTTCGGAGCGATCGGTCGGGCGTTCGAATCGCTCCGGGTGCACAGCCTTTACGATGCCGACTTTCAACGACCTGTCTGCCGACTTCGGCTCAGGTCGTTTTTCTTTGCGTCAGTCACAATTTCGCTTCACTCTGCCGGGAAACAAATACTTATGGCCGTTTTACTGAGTTGCCAGTCGCTGGCGAAATCGTTCGGATCGCGCCCGCTTTTTAAAGACATCTCGCTTGGGGTCGGGGACGGCGAGCGCATGGGTCTGATCGGGCCGAACGGCGCGGGCAAGTCCACACTGCTGAAGATCTTTGCCGGTTTAGAGAAGCCTGATCTGGGCACGCTCTCCGCCCGGCGCGGGCTGCGGACCGCCTACATCCCGCAAGATGACACGTTTGCGGCGGGGGCGACGGTCGATAGCGTGCTGATGGAGGCATTGGCCGGTCAGCCGCTGGACGAGCTGGAGAAAGATGTTTCGATCGAGATTGCTCTGGGCAAAGTCGGGTTCCCATCGCGTACGCAGGCCGTGGACACACTCTCCGGGGGCTGGAAAAAGCGGCTCTCGCTGGCCCGTGCGCTGGTGCAGGAAGCGGAGCTGCTGCTGATCGATGAGCCGACCAACCACCTGGACCTCGAAGGAGTGCTCTGGCTGGAAACGCTGCTTCAGGATGCGCCGTTTGCGTTTGTACTTATCAGCCATGACCGCGTTTTCTTGGAGAACGTTACGAACCGGATCGTCGAGCTGCACCCGACCTATGCCGAAGGCTTCATCAGTGTCAACGGCACCTACAGCGACTTTCTGGTCCAGCGCGAAGCGTATCTTACCGCCCAGGCGCACCGGGAAGACGCATTGCAGACTCAGGTCAAGCGCGAGATCGAATGGCTCCGGCGCGGGCCGCAGGCACGGACGACCAAAGCGCAGGGGCGAATTCAGCAGGCGGGGGAGATGATCGGCGAGCTGGCCGAGCTGAAATTTCGCAACTCGCAGACCAAGACTGCCGGGATCGACTTCAGTGCATCGGGTCGTAAGACGCGCGATCTGATTGTCGGCAAAGGGCTGGCGAAGAGCCTCGGCGGTCGGCTGCTGTTCGAGCATCTGGACCTGACCCTTGCGCCGGGAACCAAGCTCGGCTTGATCGGGCCGAACGGCAGCGGTAAGACGACTTTGATCCGTCTGCTCACAGGCGATGCGACTCCCGACGCCGGGACAATCAAGCGGGCGGACGGCCTGCGCGTTGTGCTCTTCGATCAGAGCCGGGCGCAGCTTGATAAAAAGCTCAGCCTGCGCGATGCGCTCAGCCCGAACAGCGATACGGTGATCTACCGGGGCAACCCGATGCACGTTTCCGGGTGGGCGAAGAAGTTCTTGTTCAAGACCGAGCAGCTTCAAACGCCGATCCGCTTCCTCTCCGGCGGTGAGCAGGCGCGGATTTTGGTCGCTCAGCTTATGCTTCGGCCTGCCGATATATTGATTCTGGACGAACCGACCAATGACCTGGATATTCCGACGCTTGAAGTCCTGGAAGACAGCTTGCTGTCGTTCCCCGGTGCGCTGGTGCTGGTCACTCACGATAGATATTTACTGGACCGCGTTTCGACCGACCTGCTGGCCCTTGACGGCAAAGGCGGCACGGGCCACTTTGTCGGGCTGGACCAGTGGACGGCGGCCCAGACCCAGCCATACTCCGCCCCGGCTGCGAAGCCGAGATACGTCGCTCCGGCCCCGAACCGTCTGCCGACGGCGGAGCGTAAAGAGCTGGCGTTAATGGAGTCGAAGATAGATAGCGCGGAGAAGGAAGTCTCAGCGCTGCAGGCAAGTCTCGAAGATCCGAAAGTCGCCTCCGATGCCGTAAAACTGCATGAAGTCTGGGAGGCATTGCCGGTTGCGCAGAAAGCTGTCGCCACGCTGTATGCTCGCTGGGAAGAGCTGGAAGCAAAAAAGTAACCCATGAAACCACAACTGGCCGTTCAAACCTACACCATCCGGGAGTTCACTCGGACTCGCCTGGATTTGGAGGAGAGTTTCGCGAAGATCGCTATGCTTGGCTATCCTGCCGTCCAGCTTTCGGCGGTTGGCGCGATGTGCGGGGATACGCCGAAGGTTTCGCCGGAGCTTGCCCGTAAAATCCTGGATGCCAACGGCCTTCAGTGTATCGCGACGCATCGAAGCTGGGAAAGCTTAGCAGGAAGCACATCCAAAGAGATCGACTTCCACCAGGCACTGGGCTGTGATTTCGCGGCCATCGGTGGGCTGCCCGGTGGGTATCAGTCCCGGGGTAAAGCGGGCTTCGAGGATTTTCTGCGTGACTCGGCCCCGGTGATCGCCGAGTTGAAATCAGCGGGGATCCGCTTTGGTTACCATAACCATGCGTGGGAGTTTGAGCGCGTCGGCATGGCAGGGACGCTCTTTGACACTTTTATCGAAGATGGCAGCCCGGACTTCCTGCTCGAGCTGGACCTGTACTGGGTCAGCCACGCGGGCGTGAACCCGGAGCGTGTCGTGGAGCGGTGCGCGGGGCGCATGCCGGTGATCCATGTTAAAGACAAAGAGATGCTTGGGAGTGAGCCGATTATGGCCCCGATGGGGGAGGGGAATCTGGACTGGGCGCATCTGCTGCCAGCCTGTGCGGCTGCCGGAGCGCAGTGGCTGACGGTGGAACAGGACGAATGCCGCCGAGATCCTTTCGACTGCCTTCGGTCCAGCCTCGAGTTTCTGCGGCGGGCGGAACAAGAATTTGCGTAGGCCGCCTGCTTGCGGTATACTGCCTGTATGAGGAAACTGATTTACGCCGCAGTGCTGGGCTTCGTCTTTCTGCCGATTGGTCTCCTGGCAGCACCATTACCCCTGCCGTCCGAAATCCAATTTGGGCAGACCTATCCACTTCGTGACAGCGTCGCTCTGACACTGACGAGCGCGAAATACACGGTGGTGCGTGTCAATATTGGAGCCGCCAGTTATTTCCCTCAGGCCGGAGAAAAGCTGCTGGTCCTGCACTTCCGTATCCAGAACCTGACGAAAGACTCGCTTTCGTACGATGCTGGAACAATCCCCTTTTCCGTTGTAGATGCCGCTGGGGTCACCCACAAGTCCGTGCAGGACATCGGTGTTGAAGCAACGCACCAAACCGCGGAATTCGACCTCAAGCCCGGCGAAGCGAAAGACGATCTGTACACGGCCCTGATTACCTCCGCCACAGGTGTGGATAAGACGCTGATTGTGGAGGCGGGCCGCGAAGGGATCGAAGAAGAATCGCTGCGCTGCTCACTTTCCGGGCAAGTCACGCCTCTCGACGCGCTGAAAAGTATCGCCGCCGCCGGAGGCACTTTCTATCCTCTCGCCCTGCTGGATGCGCGGCTCGATTCGATAGCTTACACGTCCCTGCCTCTGGGCGGCATTCGGCCGGACGAAGAGCAGCGATATTTCACTGCGACGTTTACGATCGAAAATAAGTCCGCCGGGAAACATGGGGTCAGCGGCATGAACTTCGTGCCCGTGCTGCGCGACACGCAGGGCAAAACGATCGACTACAACCAGACCATTCTGAAGCCTGCCGAAGATGTGTCCGGCGATGCTGTCCTGAATGCCGATGCCGAGATGGCAGTGCGCTTCTTCTGGCCCCTGCCGAAATCCGCACGCGCTCAGAGCCTTTCCCTCGCGGAAGGTCAGTCCCGAGCTTACGTCTTTGACGTTTCCGGAGCGAAACTATGATCGGGCACTCTTCATGTATAGCAAACGGGCATTGCGGGCGAGCTTTGGATTGAACGGATCGAGGCGGCGGGCACTTTCGTAATGCCCGAACGAGTCGGTAAACTTGCCCTGCCGGTAGCAGACATAACCCAGTAGGTCGTGGGCCTCCCGGTCCTCCGGAGCGGCGGCGCAGCAGCGGCGCAGGGCTGCTTCGGCGGCGGGAAAGTCGCCGAGCAGGTAGAGGTCACGCCCGAGGTTCTTCCGCGCTTTTGCCCATTCCGGCTCCAATTCCAGTGTCCGATGGTACGCTTCGGCAGCAGGGCGGGGGTCTTCCAGATAATCATGGCACAGACCGATGGCGAAATGGGTATAAGCATCATCGGGCCAGTCGACCAAGACGTGCTCGAGGTGCGACAACGCATCAGTATAACGTTCGCCCTCGAGATGGTGGCAGGCCAGAAAGAAGTTCGCCCAGGGATTTTCCAGATCGAACTCGTACAGGGCGCGGGCGTGAGTGATCGCATCGCTGAACCGGCCGGATTCGTAGGCGGTTCGCACTGCACTTTCCTGCTGCAATGCATTCCATTTTCGGGTCAGTTGTGCGATTTGAGAGAATAATTTCATGGGGGATTACACATCTTCTAAAGAGGCGGTCTCAAGGTGGGATCAGCAGAGGGAATAACTGCGCCCATTATAGTACAAGTGTGACAATCTGTCAAGCGAATTTCGTATGCCTATCAGTTGACAGGAGCGGGTCAATTCCGCTATAATACAACGGCTTTTCTCAAATTATCGCTTTGATAAAAATAAGTATTTTGACAGACGAGAGGTTCCCCCCACTATGGCAGCCAGCCCCGCCGCGCCGGCAAAACGCGCCGAAAAAAGTATCCGTTCCCGTCCCGCGCTTTATGATGCGCATAGCGTTTCCATACCCACGACTTCCGTCGATGCGGTGATCCAGTCCCTGAAGCTTACCGATGATCAGCTTCGGCACACGTACCAGCAGATGCTTGACATCCGCCACTTTGAAGAACAGTGCAACCGTGCGTTTCGTGCCAACAAAGTCGGCGGCTACCTGCATATTTATATCGGTCAGGAAGCGGTCTCACTGGGGACGCTGAGTGACTATCAGCCCGGCGACCAGGCTTTGTCTTCCTACCGCGATCACGCGCACTGCCTGGTTCTGGGCAGCGACCCCGGCCAGATCATGGCCGAGATCTACGGCAAAAGCACCGGCGTCTCGCGCGGCAAGGGCGGCTCGATGCACCTGTTCGACAAGGCGCATGGCTTTGCGGGCGGCTACGGCATCGTCGGCGGCAATGTCCCCCTGGCGGTCGGCATCGGCTGGGCCTTGAAGCATGCGCCCGAGTACAAAGGCAAAGGCAACATCTGTGTCTGCTACCTCGGCGACGGCTCCATGAACGCGGGCGGCTTCCACGAAGCGATGAACATGGCGCAGCTCTACGAGCTGCCGATTTTGTTCGTCCTCGAAAACAACAAATACGCGATGGGAACCTCCGTCGAGCGCTCGTCGGCCAATACTGATCTGGCCTCGCGGGTCGACTCCTACGCCATGGCCCATTCCAAAGTCGACGGGCAGGACTATTTTGCCGTACGCGGTGCGGCCTCGCCGATTATCGCGGCGATGCGCAAAAAACCGGCCCCCTACTTCCTGGAAGCGGTCACCTATCGCTATTCCGGGCATGGGGCGGCGGACGGGGCGGAAACGCAGTCGACCTATCGCGATTCTGCCGAAATGGACGTATGGAAAGAGCGTGATCCGCTGCGCATTCTGGAACAAAACCTGCGGGATCGCAAAGTGATCGACGACGATTCGCATGAAACCATGGACAAAAAGGCACTGGAAATGGCTCGCGCCGCCGCCGAGTTCGCCGAAAATAGCCCTGTCTGCTCGCCCGAAGAGCTGACCCAGGATGTTTACGCCGATTAGTCCCCGAAAAGATTTGTCCCGAATAGGAAAAGAAACAGCATATGGCAGAAGTGATTATGCCCAAGATGGGCGATGCGATGGAAGAAGGAACGCTGATTTCCTGGCACAAGCAGGATGGCGAGACGGTGAAGTCCGGGGATGTGATCGCCGAGATCGAGACCGACAAGAGCAATGTCGAGATCGAAGCTGAAGATGCAGGTGTTCTGCATATCCAGGCACAGCCCGGGGCGATCGTCGCCGTCGGTAAGGTCATTGCGATCATCGGTGATGCCCCGGCGGCGTCAAACGGCTCTTCGACGAACGGCTCTTCGACGAACGGCAGCGGCACGGCCCCTAAAGCCTCATCTCCGGTTCAGGCCCGCACCAATGGTGCCAAGCCTGAGGGGAAGACCGGAAGCGATGAAACTGTTATGGGCGGCGAAGGTGCGCAGTACAAGATGGACACTGCCGACGATAAAGACATCGCACGGCTTGCTCCCACGACCCATTCCAAGGAAGAGACCGGCCCGACTGAAAATATGACCTATGCCGATGCAATTCGGCTGGCACTGCAGGAAGAGCTGGACCGGGACGAGAAAGTCTTCATGCTCGGCGAAGAGATCGGTCAGTATCAGGGGACGTTCAAGATCACCAAAGACTTTTTGGAGAAATACGGCCCGGAGCGGATTTTGGACACGCCGATCTCCGAAGCCGGAATGGTCGGCCTGACCGTCGGCTCCGCCATGATGGGCCTGCGGCCGATCATCGAGTTTATGACCCTGAACTTCGCGTTGGTCGCCTGGGACGGTATCATTAACCATGCCGCCAAGATCCTTTACATGAGCGGCGGGCAGTTCAATGTTCCCTGCGTTCTGCGCGGACCCGGCGGGGTGGGGGTGCAGCTTTCGGCCCAGCACTCGCAGGACCTCGCACACTGGTACGCCAACACTCCCGGCCTCAAAGTCGTCGTCCCGGCCACCCCAGCCGATGCGAAGGGCCTGCTGAAAGCCGCCATCCGCGACAACAACCCGGTCGTTTTTACTGAGCATGCGGGCCTGTACCGGACCAAAGGCGATGTTCCCACTGACCCGGACTATGTTGTGCCCATCGGCGTCGCAGACATCAAGCGCGAGGGGAAAGACGTCACCATCGTTTCCTACTCCCGCGGAACCATGCTGGCTCTGGCCGCCGCCGAGCAGCTTGCCGCCGAAGGCATTGATGCCGAAGTCGTGGACTTGCGTTCCCTGCAGCCTCTCGACCTCGACACGGTGATTAACAGCGTCAAGAAGACCCACCGGGCTGTGGTTGTGCAGGAGCAGTGGCTGTTCTACGGGGTGGCCGCCGAGTTTGCCGCGCAGATCAGCAGTGCCGCCTTCGACTACCTCGATGCCCCCGTTGAGCGTGTTGCCGGAGCGTTTGTGCCCATGCCGTACTCACGCGTACTGGAGAACCTGGCCGTGCCGCATGAGGCCGAGATCATTGCCGCCGTGAAAAAGACCCTGGAGCGGAGCGCCTAATGCCTGAAGTCATCATGCCGAAAATGGGCGATGCCATGGAAGAGGGTACCCTGCTTCAATGGTTCAAGGCGGACGGCGAGATGGTGAAGTCCGGGGATGTGATCGCCGAGATCGAGACCGACAAGAGCAATGTCGAGATCGAAGCTGAAGATGCAGGTGTTCTGCATATCCAGGCACAGCCCGGGGCGATCGTCGCCGTCGGCAAAATTATCGCTTTGATCGGAGAAGACATGAAAACTGCCGCACCAATTCCAGTCCAGGCTGAAAAAGCAAATGAGAGTCCCGCCGAGTACGGCACGCCGACGCCGACAGCCCCGCTGCAAATTCGCAGCAATAATGGCAACGGCACCAGTCGCCTGAAAGCCTCGCCCCTGGCCCGCTCCGTGGCCCGGCAGCGCGGCCTGGACATCGCCCAGATTACCGGCACGGGGCCGTCGGGCCGCATTATCGAAGCTGATGTGCTGGCATTCACTGCCACACCGGCCACGGCGGTTGTTGCCTGCCCGCTCCCCACCCCGAAGATCACTTCTCCAGTACCGACAACCGTGCCGACGGATCTTTCCGCGATGCGCAAAGTCATCGCGAAGCGCATGGTGGAGAGCAAGACGACCATCCCGCACTTCTACCTCACATCCGAGATCGATATGACCGAGGCCATGTCCCTGCGCGAGAAGCTGAACTCTTACGATGAGACTCTGGCGAAGATTTCTCTCAACGACATGGTCGTAAAGGCTTCGGCGAAGGCACTGGCGAAAGTCCCCGCCGCCAATGCCATGTTCAAGGACGACAAGATCTATCCCGGTGCCGGGATCCATGTTGGAATTGCTGTCGCCCTGGATGACGGCTTGATCGTGCCCGTCGTGCGTGATGCCGATAGTCTGCCCCTGCGTAAGCTTTCCGAAGTCGGCAAAGTGCTGATCAAGAAGGCTCGCGACAAGAAGCTACAGCCCGCAGACTACTCGGGCGGAACATTCACGGTTTCCAATCTTGGCCCATTCGATATTGAGAACTTCATCGCCATTATCGACCCGTCCCAGGGCGCGATCCTGGCGGTTGCCAGCATTCAGAAGAAGGCCGTCGTGCTGAGTGATGACAGCATCGCCGTTCGCCCACGCATGAATGTCACGTTCAGCGGTGACCACCGGGTCATGGACGGTGCGACCGGCGCGAAGTTCCTGCAGGAGCTAAAGCGCCTGCTGCAAAATCCGCTGTCGCTGCTCGAATAAACATCGATGTCAAAGCACCGTCCCACACTGCATGGATTTACTCTGATTGAGCTGCTGGTCGTGATCGCGATCATCTCGATTCTGGCCGCCATTATTTTCCCTGTCTTCAGCAGTGTGCGCGAGAATGCCCGTCGCACGGCCTGCCTGAGCAATGAAAAGCAATTGGGGCTGGCATTTACGCAGTACACGCAGGACTTCGATGAGCTGCTGCCGAGCCAGTCCTGCGGACCGGCAGGCCAAAACCAGAAGAGCTGGATTTTGTATACCACGTTTGGGACGATCGGCACGGATCCTGTGTATGATGTGACCCAAGGCAGCATTTATCCCTACGTCAAGAGCAAACAGTTGTACTTGTGTCCCGACGATGGGCCAGGAAAATCGGCGGGAAACTCGTACGCGGCGAATAGCTGCCTGGCGGGAGCCAATGCCTGTTCCGTGGGGGTGGATGCGGGGAAATCGCTGGCGGCGATCACTTCGCCGACTCAGACGATGCTGCTGTGCGAGGAAGTTGATGCGGCCGGCCCGAATTCGGCTTCAGATGATGGGTACTTTCTACTGGGGCCGAATACGCTGCAAAACCGCCATCGAGGGGGCTGTAATATTGAGTTTGTGGATGGTCACGCAAAGTTTTATTCTTCCCCGAACGACTTCGCACTCCGCTTGACGACCGGCGACGGCTCGATGATCTGCCCCTGAAATCAGCCGAATCAAAATCTTTTCCTTGACCGAATCCCCAAACCTGTGGTAGAATCAGTGGTAAGACAGATTTTACGCGCCCTCTTTTTCGCTCAGGAGACCTGAAAATATGAGCAAACTTCCTTTTTTACTGACCGCCGGTATGTTCGCTTTCCCCGCACTGCTACTCTCTTCTACTTCCGCTGCACAGGCTGAGATCATGCCTGCCACGATCATTATCGGTGGCCGGATCGTGCCGTTCCAGGTCAAGCCCTATCTGGGGCCGGATGGAGCGGCGATGGCTCCGGTGGATGCCGTTCAGCTCCTTGGCGCGAAATATGCGCCGGACAGCGATACGCTGGTTACGGTGACGGCGGCGAGCGGACGCAAGACTCAGTGGCCCTGTACGATTGTCGGGGGGCGATACTGCGTGCCGTTTGCAAAGGTTGCGGAGGCACTCGGCGGAGCGGTGGATTGGAAGCCCGCAACGCAGACCCTGACCGTGCGGGCGAAGCTGGAAATGGTCCGGCAGGATTCCGGTTCGCTGACGATTTACTCCTCTTATCCCGTGTATTATAGCGTGAAGCGGATCGACAGCCCAGAGCGTTTGTATGTCGATCTTTTTGGGATGGACCTGGCGACAACCCCCGCCAATATCCCCAGTGCCAGCGGCGGCGTGACCCATATACGCAGCGGGCAGATCGATTATCAGACGGTGCGGATCACGGTCGACCTTAAGCAGGGAATGCCATTCAAAGTGGAGAGCGGCATCCAGACCAGCACCGTTCGAGTCGCCCTCGGAGAGAAGGGGCACAGCGTACGCCCGTCGCCCGTCACCGCGTCTGTGCCGCCTCCGGTAGCCGCTGCTCCGGCTCTTCCTTCCGGCGTCACGATCACCCATGTCGCCTGCGTAGTCATCAGCCCGGCTTTGACCCAGGTGGCGATCACCACGACTGGGGCCGCGCACTACTCCACGGAGCGACTGGACAGCCCCAGCCGTCTATGTTTCGATTTGGAAGGGGCGGTTGCCGACAAGCGGCTTCAGGCCAGTGAGGCGGTGGACAACCCGATCATCAAAACGATTCGCATTGGGCAGTTTCTAACCCCGAAAACCGCGTTCGGGCGGGTCGTGCTGGACCTTTCGCACATGGTCGGGTACTCAGTGGATACGCGCCCGGTCATGGGCGGGATGACCTATTTGATCAACGTGATCACCAGCGATACCGCGCCGCCGATTATCACTCCTACTCCGCCGGCTGTTGAAGCCCAAGGCGGTCGGGATTCGGCACCGTCCAACGGCAGCCTCGCCGGGAAATTGATCGTCGTTGATCCGGGGCATGGCGGGACGGACTCAGGAGCGCGGGATGAGTTTCGCAGTGGGCGCGTTTACGAGAAAGACATCACGCTTGCAATCGGGCGTCGCCTGCGCGATACGCTACAGCGCAGCGGGGCAACTGTGCTGATGACCCGAAACGAGGATACGCTGCCGTCAGTCATGGCCCGGCCCATACTGGCGAACTTGCACCATGCCGACCTCTTCGTCTCGATTCACTGCGACTCCAGCGGCGGACAGAACTCGCACTCCGGGACGACGGTTTACTTCCACGCTCAGAGCGGCACTTGCCGTCAGATGGCGGCGGACATCGGACGGCGCATCAGTGAGAAGACAGGAATCGGCTACAACGGCATCAAATCCGACACGATACGCTTCTCGACCGGCTTTGGCGTCCTGCGCGGCAGTATGATGCCTGCGGTTCTGATCGAAACCGGCTACATGAACAATGACTCGGACCTGGCGAAGCTTCGGGACGATGCCATCCAGCAGAAGATCGCGGAAGGCATCACCGCGGGTCTGAAGGACTTCCTCGCGGATCAAAGAGCCAATGCGCGTTCGGCCAGTAGCGTGCAGGATGCGGCGCAGGGAGCCTATTAAGTTGAGGTGTGTCGTTTGCCTCGCTTTGGCACTCACTTTTGCGCTGGCCGGATGTCATCATCGGCACGCCTCCGAACAGCCGGCACCGATGCCCCCCGTCGTGCCGACGCCGCTGGTCACGCCGAAGGCCGCGCCGGGTGCAGCCATTATTTACGTCGTCAACCCAAAGGCTGTAGGAAATGACGATTCGCTCATGGCGCGGACAGTCACGCTCGGTCACACAGACTCCCCGGTCCGAGGTGCGGTCAATGCACTGCTTGCCGACAAGAACACGCCGGTACCTGCCGGGACTTCTCTGCGCGGCTTGACGATTGAAGGCAGTCTGGCAACTTTGGACTTCTCGCGCAGCCCTGTCAACGAAAGCGGTGGCGAAGGAGGGCAGGGGGATGCCCTGACTGCTCTTGGGCGCACTCTCGGCCAGTTTCCCGAAATCGAGAAGTTCCAAATCCGTGTCAAGGGCAAACTGGTAAAAGAGTTCGGTGAGTTCACGACCGATGGCCCGATGGATGTAACTCGCCCGGAGAAGAAGCCTTGACCCCCACCATCGGAGTTTTTGATTCGGGCCTTGGCGGCTTGACGGTCCTCAAAGAGTTACATCGGCAGCTTCCGGGTACCTCTGTGCTGTATCTAGCGGACACGGCGAATGTGCCGTACGGGGACAAGCCCATCGAGGTCGTGCGGGACCTGGCCTTGCGGCTGTCGGACCATCTGGTGTCGGCTGGGGTTCGCCTCATCATCATGGCCAGCGGCACGTCGACTGCCGCCGGTCTGGAAGCGGCGCAGGCTCGTTACCCCAGTCTTCCCCTTGTCGGAACCATCGCCCCAGGTGCCCGCGCCGCCCTGCTGAATACCACAGGGCCAATCGGTGTGATCGCAACCAACGCCACGGTGCAGAGCCTGGCGTTTACCCGGGCTGTCCATGCTTTGGAGCCGACACGGCAAGTGTTCGAGTTGGGTTGCCCGGCATTCGTGCCGCTGGTCGAGTCCGGGAATGCCGAAAGCCTAGGGGCCGAAACGGCGGCATACGAGTATCTCCAGCCGCTGCGCCTGGCGGGAGTAAAAACGATCATCTTAGGCTGCACACATTTCCCGTTTCTGCTTCCGGCCCTGCACCGGGCGATCTGCCGGATCGGTGATCCGGAATTCCGACCTCGCTTTGTGGACCCTTCCGAAGAAGCGGTGCGCGATGCGGCCTGTCTCCTGCCGCATTCCTCCAATCCATCCTACGGCCCAACGAGTTTCGCCGCGTCGAGTGATCCGGAAACGTTTGGCCGCCATGCCTCTGCACTTCTTGGCGAGACCATCTCAAACGTCGAGTGGCTGACTCTGTAATATCTTTCCCCGCTTCGGGTATACTGCCCTTAATTCCCAGAGGAGAGGTGTTGTATGCCCCGTGAAGATGGCCGTGCCCTCGGCGAATACCGTCCGATTACCCTGACACGCGGGTTCGCCCGCTACGCGGAAGGCTCGTGCCTGGTGGAAGTCGGGCAGACGAAGGTGCTCTGCACGGCGAGTGTCGAAGACAAAGTCCCCCCGTTTCTCAAAGGCAAAGGCGAAGGATGGGTCACTGCCGAATACTCCATGCTTCCGCGCTCGACCCATACGCGCTCCCAGCGGGACACGGGCAAGCCGAACGGGCGGACGATTGAAATTCAGCGTCTGGTGGGCCGGTCCCTGCGCTCGGTCGTCGAGATGAACGGGCTGGGAGAGCGCACCATTACACTGGACTGCGATGTTCTTCAGGCCGACGGCGGAACACGCACGGCGGCGATCTCCGGAGCGTTTGTCGCACTGGTCGAAGCCCTGGCCTGGATGAAGGGCAAGGGCCAAATCAAGACACTCCCCTTTACGGAGTGGGTTGCGGCAGTCTCGGTGGGCGTCGTACGCGGTGAAGAACGTCTGGACCTCGCTTACGAAGAAGACTCGCAAGCCTCTGTGGACATGAATATCGTGATGACTGATACCGGGCGCTATATCGAGGTGCAGGGCACGGCGGAGGGAGCACCCTTCGACCGGGACCGGCTGAACCGCCTTTTGGATCTGGCGCAGGGCGGTGTCCGGCAGATGCTCTCTAAGCAGCGCGAAGCCCTGGCGGGATTGGTCTAAGCCGCGATGCAGAAATTGATGCTGGCGACGAGCAATGCCGGGAAAATCGCTGAGCTTCGCTCGCTGCTGGAAAAACACCTGGATTTGAGCCAAATCACGCTCCTGACACCCGGCGACTGGCCGGCACCGCTGCCGGAGGTGGTGGAAAATGGAGCGACTTTTGCCGAGAATGCCCTGCTGAAAGCGCAGGCACTGGCAAAGGCTACGGGGCTGATCGCCCTGGCAGATGACACGGGGCTGTGTGTCGATGCCCTTGGAGGACGTCCCGGTCTGCACTCCGCCCGCTGGGCGGGTCCGAACACGAGTGATGCTGAGCGCAATGCGTTCCTGCTGAGGGAGATGCGCGATGTGCCGTTAGATAAGCGGCTGGCCCAATTTGTCTGCGTGGTGGCACTGGCCGCGCCCAATGGGCAGTCAGTGACCGCAGAGGGCATATGTGCTGGGGTTGTGCTGACGGAACCGGCGGGCAGTGGCGGCTTTGGCTACGATCCGCTGTTCCTGCTGCCTCAATTCCAGCGTACGATGGCGCAGCTGACGGCAACGGAGAAAAACGCAGTCAGCCACCGGGCTTTGGCGATCACTAAGATCGCTTCTTTTTTACCAGATTTTATAATTGACCGTTTAGAGGTCTGACCACAGGGGTATAGCACACTAACCCTGCTTAAACATAGGAAGCCTCGACCCCCAAGCGGGATATGACGGAGACGAAAATGCATTTACAAACCTGGGCGGACATTTCCCTTATCTTCTTTGGCGGGCTATTCTCGATCATTGCCGTTTCGCTTTTAGGAGTGATGGCGTTTGCACTGACCAAGCTGGTCACTCTGTTGGACACGATTACCAACAAGATGGACCCGGTGATAGTTAAAGCAACCGATACCATCGAAACGGTGCAAAGGGTGACGGCAAATGTCGGCGAGAAGGCCGATCAGATTTTGACACGTGGTGAAGTGCTGACAGATACGGTGTCAAGTCGGGTGGAAACCACTGCCGGGGTCGTGCAAAAGGCGGTCACCGGGCCGCTGATAAACCTGAGCAGCCTGATTATGGGTGTTTCCAAAGGCGTGGAAGTCTATACAAGATCGAATAGCAACGGCAAGAACCACAAATAATTAAGTTAGAAATCAAATCGCGTAAAAACTAAAGGAGTAATTGAGCTATGGCAGATGATACGAGTGAGAAATCGGGCGGAGCAGGCGGCTTCATTGCTGGACTGCTGATTGGTGCAACGGTCGGTGTTCTGGGAGCTTTGCTTTACGCCCCCCAGGGCGGTGACGAGACGCGCGATCTGGTGAAGAAAAAGACGGATGAGTATTCGGATCTTGCCAGAAGCAAGGTCACTGACCTGAGTGATGCCGCCAAAGCGAAAGCCACCGAGCTTAGCGACAAGGCAGGCGATGCTGCCGACAGCGCGAAAGCAAAAGTCGGAGAGGTTGCCGACAGTGTCAAGGCCAAAACCGCCGGAGTGTCGGACTCAATCAAAGCGACTGCAGATGATCTGAGTACGAAGGCGACGGACAAAGTCCAGGAAACCAAAGACTCTGCGCAGGATTTGATTGACAAGGGCAAGAGTCTGGTCGATGATCAGAAGTCGCGGATCGCCAGTGCCGTCGAGGCGGGGAAGCAGACCGCGCAGGATAAGAAAGTGGAGCTGACTGAGGCCGCCGATGCCGTCAAAAAGGCCCCTTATTAAGATTTGATCCGGACAGAGATAATAGATAGAGCAAGCATACAAAACCATTGAAAGTAATGCAAGAGGGTAATACTATGGCAAAACCAGGACCCGCCGCAGGATCTGAGGGCGCATTGAAAATCGCGGCAGCCCATCGCGGCTCCCACGACCATGACAAAGAGGGCGGCTTTGCCGCAAACCCCGATCTCGCTCGCGAAGCGGGCCGCAAGGGCGGGGAAACCGTAAAAAGCAAATATGGTGCTTCATTTTACCAGAGCATCGGTAAAAAGGGCGGGGAAACGGTGAAGCGTGAGCGCGGAACCGAATTCTACGCTGAAATCGGTCGGCGCGGGGGCGAGATGCGCGGCCAGCGTGCCGCAGCCGCCCGCAACAGTGCGGCAGCAACCGAGACCTCCGCCGGAACGACCCCGCGCAAGCGTGGCCGCCCCGCGAAAAATCCCGATCCGTCCGCTTAGCAAAAACCGCGAAAAGCCCTTCTCCAATTCGGAGAAGGGTTTTCTGCGTTTCAGTTACTCGGCGACGGCGATGGCCTCGATCTCCACCATCACATCCAGCGGCAGCCGTGCGACTTCGATGGTGGACCGGGCGGGCTTGACCCCCGTGAAGTACGCCCCGTAGACACCATTTAAAGCCGCGAAGTTGTTGAGATCTTTCAGAAAAATGGTCGTCTTGACGACATTGTCGAGTCCCAATCCCTCTTGCTTGAGAATCGCGGCCAGGTTGCGAAGGCACTGGCGTACCTGTGTCTCGAAGTCGCCCTCGACGACCTGACTAGTGGCCGGATCGAGCGGAATTTGACCGGAGACAAACACAAACGGCCCCACCCGGACCGCCGGGGTGTAGGGTGCACCCTGGAGTGGGCCGGCCTCGGTATGTATCGCTTTTTTGGAGAAAGTTGTATCCATGAGGCCATTATGGCCCGATGGGTGTGATTTGTCAAATGCTGAAACGCATGCTATACTGGGACATGATTATTACGCAGACGCCGCTTCGAATCTCCTTTGCCGGGGGCGGGACGGACTTCGCAGGCTACTATGAAAAGGGCGGCGGGGCCGTGATCTCGTCGGCGATCGACAAGTACATTTATGTCGTGATCAAAGAGCGCTTCGACCAAAAGATTCGTGTCGGCTACACGCGGACGGAAATGGTAGACCGGGTCGAGCAGATCGAACATGAGCTGGTGCGTGAGTGTTTGAAGCTGACCGGCATCACCGGCGGTATTGAAATCGCAACGATGGCGGACATTCCCTCGGAGGGCAGCGGGCTGGGTTCGTCGAGCACGGTCACGGTCGGTCTCTTGCATGCCATGTACGCTTACCAGGGCATTCTGGTGACGGCGGAGACTCTAGCCCGCGAGGCCTGCCACATCGAGATTGATGTCCTCGGCAAGCCGATCGGCAAGCAGGATCAGTACATCGCCGCCTACGGCAGCCTGCGCCGCTTCGAATTCCACGCCGATGGGACCGTGGGCTGCGAAGCCGTTGCGCTCGCGGAAGAGAAGCGGCGCCGGCTCGGGGAAAGCCTGATGCTGTTCTATACGGGAATAACGCGCCAGGCGGATGTCATTCTCAGCGAGCAGAAGGCTAATATCGAAGAGAAGCGTGTGTTTTTGGACCGCATCAAAAATCAGGTCGCTGAGGTGGAGTCCTGCCTCCTCAGCGGCAGCATGAGCAAGATCGGGCGATTGCTCCAGGCGGGGTGGGGCTGGAAAAAGGAAATGACGGGCCGGATCAGCACCCCGCAGATCGACGCTCTCTACGAGCGGGCCTTAAACGCCGGTGCAGCTGGCGGCAAGATCGCCGGAGCCGGCGGGGGCGGCTTCCTGCTACTCTACTGCCCTCCTTTGCATCAGGAGGCAGTGCGTGAGGCATTGTCGGAGATGAAAGAGCTGCCCTTCAGCTTGGAGCGCGATGGGACGAAGGTGATCTTTAATGCGCGGCGGTGAGATGAGAGCAGATCAGTGCCTTTTAAAGACGAAGAAGCGTGGAACTGAAGTTCTACGCTGTGTGGCGCAGACGCCCAGTTTCGACCTGCGTCGAAAAAGAGGTTCGGAGTAGGGCTTATTCTTGTCCCGGCGCAGGCCGCGACTGGGCGTCTCGCCCCACAGCGGTGGATTTCAATCCCACGTCTTACCCGCCTTGCGAGGAGCTATATTGAGCGAAAAGCCGATCATACATCACGAGCGCGTCACCCTCATTCATACCAGCAAAACATTAATCCCTGGACTGTTTCTTTGGGATGAAACAGATGACTTCTGCGATCTCGTCCTTCGTTACAATGGCAAAGAGATTACCGCCGTTGAAGATGATTATTTCGAGGCCATGTGCAGTGTTCGCTTGCAGCTTGAAAATAATGGCCTTTTTCCGTGCTGCTATGGCGCAAGCCGGGATGCCTATCCGTCCATCATGAGTAGGGTCATGGGGTCAGGGCTGCAGATTTACAAATTGAAACTCGGCGAAGCAGCAAAGATGGCCGATCTAGTCAGTATTTTTGCTGAAGGTCCTGACGTGCAGCCTGTAACGGTTTTGGAGCAACTGACTTTCTACCAAAACTGGCTTTTGAGCCTGCAATACAAAAACCGTTGAGTCATCAATCCCACATATGGTTCCGCAGATGGGAATCTTACCAATGCGAACTCCTCGAGTGATGCCAGCAAAGCGGTCCGCCCCTACAATACTGGGTATAATCCCTTTATGGCGCACACATCCAATATCACGTACGAAACACATAAAGAGGAACGGGCGGTGATCGTCTCGCTGTCGCTGGCGGGGGGCGAGGACGACATGGCGATGCGGCTCTCAGAGCTGCGGGAGCTGGCGATGACTGCGGGGGCGATTGTCGTGGGGGCGTTCTCGCAGAGCCGCCGCGCTCCGGATAAGGCAACCTATATCGGGCCGGGGAAGGTCGAGGAGCTGAAGGGCGAGATCGCCTCCACCGACGCCGATATCGTGATCTTCGACGATGAGCTGTCCCCGACGCAGCAGCGGAACCTGACCACAGCACTCGAGCGGCGGGTGCTGGACCGGACGCAGCTCATTTTGGATATTTTTGCCCAGCGTGCCCGGACGCGCGAGGGTAAGCTGCAGGTCGAATTGGCACAGCTCACGTACCTTTTGCCCCGGCTGTCTTCGCTGTATACGAAGTTTGAGCGGCAGCAGGGCGGCATCGGCGGGCGCGGTCCCGGCGAAACGAAGCTGGAGAGCGACCGGCGGCGGGTACGAGAGCGTATCTCGCTGATGGGGGAGGAGATCGACGAGATCAAGGAGCAGCGGGCGCAGCAGCGGCAGATGCGGCACAAGCTGCCGTTTCCCACCTGTGCCCTGGTCGGGTACACATCGGCGGGTAAGAGCACCATCTTGAATATGCTGTCCGGGGCGGAAGTTCTGGCCGACCGGATGCTCTTCTCGACCCTGGACCCGACCACGCGCCGGGTCGTGCTGCCGCATGGCGGCTGGTCGGTGCTGATGACCGATACCGTGGGCTTTATTCGCAACCTGCCGCATCACCTGGTGGCCTCGTTCCGGGCGACACTCGAAGAGGTCGTTCAGGCCGATTTCCTGATCCATGTGGTAGACGCTGGACACCCGGAGCGGGAGCGTCAGCGTCAGGCGGTGATGGAGGTTTTGGCGGAGCTTGGCGCGGGGGACAAGCCGATGGTCACGGTGTTTAACAAAGCCGACACGATCAAGGACCCCTATATCCTGCGCGAGTTGGTGGCCAGCACACCGACTGCCTGCTACCTGTCCGCTCTGCGGCGGGAGGGTATTCCTCTGCTGATGGACCGGCTCGAATCGACTTTGCAGACACTGCTGGCGACTGTCACGCTGCTTCTCCCTTACGATCGCAGCGACATCGTGGCGCAGTGCTACGAGATGGGGAAAGTCCACTCGGTCGAATACGGCTCGGAAACGATCACTGTCAAAGCCGACATCGCCAAAGATCTTGCTGGTCGACTGGCACCGTTCACGCCGGGGTATCTGTCGCCGGATATTTAAGAAAGTCACTATGCGCCCATTTTTCACGCTCGGCCTCGTCTTCTCGGTACTCCTCACTCTTTCCGGCTGCGGCCCGAAAAAGCCTGCAGTGGTCGTCCTACCGCCGTTGGGGCAGCCCCAGACGCTCGAAGCGGGCGTGCTGCAGTACGAAGTTTCTCTGCCGCATGGGGATAAAAAGAGCCGCTTATGGATCTATGTTCCGGCCAACCCGAAGTCGGCAAAAATCCCCTGCCTCTTTGTCGCCCCCGCAGGCAGCCATATGTTTGATGGGGCCAGCCTTGGCGATGGCGACCGCCCTGAGCATCTGCCTTATGTCCGGGCCGGGTACGCCGTGGTAGCTTATGAAGTGGACGGAGATCAGCCGGAACATCCAACCGATCAGCAAATTGTTGACTCAGCACAGGCGTTCAAAGATGCTGACGCTGGGATCGCGAATGCCCGCTCCGCCATTGACTATGCACTCGCGAAAGTGCCGCAGATTGACCCGAAGCGGCTGTATTCAGCGGGTCACAGCTCGGCGGCGACGCTGTCGCTGCTAGCTGCGGAGTATGACCCGCGCATTGCAGCCTGCATCGCTTACGCCCCAGTTTGCGACGTACCGAAGCACCTGGGCGAAAAGTTCATCACAGCCTTTGAGGCCGTCATTCCCGGGTATCGCGAGTTTATGAGCCTCAGCTCTCCCAATTCGCACACGGAGAAGCTGCGCTGTCCGCTCTTTTTGTTTCATGCCGACGACGACACGGTTGTCAAAGCGGAGGATGTCGACCCTTTCGCGGCACTCGTGAAGCAGACGAATCCGAACGTCACCTACACTACAGTTCCAAATGGGAATCACTACGAGTCTATGGTCAACCAGGGCATCCCTGATGCCCTCGAATGGCTCGGGAAGCTCCCGGCGAGTAAGTGATGCCGGGTATAATAAGCTGTGTGCGCCTTTAAACCAGCCAGCCCTCTCATCCGCGAAACTCCCGATAACTCGTCCCTCGACTCGCTGGAGGGCGTCATCGAGCGGGTGACGTTCCACAACGACGAAAACGGCTACACGGTGGCCCGTCTCCTGCCGCCGGATTCTCGTGATGTTATCACCATCCTCGGCAACTTCACCAATCCCGTCGTCGGCGAAAGCTTGATCTGCTACGGCACCTGGATCCGCCACGCCCAGTGGGGGAAACAGATGCAGGTGTCGCGCTACGAGGTTGTCCGGCCTGCGACCGCGTTCGCCATCGAAAAATATCTCGGCAGCGGCATGGTCAAGGGGGTTGGGCCGGTCACGGCAAAGCGGATCGTCAAAAAGTACGGGGCCGAGTCCCTGGATATTATCGAGCTGCATCCGCAGAAGCTGCTAAATGTCCAGGGCATCGGCGAGAAGACTCTGGCGAAAATCACCAAAGCCTGGGCAGACCAGCGCGAAGTGCGGAACATCATGGTGTTCCTGCAGTCGCACGGGGTCTCTCCGGCCTATGCCGTCAAAATCTACAAAGCATACGGCGGACAGGCGATCGAGATCGTCGAGCGCAATCCTTACCAGTTAGCGTCGGACATCTGGGGCATTGGCTTCAAGAGTGCAGACAAGATCGCACGTGCCCTGGGGATTGCTGAGGACGATCCACGCCGCATCGAAGCGGGAGTCGTGTATGTGCTGAATGAAGCCGTCGAGTCGGGTGGCAATGCGTTTTTAACTGAGAAAGAGCTGACTGCTAAATCCAGCGAGATACTCGGTGTGGAAGATGTCGGAGGGGCGATCCTCAATTTGGCGATTACCGGGCGGCTGGTCCTTGAAGAAGCGGCGTTTCTTGGCGAGACGGAGACGGCGATTTACACGCCCTCCCTGCACAAAACCGAAACGGGCCTGGCCGAGCGTATCCAAAAGCTCCTGGCAACGCCGCTGAAGCAGCCCCCCGATGCGGCGAAATTCGATGCTTGGCTCTCGGCCCTCCTGGATAAGCACGGCTTTCCGCTCTCCGAGCAGCAGCGGGAGTCGGTCAAAACGGCTTTGCTGTCCCGCTTCTCCGTGCTGACCGGCGGCCCGGGGACGGGCAAGACCACCACCACCAATGCCCTCGTCGCGGCCTTCGAAGCCTTGAAAAAAGACGTCCTGCTGGCGTCGCCGACGGGCCGGGCGGCGAAGCGTCTGGCGGAGGTCACCGGGCGCGAGGCGAAGACGGTCCATCGCCTGCTGGAATTCGACCCGGAGCAGCGCGGATTCAAGCGCAATGCCGATCTGCCTTTAGAGTGCGACGTTTTGATTGTCGACGAAAGCTCCATGCTGGATATGGTGCTGACTTATTCCTTGCTGAAAGCTGTTCCCGACGAAGCCCAGGTGGTTTTTGTCGGCGATGTAGATCAGCTGCCCTCGGTGGGACCGGGAAATGTGCTGCGGGATCTGATCGGCAGCGGCTCCGTGCCCGTCGCCCGTTTGACCCAGGTGTTCCGGCAGGCCGCTGAGAGCCTGATCATCACCAATGCCCACGCGATCAATGCAGGCCGGATGCCGTCGCTGCCGCCGCCCTCCGAAAACAAAGACTGCGCCTATCTCAAAGCGGAGGAAGCCGAAGACGTGGCCGAAATGGTCGTGGCCGTCGTCGCCCGCAGCCTGCCGAAGCGCGGCTACGCCCCCGCCGACATCCAGGTGCTGACCCCCATGCAGCGCGGCAGTGCTGGGGCCGCTCACCTGAATACCCGCCTGCAGGAAGTCCTGAACCCCGCCCGCCCCGGCACCGAGGAAGTCCAGCGAGCCGGCCGCCTCTTCCGGGTGGGCGACCGCGTCATGCAAATCGTCAACAACTATGATAAAGCCGTCTACAACGGCGACATCGGCATGGTGGCCGCAATCGACCCGCAGGAAGAAACTCTGGCGGTCGCGTTCCAGGATGCCCAAGGCATTACCGAAGTATTCTACGAGTTCAGCGAATTGGACGAGCTGACTCTGGCGTTCGCCTGCTCGATCCACAAGTCCCAGGGCAGCGAATACCCGGTCGTCGTGCTGGCCCTGCACACGCAGCACTATATGCTCCTGCAGCGTAACCTGCTGTACACGGCATTGACACGCGCCAAGAAGCTGGCCGTGCTGATCGGCCCGCAGCGAGCCATCGCGATGGCCGTGAAGAAGCAAAGCGATATTGGACGCCATACGCGGCTGAAAGAGCGGCTGCAGGGGCTTTTGTGAGACAACTCATGATTGCTGGTGGGACATATGAGCCAATGGCATAGTGTGCTTGCGCTGCAATTTTACGAGTGGGGTGGCTGCCAAAGCCCTTCGCGACTCCACTGCTCTTGGGTGTGATACTAGTCAGGTTGCGCAGGATAGTGGCTAAGTATGACTGTATAATATACCCTCAACTGTGGTATCATAGTTTTAACACATTTAGGAGATCCAAATGCCGACAGCCGTATTTCAATTGAGAGCTGACAACGAACTTCTCACGGAAGTGAAGGAAATTGCGCATAAGCGTCAGGTTAGTGCGAACCGCTTCTTGATAGATGTTATAAAAGATAGCCTTCGACGCGAAAAGGAATTGGAGCGGGATCGGCTATGGCGTGAGGGTTTTGAAGCGATGGGCCGCGATAGCGATACCAATTCGGTCGAGTATATGATTCCCGCCGCGCGAGAGGTATTTCTTGACAGCTAAAATCAGACGCGGGGAGATTTATCTTGTCGACTGGAACCCCGCACGCGGTTCGGAGCAGGCTGGTCAGCGGCCTGCACTGATTTTGCAGAACGACATTGCAAACGAGGTCTCCAGTTACCCGGTTACGATTATTTGTGCCGTTTCGTCGAAGCTCAAAGGCTATCCGTCTATGGTGCGGGTGCAGCCTTCGGAGGAAAATGGCCTGACCCAAATTTCTGAAGTCAACACGGCGCAGCTTATGACTATCCAAAAAGATCGTCTCCTCACTCGGATCGGCTATCTGAGAGGCGCAGAGATGAAAGCGGTAGAAGACAAGCTGGCCTATATGCTCAATTTGACTGCCTACACGCCGTCGCCTTGACAGCAGCCGGGGCGATTTGGTACACTGATGCCCCAAACGTTCTCACGAATATTACGCCGAACATCACCTAGAAAGCACTTCTCAGAAGTCAGAGACGTATAGATTTGCCCACTCCCATCATTGCCGTCGTTATCCCCGCCGGAGGTGGCGGAACCCGCCTGTGGCCGCGCAGCCGGCAGGCGACCCCGAAGCAGTTCCTTGATATTGTCAGCGAGCGCACGATGCTTCAGGAGACCACCGACCGCGTGGAGGGACTGGTCCCGCCGGATCGGCTGTATGTGATCACGAATGGCCGTCATGCGGACGCCGTGCGGCAGCAGCTCTCCGACGTCCCGCCGCTGAATATCGTCGGCGAGCCGGTCGGGCGGGACTCGGCCCCGGCAATCGGCCTGATGGCGGCGATTTTGGAGAAAACGCTGGGGCCGGAGGCGGTCATGGCGACCCTGCCCGCCGACCATGTGATCCTGCGCCCGGAGCAGTTCCGGGCGATCCTGCGGGCGGCAGCGGAGGTCGCGGCGGAGGGGTATCTGGTCACCCTCGGCATCCCACCGACCGGGCCGGATGTAGGCTTTGGCTATATTCAGAGCGGCGAAACGGTGCGCGAACACACGGAGGCCGGGGTACCGGTGTTCGCTGTTCGTCAGTTCCGGGAAAAGCCGACCCGCGAAGTGGCCGAGGGTTATCTGCGGGATGGTGGTTACTTCTGGAACGCAGGCATGTTCATCGCCTCAGTGCGAACGCTGCGCGAGCTGTATAAGACCCATCTGCCGCAGATGGAAGCGGGCTTCGCACAGATCGTGGCGGCATACGGCACGGACAATTTCGAGAGTGTTTTGGGCGAAGTCTTTCCGATTCTGGAAAAGATCTCCGTCGACTATGGGATCGCTGAAAAGGCGGACAAAGTCGCGGTCATCCCGGCGGATATTGGATGGAACGATGTCGGTTCCTGGCAGCGACTGGCAGAAGTCCTGGCGGAAGCGGGACATGAGGGAGAAAATATCGTCATCGGCCATCATGTCGGCGTGGACACGCACGGGGCGTTGATCTACAGCCCGGACCGGCTGATTGCGACGATTGGCCTGGACGATATTATCGTCATCGACACGCCCGATGCCATTTTAATTTGCCCCCGGTCACGCTCGGAAGATGTCAAGCAAGTGGTAGACGAGCTGAAGGCGCGGAAGCGGCATGACCTGCTTTAAGCAAATACCAATGAAGTACAATTTATGAAGGAAATGGGCATGAATGTTCCGATGGCGGACCTGCAGGCGCAGCACGGTGAATTGAAAGAGGAGCTTCGCGCGGCGTTTGATCAGGTCATGGCGACCTGCGATTTTGGCGGGCTGGGTGAAAACACGGTCGCGCTGGAGCAGGAGATTGCGGCGGTCTGCGGGTCGAAACACGCCCTCGGCGTCAACTCCGGCACGGATGCGCTGCTCCTTGCCCTGCTGGCGATGGGGGTGGGGCCGGGTGATGAGGTGATTACGTCTTCGTTTTCCTTTATCGCGACGGGCGAGACGATCTGCCTAGCCGGAGCGACCCCGGTGTTTGCCGACATCGATCCGTTCACCTACAATCTCAGCCCTGAAGCGGCGGAGGCGGCGATTACGCCGCGCACGAAAGTGATCCTCCCGGTACATCTATTCGGACAGCTCGCGGACATGACCCAGTTCCAGCGCATCGCCGATGCACAGGGCCTCGCGGTGCTGGGGGATGCCGCGCAGGCGATCGGCGCGACCCATGCCGGAAAGCCGCTGGGGGCATGGGGCGATGCGAACACGCTGTCGTTCTATCCGACCAAAAACTTGGGAGCCTGTGGCGACGGTGGGATGGTGCTGACCGACGATGCGGAGCTGGCGGAGCAGATCAAGCTGCTGCGGTTCCACGGCTCCGGCGGCAAGGGGTATTTTCACAAAGAGATTGGTTACTGTTCACGGCTCGACGGAATGCAGGCGGCCTTGCTGCGCGTCAAAGCGCGTCGGCTGACGGCCTGGAACGATGCCCGCCGCGCAAATGCCGGGATCTATGATGAGGCACTCTCAGGGCTGGGCGGTCTTGTGCTGCCCTGTGCGGAGCGCGGCAGCCATCATATCTACCATCAGTACACCGTGCGGGTGGCCGAGGGCCGCCGCGAAGCACTGCAGGCACATTTGAAGTCGTGCGGGGTCCAGTCGGCGATCTACTACCCGCTGCCGATCCATTTGCAGGAAGCCTACGCGTTTTTGGGATACAAAAACGGTGACCTGCCGGAAAGCGAGCGGGCATCGCTGGAAGTACTCTCTCTGCCGGTGCATCCTGAGCTGTCCAGGCAGCAGGTCATACACACGGCAGATGCAGTGCAGGAATTCTTTCGTTAAGCTGAGGAGACATAACTGAGTGAAGGCAATGATACTGGCGGCGGGGGTCGGCTCCCGCCTGGACCCTTTAACCCGCGCGATCCCCAAACCGATGGTCCCCATCGTCAACCGCCCCGTGATCGAGCATATCGTGCATGATCTAAAAAAGCACGGGTTTATGGAGATTCGCATCAACCTGCACTACTTGGGCGATGTGATCCAAGAGTATCTTGGAGATGGCTCGAAATTCGGCGTTCAAATCTCGTATTCACAGGAAGACAAGCTCTGGGGCGACGCGGGCAGCGTCAAGCGATCGCAGGACTTTTTTGGCGGCGAGACTTTTATGGTGGTCGGTGGGGACGACATTTCCGATATCGACCTCTCCGAAGTCGTCGCGTTCCATAAAAGTAAAAATGCCACCTCGACGATCACATTGACGCCGGTGGATGACCCCTCGCAGTTCGGCATCGTCATTACCGAAGAAGATGGCCGTATTTCGCGCTTTCTGGAGAAGCCCAAAGGGGAAGATGTGTTTTCGAACACGGCTAACACAGGCGTGTATCTGTTCGAGTCGGAAGTCTTTGATCTGATTCCCGCAGATACGTTTTACGGCTTCGGCAACGATGTCTTTCCGCAGCTTCTCGCCGCCGGAAAGCCGCTATACGGCTTCCTCTCCGATGCCTACTGGAAAGATGTCGGTAACCTGCAGGTCTACCGGCAGACCAACTTCGAAGCACTGGCCGGTAAGGTCGCCCTGGACTTCCCGATGCCTGAAGTGCGGCCTGGTGTCTGGATCGGCGAGGGGACGCAGATCGACTCGTCGGCAGAGATCGGAACGCCCGTCGCTATCGGCAAAAATGTCACCATCGGGGCTGGAGCGAAGATCGGCGAGAATACGATTGTTGGCGACGGCAGCGTGATCGAGGCGAATTGCACCCTGCGAGAAACGATTTTGTGGGAAGGGGCACATGTCCGCACGGGCACACAGATGGAGCGGTGCGTGGTTGGGAAGAACGCTTCAGTGTCGTCGAACGTCGCCATTTTCGATGCCAATATCATGGACCCCACCCGGCGGATGACCGCGAAGCACTGAGCGTCTTCCGCCTATGAAATGCCTGCTGCGAGCTTTGACAAGCCTCTTTTTGACGCTGGCGGTTTGCCCGGTCTTTGCCGACACCACTGTTAAGAAGCTGGCACCCGGCGTGACTCTGACCCAGGAGATCGACCAAAAGACGCCGCTTGTCATCTCGGTCGTTTCCGTAGAGTTAGCCGCGCCGGGAGTACGCCTGGGAGTAGGGATCGGCCAGGACAAGATCAGCGGGACGGATGCGACTCGTGGGCGGGAGGATGTCAGCCGTCTGGCGCGTCGTCATGGGGCTTTGGCGGCGATCAACGCCGACTTCTTTCCTTACACCGGGGATCCCTTGGGTATCGGCATCCTCAACGGTGAGCTGTTTTCGGAGCCGTTCACCGGCATCCGGGGCGGCGGCCCACGCGTGACTTTGGGCGTTTCGCCGGACGGTCGCCGGATACTCTTCGATACTCTGGGTTTCCTTGGAGACTTGCAGACACCGGGCGGGGAGAGGGCAATCATCAACGGCATCAACCGCGCCGTAGGAAAAAACGAGATCGTCGTTTTTTCCCATCTCTATGGCCCGATGACTGAGAACAAGCCCGGCGGGGTGGAAGTCGTCGTCGGCGGGGTCAATCTGCCGGTCCGTGCCAACAAGCTCCAAGCAGGCCGGGTGCAGAGTGTCCGCGTCGTTGGTGCAGCAACCGAGATGATTCCTGAGAACGGAGTCGTGCTTTCGGCGGGCCCGGGAGCCGGTGCGGAGTTTTTGGCCCGCACTCTGCATCCTGGTGATCCGGTCAGCTTCGTGCTGGGAGTTGCCCCCGCCGGTCAGATGACCGGAGCCTATCAGATTGCTTCCCTGCCGCGTACAGGGCGCGATCTGCCCTCCCGCTCAGGCCTCGGGATCAGCCGGACAGCTTGGGAGTGGGCACAAGTGCCGTCGGCAGTCGGCGGCGGGCCGCGCCTCCTGGTCAATGGGGAAGTGAGTGTCGACTGGGCGGCAGAGGGCTTCGACCCCGGATTTGCCGTCAGCTTGAACCCGCGCACAGCGGCTGGGACGACGCGCGACGGGAGGCACCTGCTGCTGGTGACGGTGGATGGCCGTCAGGCGATCTCGCGTGGGGTGACGCTCGCGGACATGGCGGGGATACTGAAGCGTTACGGGGCCTGGAACGCGATCAATCTCGACGGCGGCGGCTCCACGGCAATGGCGGTCGGCGGGCTGACTGTCAGCAGCCCGGAGGGGGGCGGGGCTGAACGGCCAGTGGCGGACATGCTGCTGGTGTACAGTGACCAGGCCTACTTACAGGGAGTGCAGCCCGGCTTTCCTACAGCGCAAATCATGCTGCCGTCGGTACCCGTCATCGTCGGAAGTGCCTTGCCGCTGAAAGTGCAGGAGGGCGAGAAGATCGTTCCCGGCTCCTCCTCCAAAATTCTTTGGCAGGGTCCAATTACCGGCGGCGTCGGGTTTGTCAATCAAAAGGGCTATTTAATCGCCCTCGCACCGGGGAACGGTACGGTCTCGGCCCTTTATCACGGGCGTCTGCTCACGGCGATCGTCACCGTTCTTGGGAAAGCACCCGCCGTGCCTGTCTATACTCTGGAAAGCCGTTTCGCGCCAAACATATCCGGGCAAGATACGAAGAAAAGCCAGTTGATCGTCCGAGTCGCTGATAACACCGGCAAGCCATTAGCAAATGCCCCGATCACAGTCGTCGTTACCGGCGGAACTTCACTCAAACCAATACGCTCCACTGATTTCGACGGCTCCGCGACATTTGACATCACCTGGACCGACGACAGCGGCGGAGCGGTCCGCGTTCTCTCCGGAACGCTCACACCGAATGCTCTGAACCAACCATGAACCAAGAAGAAACAAAAGAAGTTCTCTTTATGACCGCTCCGGCATCTCCGACGCCAATCACGCTCAAAGAGGTTCGCCATGATACACGGTTTCGAACCTACATCACCCGTGCCAACGAGCAGATGCAGGCGATCGGCTATACGGAACATGGGCACCGGCACGCGGGGATCGTCTCGACAATCGCCCGGACGATTCTGACTCAGCTCGGCCACTCTGAGCGGGAAGCGGAGCTGGCGGCGATTGCAGGGTACACGCACGACATGGGATGCGTCGTCAACCGCATTGGCCATGTCGAAGCCGGGGCCTTGATGGCTTACACGATATTGACCGATATGAAGATGTCCGCCGGTGAGATCGCGACGGTGATTGGGGCAATCGGCAACCATGAGGAGCCGAATGGCCTGCCGATTTCCCATGTCTCCGCCGCCGTGATCATCGCCGACAAGTCCGATGTCCATTTTTCGCGTGTCCAGGAAAAAGACCCGGTAAAATATGACATTCATGACCGCGTCAACTACGCGGTCCAGAAGTCCTATCTACGGGTAGATGCCGAAGCAAAATCCGTGACGCTGGAGCTGGAGATCGATACGACCCACGCCAGTGTCACGGAGTATTTCGAGATATTCGTCCTGCGCATGGTCCTTTGCCGCCGGGC
>JANXNV010000177.1 GCA_025353925.1 Armatimonadota bacterium
ACAGCCTCAGCGGCGTCTCCGGCGCAGGCCGCTCCAAGTTCGGCCTGGACTACCACTTTGCCGAGATCAATGAAAGTATTCGCCCGTACGGAGTCGGTGGGATTCATCGGCACACGCCGGAGATCGAGCAGGCTCTTTCCCAGGTTGCCGGGGAGCCGATCACACTTAGCTTTACACCGCACCTCGTGCCGATCACGCGCGGGATTCTGGCGACCACCTATGCGAACCTGCTCGGGGATGCCGAAGACCTGAATGAGCTGTACTCGGACTTTTATCTCGGAGCCTGGTTTGTCGAGATCTCCGAGCCGGGGGAGTTCCCGGCCACTAAACACGTTACCGGCACAAATTACTGTCATATCGGCCTGACCGTGGACGAGCGCACGAACCGTGTCATCGTCGTTTCGGCGATTGATAATCTCGTCAAAGGAGCCGCCGGACAGGCGATCCAGAACATGAACCTGATGTGCGGCTTCGATGAGACCGCCGGTCTGACCCTGAGTGCCGTTTGGCCTTAAATTTGCCGTTTGGCCCTAAACTGCTCTGACTCCGAGGACTATTACGCGTATGGAAATCATCTCCGGCGGCATCGTCGCCCCGCTCGGCTTTAAAACAGCCGGTGTCTACTGCGGCATCAAACGGAAGCGCAACGATCTCGCGCTGATCGTCTCCGATGTCGATGCCACCGCGGCGGGCGTCTTCACGACCAACATCGTGCAGGCTCCGTGCGTTCTCTGTAACCAGACGCACCTTCAGGACGGGCTGGCCCGCGCCATTGTCGTCAATTCCGGCAATGCCAATGCCTGCAACGGCGAATCGGGCTGGGCGGATGCCGTCGCCATGAGCAATCACGCCGCCGAGGTCCTGAAGCTGCCGCCCCGGCGCGTGCTGTCTGCGTCCACCGGCGTCATCGGCCACAAGCTGCCGGTAGAGAAGATCATCGCCGGCATTGAAGAGGCCGCCACGAAGCTGCACGGCGACACCTGCGACGATACCGCCCAGGCGATCATGACCACCGATACGTTTCTGAAGCAGGTCGCCGTCGAGTTCCCGCTGGAAGGCGGCAAAACGGCCCGGCTGGGCGCGATCGCCAAAGGCTCCGGCATGATTGCGCCGAACATGGCGACCATGCTCGGATTTCTCACTTCCGATGTCGCGATCGAGCAGGCCGTTCTGTCCGAGATGCTGAAGCGGGTCTGCTGGTACACGTTTAACTCCATCACCGTCGACGGTGACACGTCCACCAACGATATGGTCCTGTGCCTCGCGAACGGCCTGGCAGGAAACAAACTGATCGACAGCCTGGAAAGTGCCGATGCCCGGGAATTCGAGAAAGCTCTTTACAGCGTCTGTCTGTTTCTTGCGAAAGAGATCGCCCGGGACGGCGAAGGAGCCACGAAGCTCGTCGAAGTGACCGTGCAGAATGTCGCTGTGCCCGAAAAGCTGGCCGCAACTTACGCCGCGAACGGCCTGGAGCTGAGCCCGGAGCAGCGGGCGGGGTTCCCCAGGGCCGTCGCCAAGACCGTCGCCAATTCGCCGCTGGTCAAGACCGCCCTGTTCGGCAACGACCCCAACTGGGGCCGCATCCTCGCCGCCGCAGGCCGGGCGGGGATCGCCTTCGACCCGGAGCGCGTCGAGATCGCCCTCGCCGGGACCACGGTTTACCGCAGCGGCATGCCCACCGACTTCAACGGTTACGTCGTCTCCGAAGCGATGAAAGCCAAAGAAGTCCAGATTTTGATCGACTTCCATCAGCCCTCCGGCGAAACCGCCACCGTCTGGACCTGCGATTTCAGCTACGACTATGTCAAAATCAATGCGGAGTATCATACGTAGAGGAGAACAGAGATGACAGCAGCTGTGGAAGCCGTCTATTAAAAAGAAAACCTTTTGCGCCTCTTGTCGCCTTTGAGCTTAGAGAAGGGTCAGCAGGTCGAAATCGCGATCAAATCCGTGACCCTGGCAGAGCTGGAGCGAAACGCCCCGGACCCATCCCGTGTCGCTGAAATTATGGCGGGAATAGCATCTCTGTCAGTCATCTATGACCGACCGGAGACTGCCAGCCGGGACCACGACCTGTTTCTGTACGGCCCAGAGGGTGCGCGGTGACTTTACGAGGAGAATAGACGAATGGACTATCAGAAATACATTACGATTGAACCTGGCAAACGCGGCGGGAAGCCTTGCATACGCGGCTTACGAATGACCGTCTACGACGTTCTGGAATATCTGGCTTCCGATATGACTGAGGAGGAGATTTTGACGGATTTCCCTGATCTGACGGCACTCGACATTCGAGCCTGCTTGGCTTTTGCCGCTGACCGAGAACGTAAGCTCGTCGCCACAACATTATGAAGCTGCTCTTCGATGAAAATCTTCCACCGCGTCTGGTCTCGCTGCTATCCGACAATTACGCAGGCTCGGTACATGTCCGCGATATTGGACTACAGAGTGCAGGCGATGACCTCGTTTGGCGATGTGCTCAGGAAAACGACTTTGTGATCGTGTCGAAAGATTCCGATTTTCATCATCGCAGTCTTCTACTGGGTTTTCCGCCCAAGGTCATCTGGATTCGACGAGGCAACTGCTCAACACGAGAAATCGAAGTGATAATCCGTCGATATCAGGATGAGATAGCGCAGTTTTGGAATGACCCTCTGGGTGCATTTCTAGTTTTGTCTTGACCACCTGCACCTCTAAGGGAAACACTCATGGCCGCAACGCTTGAAAATTCGATGACCACTCCCAAACCCCTGCCGCTGTCCGACGTGACATACGAGCAGTTTTTGGAGTGGCTGGACGGCGAGACGTACGCCGAATGGATTGACGGAAAGGTGGTACCGATGGCTTCGGCAAATGCACAGCATCAAGATATTTCTGCGTTTCTGAGCGCACTCCTGCGCCTGAAAGCCGAGGAGTCGGGGGCAGGCATGGCCTTGACCGCTCCGTTCCAGATGCGCCTCTCCCGCATCCGGCGCGGACGGCAGCCGGACCTGATGTTTATCGCGAAGGCCGGGATGACCCGGCTGAAGCCCGACTATCTCGACGGCGGGGCGGACTGGATCATCGAGATCGCTTCCCCCGAAAGCCTCCTGCGGGACCGGGGCGAGAAGTTTGCCGAGTATGAGGCGAGCGGCGTCAAAGAATACTGGATCGTTGACCCCGAATCGAAGCGCGTGGACTTCTTCGTCCTCGGCGAAGATAACCGCTACAGCCGTGCCCGTCAGGACGACGACGGCAAGTACGAAAGCGTCGTCCTCCCCGGCTTCTGGATCAATGTCGGCTGGCTCTGGAAGAGCTTCCTGCCACCGATCAAGCAGGTGCTGAAGGAATGGGAGGCCCAGTAATGGCTGCCAAAGCAAGAATCGCCCCAACGACGGCGCGGACAGGTCTGCCGCGGATGTCCTACGAGGAGTTTCTGGACTGGTCGGACGAAGACACGCTCGCCGAATGGGTCGATGGAAAGGTGGAAATGATGAGTCCTGCCAGCGCGGAACATCAGGATTTGTCAGGTTTTCTGGCAGCGATACTCCGGTGGTATGCGGAAGAACATGGCGGCAAGGTGCTGACGGCTCCGTTCCAAATGCGCCTGGATACTGTCCGACGCGGACGCGAACCGGACTTGATCTATCTCCTCCCCAGCAGTCTGCCGCGACTGCGGCCCAATTATTTAGACGGACCCGCCGACCTGGCGATTGAAATTATCTCCCCGGAAAGCATGGTGCGGGATCGCGGCGCGAAGTACGGCGAGTATGAAGCGGGCGGCGTCCGCGAATACTGGGTACTGGACCCCGCCGCGCGGCGCACTGACTTTTTTGTGCTGGACCCCGAGGGACGATATCAGCGGGCCGTGCCGGGTGCCGACGGGCGGTATCGCAGCGAAACCCTCCCCGGCCTCTGGATTTCGGTGGCCTGGCTCTGGCAAAGCCTGCTGCCCCGGATGCGGGACGTGCTAACAGTGGACGCTAACTAAATGCAAGCTGAACCCATTGCAAATTATCTTGTCGCCGACAGCGTGGTCGATTGGCACGATAACGCTGTCCGGGAAACGGCGAGCCAAGTCACCACTGGGCTAGCCGACGACAGTGCAAAAGCCAGAGCATTGTTTGAGTGGGTGCGCGACACGATTTCGCATTCCCATGACGCCGGGCGCGAAGAGGTGACTTGCAGTGCCAGTCAGGTTCTCACAATTGGAACCGGAATTTGTTACGCCAAAGCGCATCTTCTGGCAGCCCTGTGTCGAGCCAGCGGCATTCCCACAGGCTTTTGTTATCAGGTATATTACGAAGAATACCACGTTAGCGAAAGCAAGATTGCTCTGCATGGATTGAATGCAATTTATCTCAAAAGCCTTGATCAATGGATACGAGTTGATCCGCGCGGCAACAAAGAAGCTGTCAACGCCCAATTCGACGTAGACAGGGAACAGCTTGCCTTTCCTGATCTGGTTTTTCTGGATAACCGTGTCTACGCCGCGCCTTTGCCCCAGGTTGTGCGGGAGCTGCGTCTCTGGCCCACACGATCCGAATTATGGCTGCATTTGCCAACTCCATAAGATGCATTGGGAGAAACCTATGACACAAGCCGAAGTCTTAATTCAGGCCCTGCCGTATATCAAGCAGTATGCGGGCCAGACCATCGTCGTCAAATACGGCGGGGCGGCGATGCTCGATGAAACGCTCAAAGCCGCCGTCATGCAGGACATTGTGCTGATGCGCTATGTCGGCATCAACCCCATTCTCGTGCATGGAGGCGGGCCGGAGATCAGCGATGCCATGCAGCGCATGGGCAAGGAGCCGCAGTTTATCGGCGGCCTGCGGGTCACGGATGCTGAGACGATGGAGATTGTCGAAATGGTGCTGGCGGGTAAGACCAACAAAGGCATCGTCGCCCACCTCAACCAGCAGGGGGCACTGGCGGTCGGCCTCTCGGGCAAAGATGGCAACTTGATTGTCGCCGAGCGCGAGACGACCAAGGGCGACATCGGCTTTGTCGGGCGCATCACGCAGATCAATCCTGCCTTGCTGCACACGCTGGCCGGGGCGGGATATATTCCGGTCATCTCTACGGTCGCGGTCGGCAAGAACGGCGAAAGCTACAATATCAATGCCGACACCGCCGCCGGGGAGCTGGCCGTCGCCCTCGGCGCGGCCCGCCTGGTGATGATGACCGATGTCGAGGGCATTTACCAGGATTTCGCCGACAAAGACAGCCTCATCCGCGAAATGTCCGCCAGCGATGCCCGCCAGCTCATCACCGACGGCCATGTGGACAAGGGCATGATTCCTAAAGTGGATGCCTGCATCACCGCCGTGCGCGGCGGGGTCGCCCAGACCACCATTATCGATGGCCGCCTGCCCCATGCGCTCTTAATCGAGCTGTTCACGCATGAGGGGATCGGGACGATGATTAAATAACCAAATTTTGTAGGGGCGCTGCTTGCCGCGCCCTCCGCATATCCTGGGCCTTTCTATATCCTGGGCCTTTCCATATCCTGGGCCTTTCCATATCCTGGTCTTCCGAAAATCCTGGGCCTGACCAGGATATTGCCTGGTAGGCACAAAGGGCGCAGCAAGCAGCGCCCCTACGAAGAAAAGAAGCACTATGACAACCGCCACATCCAATTCTTACACTCTTGACACCCTCACCGGACAGATCGGGCCGGTCGTCAGCGATGCCGAGATCAAGCAGCTCGACGCCGCCTATCTCCTGCCGGTCTACTCCCGCCTGCCGATCACGCTTGTGCGCGGGGCGGGGTCACGCGTCTGGGACGCCGACGGCAAGGAGTACCTGGACTTTCTGGCGGGGATCGCCGTCAACACACTTGGTCACTGCCATCCGAAGCTGGTAGCGGCAATTCAGGAGCAAGCGGCGACCCTGATGCACACGTCGGGCTACTACTTCACGGCTCCAGTCGCAAAGCTGGCCGAAAAGCTGACCAAGCTGGCCGGCATGGACCGGGTCTTTTTCGGCAACTCCGGCGCGGAGGCCATCGAGTGCGCGATCAAGATCGCCCGCAAACACGCCAAGTCGTATGGCGGCCCCAGCAAGTTCGGCATCGTCGCCGCCCAGATGTCGTTTCACGGGCGGACGCTGGCGGCTGTCACCGCCACGGGCCAGCCGAAGTATTCCGCGCCGTTCGCCCCGGTCGTGCAGGGCTTCACCCATGTGCCGTTCAACGATATCGCTGCCTTGGAAGCCGCCGTCACCGAGGACACCTGCGCCGTCCTGCTGGAACCCATTCAGGGCGAAGGCGGCATCTACCCGGCCCACAAGCCGTACCTTGAAGCCGCCCGCGCCCTCTGCGACAAACACGACGCTCTGCTGATCTTCGATGAAGTCCAGACCGGAATCGCCCGCACCGGCAAATGGTTCGCCTACGAGCATTACGGCGTCGTCCCCGACCTCCTGACCTCCGCCAAAGGCCTGGGCGGCGGCTTCCCCATCGGAGCCTGCCTGGCGCGGGGCGAAGCGGCGGAAACCCTCGTCCCCGGCGACCACGGCAGCACCTACGGCGGCAACCCACTGGCCTGCGCCGCCGCCATGGCCGTGCTGGAAACCATCGAAGAGGAGCATCTGCTGGCAAACTCCCACGCCATGGGAGCCTACTTCGTCCACCGCCTGAACGAAAAACCCTTCCGAGACAAGCTCACCGACATCCGTGCCCTCGGCCTGATGATCGGCATCGAGCTGAAGGCACCTGACGCCAAACGGGTTCTCCTAGCCGCCATGGAGCGCGGCCTTTTGATGAGTGCCATCGGGGACCACACCCTGCGGATCGTCCCGCCGCTCAACGTCTCGCAGCCCGAGATAGACCAGGCGTTGGCGATTTTGGTGGGGATTGTGTAGGCAGGGCTTATAGTCATGTGGCAACGATTTGGTGAAAACGCCCGCCGAATAATTTTTTATGGTCAGGAGCAGGCGGTGCGGTTTGGGGTCATACAGGTTGATACGGAGCATTTGCTGCTGGGATTGGTTCGGGAAGAAAAAGGGATGGCGGGACGTGTTTTGAGGCAGTTTGGCGTAGACTTGGAGGCGGCACGAATTGTCGCGGCTCAGCTGCCTCCGGGGACTCTAGGGCGGATGGCAGGGGAGACACCCTGGAAGGCAATGCGTAAGGTATGAAAGCATTTGTTTGGGTAGCAGTTACCCGGATTGGAAATCCGAGTGGTTGAAAACCACTCGCTAGGTTAAGCACCCTTCGGGTGGAGGAGTCCGGATCTGACCGTCCGCAGGACGCCTCACCTAGCGAGTGGTTTTCAACCACTCGAAACGTCTCCTAAATATCGATTACTCACGCGGAAGGGACCCACCGACTATGTGGCAGAGATTTACCGAACGTGCCCGTAAAACCGTGTTCTTCGCGCAGGAAGAGGCGGGGTATCTGGGCGAAAACTATGTTTCCACCGAGCACCTCCTGCTGGGCCTGATCCGCGAAGGGGACAATGTGGCCGCGCGTATTCTGGACCGGGTTGGGATCAGCCTGGAACGTGTTCGCATGGACCTCGAGCGGCACGGGGCGACGGGCGGGTGGGTCAGGATATGCAGCTCACGCCTCGGGCGAAGCGGGTCATCGACCTGGCCTATGACGAGGCCCGGCAGCTTGGCAATAATTATATCGGCACGGAGCATTTACTGCTGGGCCTGCTGCGGGAGGCGGAGGGAATGGCCGGGAAGACGCTCATCAAACTGGGGGTAGAATTGGAACGAACACGGCAGGAAGTCAGGAAGCTGCAGGAAGGCAGCAAAGAACGAGCGGAGGAGGACACCGCCGAAACGACCGCTCCACCTGCGGAGCGAAGCGCGTCCCAGCGCATGGCCCCGACCCTCGAAGGCCGGTCGGACCTATCGGGTATTCTCAGCGAGACGCGCCTGCGGGGGCGGGATATTCTGGGCATCGAAGAGCTGACCCAGGAGGAAATCCTGCTGGTTCTGGACGTGGCGGCCCGGCTGAAAACGCACAAGTTTGATGATACGCAAACCCAGTTCGCCAAGGGGCAATCGCTGGTCATGCTCTTTGAAAAGCCGTCCCTGCGGACCCGCGTCACGTTCGAATCGGGCATGACGCAGCTGGGCGGCCATGCGATCTATCTGGAAGGGCGTTTGGGGGTCCGCGAGACAGTGCCGGATGTCGCCAAAAATCTCGACCGCTGGATCGACGGCATCATGGCCCGGACATTCGACCATCAGACCGTGCGGGAGCTGGCCGACAACGCCGACATCCCGGTGATCAACGGCCTGTCCGACCGGGAGCATCCCTGCCAGGCATTCGCCGACTTCCAGACCCTGGCGGAGCGCAAAGGCAAGCTCTCCGGCCTGACTCTGGTGTATATCGGCGACGGCAACAATGTCGCCCATTCCCTGATGCTGCTGTCCGCCAAAGTCGGGACCCATTTCCGGCTCGTCTGCCCGGAAGGCTACGAACCGAACAAAGAACTTTGGGAGGCCGCCCAACGTTTTGCCGACGTTTCCGGGGCCATTCTGACCCTGACCCACGATCCTGTCGCCGGTGTCCGGGACGCCGACGCCGTCTACACCGATGTCTGGGCCTCCATGGGTCAGGAAGAGGAGACGGCGGCGCGGGCCATCATCTTCGCCCCCTTCCAGGTCAACGCCGCCCTGATGGCCCACGCCAAACCGGACGCTCTGGTCATGCACTGCCTCCCCGCCCACCGGGGCGAGGAGATCACCGCAGAGGTCCTGGACGGCCCGCAGTCGGTGGTGTTTGATCAAGCGGAGAACCGGCTGCACGCGCAGAAGGCGGTGCTGGCATTGGTGCTGTGAGGAGGAGAGTTGGGGCCACAGTATAATATGGCAAGAGCAACACGGTAAGATAGAACACGGGGCTGAACCCCCGTGCCTTAGAAGGGCAATCCCCCGCCTGCGCGGGCGAAGACTTTAATATGTCTCACTCTTTGCCCGCGCAGGCGGGGAGTTGCACTATTACAGTACGGGGGTTCAGCCCCGTGTTCTGACCGTATCATGCATATTTTACAACACATCTCATGGAGGAAGGCCGGTCCGGGAGGGACACTTATGGCACACAGTTATCATCGGCACTTTACGCATTTCGTCTGGTCTACCTGGGACCGCACACCGCTTTTGATTGGAAAAATTGAACACTCAGCCTATGCACTCATTCGGGCGCAATGCACACGGATGCGTGTCACACTGCACACGATCGGCGGGATCGCGAACCATGTGCATCTGCTGGTGGAGCTGCCGCAAACGCTTTGCGTGGCTGATTTTATGGAGGCGGTCAAAGGGGGTTCCTCGAAGGCTCTTAACGACACGTACGGAACTCCGACCTGGGCCTTCAAGTGGCAGGGCGGCTACAGCGACCATTCCGTGAGTGCTTCGCACGTGACTCGGATCCGGGCTTATATCGAGAACCAAAAGCAGCACCACGCCGAGAATTCGCTTTGGCCCTTTTGCGAGCTGCCCGAACCCGGCCCAAACTTTGATCGTGACTCCAAATCCTCTGCCCGCGCAGGCGGGGATTTGCCCTGCTAAAGCACGGGGGTTCAGCCCCGTGATAATCTTGACCGAACTATATTTAACCCAAGGACTAACCCATGCCCAAAACAGTCGTTCTCGTTTACTCCGGCGGCCTCGATACCTCCGTCGCCATTCCGATGATGCGCGAAGATTATGGCTTCGACCGCATCGTCACCGTCACCGTGGATGTCGGCCAGCCCGCCGAAGATGTCAAGTCCGCTGAGGACCGTGCCCGCGCGATGGGCACCGAGCATTACACCGCCGACGCCAAAAAAGAGTTTGTCGAAGAGTATTGCTGGCCCGCCGTCAAAGCAAACGGCGACTACCAGGGCTACCCGCTCTCCACGGCCATTGCCCGGCCGTTGATCGGCCTGAAAGCCGTCGAGATTGCGAAAAAAGTCGGGGCGGATGCCTTCTGTCACGGCTGCACCGGCAAGGGCAATGACCAGTTCCGAATCGAATACGTCATGCGGGCACTTCTGCCCGAGACGCCAATCATCGCCCCCATGCGCGAGCATAACTACACGCGCACGGAGGAGATCGAGTACGCCCGGGTCAAGAATATCCCCATCTCCGTGAGCGCGGACAAAATCTGGTCCATCGACGAAAACCTCTGGGGCCGCTCCATCGAAGGCGGGCATCTGGAAGAGCCGAACTATGCCCCGCCGGAGGAGATCTTCCAGTGGATCAAGGGCATCGACGCCGCCAACGCCGCGCCACAGATCCTGACCATCGGTTTTGAAAACGGCGTTCCGATTTCCCTCGACGGCACCGCCCTGGACGGCCTTTCGCTGGTCACACAGCTGAATAAAATCGCCGGGGACAACGGGGTAGGGCGCGTGGACATCATGGAGGACCGCCTGCTGGGTCTGAAGTGCCGCGAGAACTACGAGTGCCCCGCCAGCACGGTCTTGATCAAGGCCCACGCCGCTCTCGAGGCCCTAGTCGCCACCGCCGCCGAGCGCAAGTTCAAGTTGATGGTGGATCAGCAGTGGGGCGAGCTGGCCTATTACGGCCTCTGGTTCGACCCGCTCAAAGATGATCTCGAAGCCTTCATCGGCAAGATTCAGGAGCGTGTCACCGGCACCGTCACCCTGCGCCTCTTCAAAGGCAGCTGCGTCGTCACGGGCCGCGCCTCCGAGTGGGCTTTGTACAGCGAAGACCTGGCCTCGTTTGATAGCAAGACCTTCGACCAGCGCCTTTCCGTCGGCAACGTCCAGACCCACGGCATGCAGTCGCGGATGTACTGGGCTTTGAAGGAAAAGATGGGGAAGTAGGGTGAGAACGAGTGGCTGAAAATCCACGCCAAAATAAAAAACTACTTCCCTGATTCCGCTTGCCGAGTCCGGCGATTTCCGGTATAATACAAAGCAGTTGAGACGTGACGGGGGCGGCGATTTCGGACACGGAATCACCGCCTTCTTCTTTGCTTCATTTCCAAATTTTCATTCTCGAATTTATTTTTATTCCCATCCGCATCGCACCAGGATACCCGTGACCAGCCATCCGACACCCGACGAAAATACCAACGACACGCACCAGGAGCAGCAGCTTGAACTCGGGGAAGACGAGAGTCTGACTGCCCTCCGGCGGGCCTGGGAGCGCACCCTGCGGGCGATGGCCGGAACTCTGAACCGGCAGACCATCGACAACTGGCTGCGTCCGCTGAAGCCCCTTTCGCTGCACTCGTCCATCGTCGTGCTCGGTGCTCCGTCGTCGTTTGCCCGTGAATTTGCCGAGAAAAAATACGCGCAGACTCTGGCCCTGCACCTGGCCCAGTATCTAGACGTGCCCACGATTCAGGTCCGCTTCGTCATCTCCACCCCCGATGTTCAGCCTCTGCTTGGCGAGAAGCCGCTGTCTCTGCAGCAAGCCGCCTCGCCCTTGCCGACACTCCCTGTCGCGGCTGAGGCGAACACACCGGCCGCGACCGCCGGGGTGGGCGGCGGCACCCGAAACTCGTTTTCCCTGGAGCTGGCCGCCTCCCCGTTGAACCCCCGGTACACATTCGATAACTTCGTCGTCGGCAAGTCCAACCGCCTCGCCCACGCCGGAGCCGTCGCCGTCGCGAACTCCCCCGGCACCATGTACAACCCTCTGTTTTTGTACGGAAGTCCCGGACTCGGCAAATGCGTCGCCGCTTCGGAATACCTGCATCTGGCCGACGGTCGCCGCGTTCAGGCGGGGGAGCTGATCGGAACAGAATTTTCGCTGCTGACTCTGGCGAAAGAGGAGCTGCGCGTCGCGCCCGCCCGTGCGGAGTTTAATGCCGTGGAACCCGTCTTTGCTATCCAGACCGAGAGCGGGCGGCGCATCGTTCGGAATGCGGAACACCCGCTTTGGACAGCGAACGGCGTCGAGCGGTGGGGGAAAAGCTACGATTTGATCACAGTGCGCGGGTGGACACCGCTCAGTGCCATAACTTCGGGGGATCTGGTTGCCGTCCCGGAGAGCCTGCCGGCCTTTGGTAATCCGGTCTCCCTGCCGGATTTTGAGATCAAGCTGTTGGCCTATCTGATAGGAGATGGAAGTTTCACCCAGAGGGCTGTGCGTTTTAGCCAGTTGCCCAATCTACAGCTCGCCGAATTTACGGAGTGTGTCGCTCATACAAACTGCTATATGGTGCAGCATAACAAATACGACTGGCGTGTCATCAGCAAAAATGGGAACTTTTGGAAGGGAAGGGATCGGAGCAGTCGCAACGATGTGATCGACCTACTGCGGCGGCACGACCTCATGCTCAAGCATTCTCGTGACAAGCGTATTCCTGCGGCAATCTTCCAGTTATCGCGGGCGCAGCTTTGCCTATTTCTTTCGCGGCTTTATGCAACGGACGGCTGGGCTTCCTGCGGACCGGAACCTCCTGGAAATCGACTGCTGCGGACGGAGATCGGCTTTTGCTCCGCATCCGAAGGCTTGGTGCGCGATTTGCAGGAACTTCTCCTCAAGCTTGGTATCTTAGCGCACATCTCTCGTAAGCCAAAGGTTAATGCCTGGACACTCGCCATCCATGCGGCAGTCGAGACTCTGAAGTTCGTTGGGCTAGTAGGAATATTTGGCAAGGAGGAAGCCGTGGATCGGGTTCGGCAGGTCGCAGAGCGTGCAATGCTGACACGGCCCAATCGTGGGCTTTGGCGGCATCGAAATGCGCCCTTTGGGATGCGCTGGGAAAAGGTCATTTCCGTCGAGCCTGCGGGGATCGAATCGACTGTGGCCGTGGAGGTGCCGGATTACCACACGTTCCTTTCCACCTTCTGGGAGCATAATACTCACGCAATGCACGCCATCGGCCACCAGATCCGCCTGGCACTGCCCCAGGCGCGGGTGGCCTATGTCAGCGGGGAGATGTTTACAAACCATTACGTCGCCGCGATCCGGGACAAGCGTACTGAGGATTTCCGGCGGGCGTACCGCAATGTCGACGTCTGGCTCGTCGACGATATTCAGACTCTGGCCTCGAAAGAGCAGACGAAAGAGGAGTTCTTTCATACGTTCAATGTCCTGCACCAGATGAACAAGCAGATCGTCCTGACCAGTGACCGCTCGCCGCGCGAGTTGAAGGCCATGGATGAGCGCCTCTGGTCCCGCTTCGAATGCGGCCTGGTCGCCGATATCGCCCCGCCGGAGCTGGAGATGCGGCAGGCGATTTTGCAGAAAAAAGCCATCCTCGAGAGCATGCTCATTTCCGATGAAGTGATCGCGTTCATGGCGAACCTCATCCAAAGCAATATCCGCGCCCTGGAAGGGGCGCTGATCAAGCTCATGGCCTATGCCTCGCTGACCCGCAGCCCGGTGACCAAGCAGCTCGCCAGCGACGTTCTGACAGGCTACTTTGTGGACCGCCCCACTGCCCGTGAGCCGATCTCCGCGCATCCTGAAGACCACACACTCACTTACGGCACTTTGACCCAAGCCGGGCTTCTTCCGCCGCCGGTGGGTGTCGCGGGCCATGCGGTGGACCGCATCATCGGCGCGGTCGCACGGCAGACCGGAGTAGACACGGAAGCGATTCTGGTCGGGGGAGGCCGCAGCAACCGGGCTTCCCGCCTCAGCGGCGATCCGGGCTTCGCACGGCAGGTCGCCATGTATCTGGCGAAAGAAATGGGCGGTGTTCCCCTCTCGACCTTGGCCTCCGCCTTCGGCCTGAAGAGTCACACGGCGATCGCCCACGCCCATGCCCGTCTGCAAAAAGAGATCGAAGACGATCCGCAGATTCTCTCGCTGATCAGCCGTATTCGCCTGGAGATTGAGCGCGGGGGTTAACGTCAGTGCTTCTGTCACATCTCTGTCACAGAGTGTGACAGAAGCGTTGACAGGGGATACAGGGCCACGGATTAGAAATCCGAGGCTCCCGCTCTGTGATACCATGGATCCGATTCCTGCGACTCCTGAGTCCTGTGACTCTGCTGTGACTCACCTGTGACTCAGCGTGACTCAACTGGGCCTTTGTGTGACTCAGCAGAGTCACACAACCCACTGAGTCACACCTGAGTCACAGAGTCACAGTAATTAGCCACAAAGTTGTGACTCACGTGTGACTCACCGAAACAAGCGATTCCGACCCGGTTCCAGCAATCGCCTCTCGTGGCACCAGCGGAGTTTGACGCCAATATGGGCGATTCAGACCATTCCGATTCCTTGAGTCACATGAGTCACACCTGAGTCACACACCTACTACTACTACTATTAAGAATCTATCTCTTATATCGTTATTAAGAATCTGACACAGGGTAAGCTGTCTCTCATGCACGTCACGTCTTTGAAGCTGGAAAACTTTCGGAATTACGGGACACTTGAGATTCAGCCGGGAGAAGGCCTGAACATCTTTGTCGGCTTGAACGCTCAGGGTAAGAGCAACCTGCTGGAGTCACTTTACTTACTGGCGACCAGTAAATCGTCGCGTGCCGGTAAAGACACGGAGCTGGTCCGCTTCGATCAGCCCCAGGCACGGGTGACGGCGGACGTGATCCGAACCAAAAACAGCGATGTCGAGATCGAGATCGCACTTTCGATGACGGAAAAGAAAGTGGCCCGCATCAACGGCGTCAAGCACACACGGCTGGCGGAAGTGATCGGACAGCTCAATGCCGTGCTCTTCGACAGCGGCGATCTCGAGATCATCCGCGGTGAGCCGTCGATCCGGCGCCGCTTCTTGGACCTGGAGATCGCCCAGACCTCCCCGCGCTACGTGCTTGCCCTCGGTTCGTATCGCAAGACTCTCGAGCAGCGCAACCGCCTCCTGCGCGATTTGCGGGACGGGCGCGTTCCCGGCTCGGCCCGTGAGAGCCTTCCGGCCTGGAATGAGGGGTTAGCTCAGCACGGGGCGCGTCTGATCGAGCGGCGGCGTCTGTTTTTGGAGCGGCTGGCACAATTAGCGTCGGAAACGCATCGAACCCTCAGTGACGAGCGCGATTCGCTGGAAGTGGTTTACCAGCCGTCGTTCTCTCTGGACGGACTCTCGGAGGTGGGGGATATTCAAGGGCGTTTTCAGGAGGAATTAGCATCGGTCGCCGGGGAGGAAGCCGCCCGGGGAACTACCGTGCGCGGACCGCAGCGCGACGATATTGCCTTCCGGGTCAACGGCCAGGACTGCCGCCTCTACGGCTCCCAGGGGCAGCAGCGGACCGTCGCCCTCTCGCTGAAGCTTGCAGAGCGGCAGCTGATCGAGGAGCTGGTCGGCGAGCCGCCTCTGCTGCTGCTCGACGATGTCCTGTCCGACCTCGACGATGCCCGGCGGGCGTTGCTGTTTGAGCTGACCGCCCGTGCCGGGTCCCAGACGTTTCTGAGCTGCACCAACCTCCGCGCGTTCTCGCCCGGCGTTCTGGATCGTGCGACGGTCTATGCCGTCTCAGCGGGGGAAGTCGCGAAACAGTGAGGCCTAAGCTATGAAAAAATCGCGCGGTCTGACCTCCGCCGGCGGGGCGGTGGACGGATTCTTTCAGGGGCAGGAGCTGGCGAAGATACTCCGCCCGCATCTCGCCAAAGCACGCTGGGCGGAAGTCGTCGGTCCACAGGTCGCCGGGGTCACCCAAGTCTCGGCGGTCCGCGACGGCGTGCTGGTCGTGCGCGTCAAAAACAGTGTCTGGGCCAATGAGCTGACCCTCCTGAAAGATGACATGCTGCGCCGACTCAATTCCGCCCTCGGCGGGCGGGTGCTGACCGATATTCACTTTCAAGCCGGGGGATTAGGGAAAGTCGTTAAAAAGCCCGTAAAGCCGTCAATCGAGGTGCCGACTGATGCGGATCTAGGCAGGATCGTTCTGCCGAAGGAGACCCGCCTGCGTATTGAAACAGCCCTCGCCGGGATCACGGATGAGCTGCTCTCCGACCGGATGCGCCGGACGATGACCCATGCCGCCCGCATGCAGGAGTGGCGCAAACGCCGCCACTGGCTTCCCTGCGACCGCTGTGGGGGGCTGACGTCTCCCAGTCCGATAACGGCCCCAGAGGCGGGAGAGGGGCCTTCTACGGCCTTTCTGTGCCCCCTCTGCCGGGCGGGGGTGGGGTGAGTCATTGTGCATCTTTCAGCGAGCAGTTGTCGGTGTCTCATTGCGCCTGACAGCGAAACGCATCCCGAATGCCTGTAAAACTGAATTGAGTGTTCGGAACTCAGGGTTGCCTTGCTCTGAGAGTGCTTTGTACATACTTTCACGGCTAAGCGAAGCCGCTCGTGAGACATTGGTCATCCCACCGGTGGCTTTAGCGACGTTTTGCAGGGCAGCGAGAAAAGTCTCTACGCCCTCTTCTTCAAGTGCCGCTTCCAGATAGGCGGCGGCAAAGTCCGGGTCCTTCAGCTCATCCGCGAAAGTCGCGTTGAAATCTTTCAATTGCATCTTTGTGTTCCTTCCACAATAGTCGCGCGGCAAGAATGTCCGTTTCCTGGCTGCTTTTATTTCCACCAGCAAGTAAAATTATGAGTGTTTGACCGGATTGGGCAAAATAGACACGATAGCCGGGGCCATAATTTATTCTCAGCTCGCAAACACCTTCACCTACAGCTTTGTAATCGCCGAGATTGCCTGCCTCAACGCGAGTAAGACGAGCGCGAATTCTCGCTCGTGCCTGTGCATCACGTATGCCCGCGTACCAAGTCTCGAATGGCGATTTATCTTCATCAAGCACCAGTATTTTGAGTTCACGTTCTGTGACATCCATCTTTGAAGTGTATCCTAGAAGATAAGGATTTGTCAACTCGCATCACAGACCCACGCCGCCCGCACTCAGGAGTGGCGCAAACGCCG
>JANXNV010000182.1 GCA_025353925.1 Armatimonadota bacterium
GCCCAGGGAAAAAAGCTCACCGCATCTCCCCTCAATCTAGCCTTTGAATTTGTAACCGATCCCGCGCACCGTGAGGAGCATCTCGGGCCGGGCCGGAACCGGCTCCAACTTTTCGCGCAGCCAGCGGACATGGACATCCACGGTGCGGTCATCGACATAGCTGTCTTCGCCCCAGATGCGTGAGAGGATCGTCTGGCGGTCAAACACGCGCCCCCGGTGCGACGTCAGCAGGGTCAGCAGATCGAACTCTTTGCGGGAGAGCGTCACGGGGATCCCGTCTTTGCAAACCTCCCGGCGGTCGGCGTTCATTTCCAAATTTTCAAATGTCAGGGTGGGGGATTTGCGGGGCAGGTCAGGCAGTGCATCTTTGTTGTCAGTTCCGGGCTGGCTGCGCCGGAGCAAAGAATGCACGCGGGCCATCAGCTCCCGCATGGAGAACGGCTTGACCACATAATCATCCGCCCCGGCGTCAAATCCCAGCAAACAGTCCGCTTCAGCGGCGCGTGCCGTCAGCAGAAGCACCGGCAGAGCCGCGTTGTGCTGATGCAGCCGGCGGCAGAGATCTAGGCCGCTCCCGGAGGGAAGCATCACATCCAGGAGCACAAGGTCCGGGCGGGTCGAAAGAAAGCGGCTCATGCACTCTTCTGCGTCCCCGGCGGTCTCGACCACGAAACCCTGCTTTTTTAAATTATAAGAAATCGCATCCACAATCGGCTCTTCATCATCCACAACAAGTATTTTAGACATAAATTCTCTCCTGCCGTGCCGAGATTCCCTGTGAGATGGCTGCATTATACCTATATCCTGAAAATTAGTCTATCCCGGCTTGACAAATCTCTATTCTTGTGTTACACTATTCCATAATAACCGAATAGTGAGGATTGCCGCGTGGAAAACAAACTTAAAGATGCCCCAAAAACCAAAGATGCGCTGAAGCAGCTTCAAGCCGATATGCGTCAGCTTCAAGCACTGCTTGCCGAGGGTGGCCGCGTTGAGCGTAGGCCGGAAGCTCCCGCCGCAGAAGAAGATATGGGTGCAAAAACTCGCAGCGAGGCCGCTGTTCAGTATTCCGTCAGTTTGCCTCCGACGGAAAATGGTGCTGCCTCCTACAAAACCGGGCCGGTCTCCGTGTCTTTGATGCAGACGGAAAAGGTCACGGATGAAGCCGCAGCCCAGCTCGGCTATGCACTTTCGTCGCCGCAGAAAGTCTCTCTCCTGCGAGCTTTGCTGGGACATGAATCGGAGAGTGCCTCGGCACTGGGAGCGGCGGCGGACCTCAGCACGGGCAGCCTGTATCATCATCTGCGAGATTTGATGCATGCAGGCCTGATCGGCCAGTCCGGACGCAATCGGTACCATGTCACCCCGCGCGGGCAGAAAACTCTGCTGCTGCTTCTCGCGCTGGCCGTGGAGAAGTAGGAGCCATACCCATGTCAAAAACTTTGACGCTGACTTCGGAAGTGCTGGCGGGAGATATCCCGTGTCTCGTCGCCGCCCCGCTGGACCTGCCGGGCGAAGCCCCTGTCGTCTTCATTTTACACGGACTGGGCAGCCGCAAAGAGAAGATGCTGGCGGGCCTTTACGAGCTGGCTTCCGCCGGGTTCCGGGCGGTCGCGCCGGATGCCCGTTTGCACGGAGAGCGGGTCGATGTTTGGGAGCGGGATACGAAGCTGAACCAGGACTATTTCGGTACGACTTCTCAGATGATCGAAGGAACCGCACACGACATCTCCCGCCTCATGGACCACTTCGCGCCGCCCTCCGCAGGCATCCACGGCATCTCGTTGGGTGGCTACATCGCTTTTTCGGCCCTCGTCGCCGAGCCGCGCCTGGCTGCTGGTTCCGTTGCCCTCGGCAGCCCGGACTGGCTCGGCCCACTGCGCCGCTTCGGCCTCGGGCCGGGGCATCCGGCCTGGGAGCGGGCCTCTGCCCTGAATCCGCTCGATCTGTTGCCGACAGTCCTGCCGCCGCGCCCGCTGCTGATGCTCCATGGCTCCGCCGACGCCGTCGTACCGGTGGATGGGGTCATCGCCCTGGAAGAAAAGTTGCGGCCTCTGTACGCCTCGTTCCCGGAGCGGCTCAAGCTTCAGCTGTATCCCAATCTCGGGCATGACTATCCCGACGAGATGCTGACAAGCACCCGCGCCTGGTTCGAGCAGTTCTTATCGGTGGAGTCTTGAGAACTTGAAGGGATGCTGTTCTCATGCGCCGAACGGAGATGCATTTGGCGACTTGCCCCCCTTTTCCCAAGTGTGTACCATACCAATATAAGATTCGGCCAGTTCTTTATCTAGTCGTTCCGCTGGTGCAGCGTCCGGTTCGCGAGACATATCGTAGATAAGCCGAAACAGATGTGCGTCCGGCAGGGAGTAAAACATCAGGTTGATCGCGCGACAGCGTGCTCGACCCAGAGGGCAATCGGCGGGAATATCGGCGTGCTGATTCGGGTGATCGTGATCCTGATAACGCTGTTGCAGGAGCCGTGTGCAAATCGCTTTCGCCAAAGCGTCTTGACGCACAGTGGCGGCGTACTCTGCGCACACTTCTAGAACCTCCGGGTCCGTAGATTGTGGGTGAGCGGTAAGTTGTTTCAGTAGCCTCAAATTTTGCCGATCGGTCTGCGGAAGACGTTCCCCAGAAGTACGGTCATAGGTGAAAAAGATCAGGGCAAGAGCATCGTAGTCAGAAGAGCGTGCCAGTTTTACTAACAGAGGACGAGAAACTTGTCTGTCCACACCGGCTGCGTAAAGCGTCTTGATGATAATCCTGTGGAAAATGGGGCTGCCGAGATGCCGACGGTCAATCTCACGTAGTAGAAGCACCCACTCCGGGCAGATGATCGGAACGGCAGGCAGAAGCCAGGGGCGCTCTGCGGCTGCGACCAGCAGCAGCTCATCGACTTTTTTCTCCCGGCATAACGTGGTAAAGATGCGCCCGGATGCTGGGCACCCGAGCATGACCATTCCAAACTCAGGTACTTCTCCGTCGAAATCGAGCTGGTGATGCTGCCGGTGATTTGCGGATTTCTCCAATAAATTTAGATTCTCCACCTCACGCGCTGCCATATCCTGAAAAATCTTTCGCCTCTCAGCGACATTCGCGACGTACCGACTTCGCCTCCCAGCATTACGCTCTTGTGCGACTTTGCGGATATTCTGTGAATAAAGAGTGAGGAGAGGCTGGTAAGAGGTATTCTGCTGTGCCGACCCCGGCAAGCAGAAAAGGGAAGCGCATAAGAAGGTCATACCACACAGGATAAACTGAGTAATCTTCAATTGTCATCCCTATCGCATAAGAAAAAACAGCACATAATAGTAAGCCAAAGGCGCAGAGAATAGCACGCTATCGATGCGGTCCAAAATCCCGCCGTGGCCGGGGAGGACGACGCCGAAGTCTTTGACGTTTAAATCACGCTTCAAGGCCGATTCGCAGAGGTCCCCGATCTGGCCGAACAGGCCGCAGAGAAACGAGAGAACGATGGCGTGGATCATTGGGAGCTGCAGCCAGTAACCGAGGGCAGCCCCCGCCAGTACGGCGGTCAGCAGGCCGCCCATGGAGCCTTCGATGGTCTTACCGGGACTGATATTTGGGGCCAGCTTGTGCTTGCCGACTGCTTTTCCGAAGAAGAGGGCACCGGAGTCGGAAAGCCAGGTGCAGGCGGCGACGAAAATGACCAGCCACTCGCCGGGGGTCGTGTGGGCGATGGGCGGCACCAGCAGCGGCATATTCGCGCCGCTGAGGCGGATCACTCCCGGCTGCATTCCGTGCAGCAGTGTCAAGTAGGAGAAAAGCCAGCCAACATACACCGCACCGAGCATCGTGGTGCCAATGGAAACGATCGGTTTTGGGCGGCGCTTGCCCAGCTCGGAAAGCAAGGTCGTCAGCACGACCAGCAGCAGCAGAGCCGGGAGGTAGCGGGCAAACCGCTCACCATTGTGGGTCCAGGCAGCGATCTGAAAGACGACGCATGCGAAGTAACCAAGCATCTCCGCCGGCTCGCCGCCCTGCTTCTTGACGGCCTGATAAAATTCGCTTGCTCCCCAGACGGCAAACAGGGCGATGCCAAGCGCGAAGGGAAGGCCGTTGCCGGCAAAATTAATGGTAATGAAAAACGCGGCGGCAAAGAGGCCGACAACGATCCGGGTCAGCATGGATCGCTCTCGCATGAAGTGCCTGCGCGGAGGCAGCGTTTCGCTGGAAGCAGCCTTATTTGAGGCGGTGGTTGGCGTAGGTGTAATCATCTAAAGTGTCAATATCGTAGGCCAGAAGCGGTGATACCTCGGAAACGATCTGTACTTTCCCGCCCGTCAGCTCCTCGGCGCGGGTCGTTACCATCGGCACGTTAAGACGCTTCACTGCCCATCCCCATAGGAGGCGGGGGCCAAGCAACTTAGCGGTTCGCCACTGCGACTTCCGCGCCTCGAATAGCCTATTCAGCAGTGCTGCTTCCCGAATGATCAGGCCAGGATGCACGAGAAACACGCTGCCCAGTGTCAACGGCCCGGCATCGCGAAGTGCCGTGAACTGCGAGGGCGGCGCACCGGGGAACTGCGTATGATACGCCTCGGCCCGGACCAGCCCGACACAGACCTCGGCATCAGCGCGACACTGCAGCAAAAACGCGCTGACACTCGCTGCGGTCAGCATCGGCAGATCGGAGGGGCAAACCAGGCAAAGACGGCTCGGATCGGCTTCGGCGAGGCCTGCCAGGATATTCCGCGCTCCGCTCTCCTTTGCCTCAAGCCAAACGTCCACCCCTGTGATGACTTCCCGAACGTCCGGCGGTGCGACCACAATCACTCGGTTGATTAGACCGGTCTCTCGCAGGGCATCCACCACGACCTGCAGAACCAGGCGACCTTCCGACCCGAGCGGGGCCAAAGCACGGTGCGGGGAGCCGATCTCGGCGGCGTAGCCGGGGTCAATCGTTCCCCCTGCAGGAATAACCACATCATACCCGAACCCCGCAGACATCACGATGGAACCAGGAACGGCAGAAC